>CAMZLD010000026.1 GCA_947311635.1 uncultured Flavobacteriaceae bacterium | reverse complement strand
TTTCCAGACTACATAACGCATCGTATTTCTGATTTGATGTACGACACATATTTGAGTTACAGAGTTAGGAAACATCGTTTTTATAGTGTCTGTAAATCCGTTTAGATTATCGGTTGCAGTAATTAATATGTCTTGTGTTCCGCGTGCTTTAATCCCGAGATTTTTAAACTTAAACACTTTATGAGATAGTGCCTGTAAAAAAAACTTTTTGTGCTTTTCCATCTATCGAAAAACTAAAAGTGTTTTTTCGAATAAATAAATAACTTAAACTAATTAAATTTAAAATATTAATATAAAGCCATTGTGTGCTTATTGCATCTAAAGTAGTATCCTGATAAGGAATAAACCCAACAATTAAATATAAAAAAAGGATGATTTTACTAACTAACTTATCTTGCTTATTCACATACTTAGTATTTGTGACCACGAAGGGATTCGAACCCCCAACCCTCAGAGCCGAAATCTGATATTCTATCCAGTTGAACTACGTGGCCAGTAATTATTAACCTAGTTTTGATTTTACAATCGTAGAAATGGTTTTTCCGTCAGTTTTACCCGCTAATTTTTGAGATACCATTCCCATTACTTTTCCCATGTCTTTCATGTTTACTGCACCAACAGTTGCAATAACATCAACAACCACTTTCTCTACTTCTTCTTCAGACATCTGAGCAGGTAAAAATTCAGAAATTATTGCTGCCTGTGCTAGTTCTGGCTCAGCAAGGTCTGCTCTCTTTTGTTCTGTAAAAATAGCTGCACTATCTTTACGTTGTTTAACTAGCTTTTGCAATAGTTTAATTTCTTCTTCTGAGGAAATAGTAGCTTTTGAACCATTGGCTGTTTGCGCCAACAACAAAGCTGATTTTACAGCTCTTAAAGCGGCTAATGCTGTTTGATCTTTTGCTTTCATGGCAGCTTTCATAGCTGCCATAATATTTTCTTGTAAACTCATTGTTGTAATTTTTGGCTAAGATAAAAAAAAGAACCCGAATACAACTCTTTTAGTCTACTTCGGGTTGTTGTTTTTAATCATTGTTGTCCAATTAAAATTTATAAAAACGCTAAAAAGTTATGTTTAATAGAGTTTCTAAGAGCTTTTTTAAATAGACATCTTACTTTTACTTTTTTTTAATTTTATGTTATCTCTCAGTAACAATAATTTTCAAATAACTGTTTATCGTATAGTTACAATCAAGTCTTTTATCTTTCGTCTAATAGTGAAACGGTCTTACGTCTTTAGACGGACACTACTAGTTTTTAATTTAAAACACTGTTAATCTACATTGTCATGTAAAAAAGAATTATTAGATCGTAACTGAATACCATCATTGTCATCAACGCCTAAAGTTGTTCTAGACTGTGTTGTCTCTGAAGAATGTGGTGTTTCTTTTAAGTCTACTCCCATGCGTTTATATGCTGGTTCTTTTTCTATCTCATCAATATTTTGATGCACATTGTTACTAAACTTATAATTAAAGTCTTTAAGTTTTTGTTTTCTAACTTCTGCTGTTTTCTTTAATTCTGAAATGGTCAAATTTAAAGGAGATGCATCTTCAAAATCTTTTGTTTCAGTAGCTTTAGAAACCGTAGGTTCTATTCTAAGCTCAAAATTCATTTCTTCGTTTCCTTCTGGTTTTGATTGCTCATTTTTTGCTACGTTTAACGTTTCTTCTAAGGTTTCGTAAGCTTCTAAATTAAAATGAACAATTTCTTCTTTTGATGAAGGTTTTACTTCGTCAAAAGAAACAGGGATATCATTTATTTTTTCTTGTTTCGCTAGAGGCAAATCAAAAGTAAAAGTAGTTTGTACATCTGCTGTTTCTTCTTTTGTATCTGCTTCTTTTTCAACAACTGATGTGATTACAAATTCATCTAAATTTTCTACTGCTACAGCTACTTCTTCATAAACAACATCAATGTTTTTAATAATTTCAGAAGTGGCAATCAAATCCATTTCAACTGTTTCTTCAATTTCTTCAAGGTTATGAATTATTTTTTCTGAAGTGTTGTTTACTTCTTCACTATCTAAAGGAGTGTTAGAAGAAAAGTTATACACCATTTCTTGTTCATCTTCTAAAGTATGCACAATTTTTTTAGCTTCAATATTTGAAATTTCATGTTGTTGATCTTTATGAAATCCTGTTGCTACAATAGTAACGGCAATAGCATCACCTAATGCTTCATCATCACCAATACCCATAATAATATTTACGTTAGACTTGGCTTCTGTCTGAATATAATCATTGATTTCTCCTATTTCATCGATAGTGATTTCTTGTACTCCAGAAACGATTAATAATAATACGTTTTTGGCTCCTGTAATTCGGTTATCATTTAGTAATGGCGAATCCAATGCTCTTGTAATAGCTTCTTGTGCTCTATTTGCTCCTTCTGCTGTTGCAGAGCCCATAATGGCCGTACCGCTATTTGAAAGTACGGTTTTAGCATCACGTAAATCAATATTTTGTGTATAGTGATGGGTAATAACTTCTGCTATGCCTCTTGCTGCTGTAGATAAAACTTCATCTGCTTTAGAAAAACCAGCTTTAAAACCTAAGTTTCCATAAACAGCTCTTAATTTATTGTTATTGATAACCACCAAAGAATCTACACAAGATCGTAATTTCTCAACACCTATTAATGCTTGTTCGTTTCTAGTTTTACCCTCAAAAGAGAAAGGCATTGTTACAATACCAATGGTTAACAAATCTAAATCTTTTGCTATTTTTGCAATAACAGGTGCAGCACCTGTTCCGGTACCTCCACCCATTCCTACGGTAATAAATACCATTTTTGTATTGGTGGTTAGCATAGTTTTGATTTCTTCTAAGCTTTCTATTGCAGATTGTTCTCCTACTTCTGGGTTTGCGCCTGCTCCTAAACCTTCTGTTAAGGTTGCTCCTAACTGTATTTTATTAGGAATTGGGCTATTCTGCAAAGCTTGTGCATCTGTATTACAGATAACAAAATCTACACCTGTAATTCCTTGAGAAAACATGTGGTTAACGGCATTGCTACCACCTCCTCCTACACCAATTACTTTGATGACATTTGATTGGTTTTTTGGCATTTCAAATGAAATGTTGCTAAAATTTAAATCTTCCATATCTTTTTATTTTATTCTGCGTTATCTAAAAATTCTCGAAATTTATCTGCCCATTTTTCGAGAAATGATTTTTTCTTTTGTTGTTCTAAAACTTCTTCTACTATTTGTTCTGTATTTTCTTCTTCATTTAAAGAAACCTTTTTTTCTTGTACAGAAAGTTCTTTTTTCTTTTCTCTTAAACCTTTCATTAGCAGCCCAACTGCTGTTGCATACATTGGGCTTGACAAACTTTCGGTAGAATCTCCTGCTATGTTTTCATTTGGATACCCAATTCGGGTATCCATACCTGTAATGTATTCTACCAGTTGTTTTATATGTTTAAGTTGTGCTCCTCCTCCTGTTAAAACAATTCCTGCTATGAGTTTTTTCTTTGCCTCTTCGTGTCCATAATTTTTTATCTCTACAAAGACTTGTTCTATAATTTCTACAACCCGAGCATGTATAATTTTTGAAAGATTTTTTAAGGTAATCTCTTTAGGATCACGTCCTCTTAATCCAGGTATAGAAACAATTTCATTTTCTTTATTCTCTCCTGGCCAAGCTGAACCAAATTTTACTTTTAATAATTCGGCTTGCTTTTCTATAATAGAGCAACCTTCTTTTATATCTTCGGTAATAACATTACCTCCAAAAGGAATTACTGCTGTATGTCTAATTATGCCATCTTTAAAAATAGCCAAATCTGTTGTTCCACCGCCTATATCTATTAAGGCAACACCAGCTTCTTTTTCTTCGGTACTTAAAACTGCATCTGCAGATGCTAAAGGCTCTAATGTAATTCCTGCTAAATCTAAACCTGCACTTTTAATGCAACGCCCTATGTTTCTTATTGAAGAAACTTGACCTACAACGACATGAAAATTAGCTTCTAATCGCCCTCCGTACATCCCAATAGGTTCTTTTATTTCTGCTTGTCCGTCAACTTTAAATTCTTGTGGCAATACATGTATAATTTCTTCGCCCGGAAGCATTACAAGTTTATATACTTGATTGTTTAGTTTTTCAATATCTTCTTCACTAATAACTTCTTCAGAATTTGGTCTGGTAATATAATCGCTGTGTTGCAAACTTCTAATATGCTGCCCAGCAATACCTACAACGGCATCCTTAATTTCTAACCCAGAATTAGCAACCGCGGCATCTACGGCTTGTTGAATGGATTGTATGGTTTGTGTAATGTTATTTACAACACCTCTATGAACGCCCAAACTTTTGGCTTTACCCAAACCAAGAAGCTCAATTTTACCATATTCATTTTCACGGCCAATCATGGCAACTATTTTAGTAGTGCCGATATCTAATCCAACTGATATTGTTTGTGTATCCATAAGTTATTTTTTAGTACAGATGACTTGATTTTTATATTTTAAATTAATTACTACGTATTTTGAAATACCATTCTCTAGCGTTACTTTGTTATAAAAAGCTTTTAATTTTTTGAATTTACTTTTCAAATCCTTAACAGCTCCTATTAAAATGGTTTGATTACCTATACGTGTTTTTAATTCAAATTCTTTTTTTTCATTTTTATGAATTCCTATAATTTGTTTTTTAAGAAAATCATCTTTATTTATTATTTTTAGTAATTTCAAAATTACTTTCCAATCTGTTTTGTCAATAGTACCAGACACCAAGGGCACTCTAGCTGTATGATTTTTAGAAAGGGGCATTTTCTTGCCCAATCTATCTAGATAATAATCTACTGTTTTACTTTGAATTCTTGCAATGGGTGTTCTTTGTTTTACCAGCGTTTGTAGGGCGCCATCAACAGACAAGAAAACAATTGCATTCTCAACCATTGGGTGAGCTAAAATTCTTTTTTCCAAGCCATGTAAATCTACCATAGATTTTGGTTGGTTTTCAAGTGAGCTTCCATTTTGTATTAACAATTTATTAACCATGGTTTCGTCCATAAAAAGGTTGGCTGCGTGTTCAAATTTTACTTCGGAAATTAGAATCTTTTTTTGCGCATTTCTTTTAGAAGAAAAACTATACAAAAACACAACTAAAGTGAGTAAAAACAGCGCCTTTATGTAATTCCAATTAATTTTCACTGTTTTGTTTTTCTGTATTTAACAATCCTTTTTTAACATCATTTACCAAAACTCCAATATCTCCCGCACCAAGCATTACGATAATATCTGCATCGTATTTTTTTATATGCATCAACAGGTCTTTTTTCGAAACCAATTGCTTTGCTTTTAAAGCTATTTTATTGAGTAACCATTGTGAGGTAACTCCTTCTATGGGCATCTCTCTAGCTGGATAAATTTCTAATAAAATAAGTGCATCTGTTTTTGCTAAACTAATAGCAAATTCATCAGCAAAATCTTGTGTTCTACTATATAAATGTGGCTGAAAAACGGTTAGTATCTTTTTATTTGGATACATTTCTTTTACCGATGCTAAAACCGCTTCAATTTCTGTTGGATGATGTGCGTAATCATCAATTAACACAAGGTTATGTTGCTTAATACGGTAGCTAAAACGGCGATCAACACCTTTAAAACTTAGTAAAGCCTTGGCAATGGACGGAAGGGGGATTCCATATTCATTAGCCATCGCCAAGGCGCCTACAGCATTTAGCAAATTATGTTTTCCTGGTAAATGAAATTTGATGGACTTTATAAAATTATTTGGTGTCTGTACATCAAAAATGTAAATACCGTCTTGTATTTGTATGTTTTTTATTTGATATTCTGCCTGTTCTTCAAAGCCAAAAGTGATTCCTTTTAAAGGCAACCCATATTTTATAATAAGCGTTTTAGTGACCTTACTAGCAAATGCTCTAAAAGAATCCTCTAGGGCAGATTTTTCTTTGTAAATATCTAAATGATCGGCATCCATTGAGGTAACACAAGCAATATCTGGTGCTAATTGTAGAAAAGAACGATCATATTCATCTGCTTCAACAATAGTGGTTTTATCACCACCTAATATCAAATTTGAATGGTAATTTTCAGAAATACCTCCCAAAAAGGAAGTTGCATCTACATTAGATGCCTTAAAAATATGTCCTAAAATAGCAGAAGTAGTTGTTTTACCATGCGTGCCTGCTACGGCAAGACAAAAAGTGTCTATTGTTATCAATCCTAAAACCGCAGCACGTTTCATTACAGTAAAATCATTGTTTATAAAATACTGTAACTCTTGATGACCCTTTGGAATTGCTGGTGTATAAACAACTAAAGTGTGCTTTGCAATTAAAAATTGCTTCGGAATTAAATCTACCGCTTTATCATAATGTACATGAATAGCGCTATGTTGCAATGCTGCAGTTATCTTGGTTGCTGTCTTATCATAACCAGCCACTTGTTTACCTATAGCATGAAAATAACGTGCAAGCGCACTCATACCGATACCTCCAATACCAATAAAATAAACGTTATGTACACTTTTTAAATTCACTAATTTTTATTTATTAATAATTTTTCTACTTCATTTACAATATCAACAGTTGCATTCGGTAGCGCTAATGCTTTTATATTTTTACTTAATGTTTGCTGTTTTTCTTCTGAAAGTAATAGTTCTAAAAACTGTTTTTCGAAATGTGCTGAAAGATTCTTTTGAGCGATTAACACAGCTCCTCCTTTATCTGAAATTGCTTTTGCATTTTTAGTTTGATGATCTTCTGCCACATTTGGGCTTGGAATAAAAATAACTGGTTTACCAACAATGCATAATTCTGAAACAGAGCTAGCCCCTGATCGAGAAATAACAATGTCTGCTGCCTTGTAGGCGAAATCCATTCGGTTTATAAAAGGTTTTACAACAACACCTTTTGTTTGGTGATTTTTATAAGTATCAAAATATATTTTACCACATTGCCAAAGTATTTGAACCTTATTTTCTTTAAAAAAAGGTATTTTTTGAGCAATGAATTGATTGATTGCTTTTGCGCCAAGACTTCCCCCTATAACAAGTAAGGTTTTAGCATCTGATTGTAGACCAAAATGTGTAAGCGCCTCCAACTTACTTGCTGTACTTTTAATTAAATCTTGACGTACTGGGTTGCCTGTTTTTATTATTTTTTCTGAAGGAAAAAAGCGTTCTAATCCATCATAAGCAACACATATTTTATGCGTTTTTTTACTTAAAAGTTTATTGGTAATACCCGGAAAAGAGTTTTGTTCTTGAATCAACGTTGGAATCCCTTTTGAGTTAGCTACCATCAATAAAGGTCCACTTGCAAAACCACCAGTACCTATGGCAATATTTGGTTTAAATTGTTTTATTATTTTTTTTGCATTCCATAAACTACTTATAAGTTTAAAGGGAAAGGATACGTTTTTTAAGGTCAGTTTTCTTTGAATTCCACTAATCCATAAACCTTTTATAGGATAACCAGCTTGTGGCACCTTTTCCATTTCCATCCGATCTTTTGCGCCCACAAAAAGAATAGAAGCCTTTGGATACCTTAACTTTATTTCATTTGCAATGGCTATTGCAGGGTAGATATGACCTCCTGTTCCGCCGCCACTTAAGATGATATGTAAATCTTTTTCTTTCATAAAGCTTGTTGTAAAACATCTAACGGATTTTCTTCTTCGTTTAAATTTGAAAGCTCTTTACCGTCACTTGCGCTAACACTTAAAATAATACCTATTGCAAAGCATGTCATCCAAATAGAAGTACCTCCACTACTGATAAGTGGTAAAGTTTGCCCTGTTACGGGAAATATATTTACTGCCACACCCATATTTATCATGGCTTGAAAAATAATAGGTAAACCAACGCCTATAACAAGTAACATTCCAAAAATACTGGGCGCTTTTCTAGCGACTACAACAAATCTAAAAAAGAGTAGTAAATAAGTTAATAAGACCAACACAGCTCCTATCAATCCGTATTCTTCTACGATTATTGCAAAAATAAAATCTGATGATGATTGTGGTAAAAAATTTTTTTGAATGCTTTTTCCCGGACCTCTACCTCTTAGGCTTCCTGTTGCGATAGCTATTTTGGCTTTTTCTACTTGGTATCCTTCTTGAGAGGTTTCCGAAGAAAAGTTTTCAAGTCTACTTTTCCAAGTGTCTACTCTATTTGGCATTAGTTTTGGAAATGCCATAACGGTTAAAATAAAAAGCGTTAAAACAAAAGCTCCTATACCAATTATATACATTATTTGTTTTAAGGGATAACCGCCAATAAACGTTAATAATAAGATTAAGAAAAACAATATTGCGGTCGTAGAAAAGTTAGCTGGTAAAATTAAAATGAGGGTAAGTGCAACGGGCAACCATAATTGTACTAAACTTTCTTTAAATGTAATCACTTTGTTTTTATGCCGTGCTAAAAAGCGTGATACATACATCATTAAAACGACACCCGCTAATGTGGAAGTTTGAAAACCAACACCTACAAAAGGTATCTGAATCCATCTACTTGCATTGGCGCCACCAATGGTTTTTCCTTTTAATAAAGTAAATAATAATAGCCCCATAACTAAAGGCAACAACATTACTGAGCCCGCACTAAAATACTTATAGGGTATTTTATGTGTCGTGTAAATAATTACAAAACCCAACACCAATAACATAAAATGTTTAAACAAATGACCTGAGGTTGTACCGTTGTGTGCAACATATACCAAATTTGTACTGGCACTATAAACTGGCATAAAAGAGAAAATAGCCAAGCCTAAAATAAGTGCCCAGATTGTCAAATCTCCTTTTAAATATGTTTGCAAGTTTCTCATTTATTACAATGCTCTTACGGCTTCTTTAAATTGATTTCCTCTATCTTCATAATTTTCAAATAAATCAAAACTTGCACACGCTGGAGATAATAAAACTACATCTCCTTTTTTTGCAATTTTATATGCCACCTTTACCGCTTCATCTGCGCCTGCTGTTTCTACAATTAAATCTACAACATCATGAAAAGTATCAATGATTTTATGATTATCGACTCCTAAGCATATAATTGCTTTTACTTTTTCTCGTACTAAAGACATTAATTCAAAATAATCGTTGCCTTTATCTACACCACCAACAATCCAAACCGTAGATGTTTTCATAGTCTCTAAAGCATAATAGGTAGCGTTTACATTGGTTGCTTTTGAGTCATTTATATACTGCACATCATTAATTTTAAGTACATTTTCTAAACGGTGGGCTGCACCTTCAAAATCCTCTAGACTTTCTCTTATGGTGTCTTTTCTAACGCGTAATAATGTTGCTGCCATAGCTGCTGCCATGGTATTTTTTACATTGTGTTTTCCTTGTAATGCTAATGTTGCTATACTCATAGTGTAAGGTTCTGTATTGATTTGTATATGTATCTTATTATTCTCTATAAATGCTCCTTTTGCCAATTTCTTTGTTACTGAAAATGGCAATAACTGCGCTTTTGTTTTGTGTTTTTTAAGCCAATTGTTTATTTCTTTATCATCAGCGTCATAGATTAAAAAATCATTTGCTGTTTGATTTTTAGTAATCCTAAATTTTGATGCTATGTAATTTTCAAACTTGTATTCATATCTGTCTAAATGATCTGGCGAAATATTAGTCATAATGGCAATATGTGGCGCAAAATTAGCAATGCCATCTAGCTGAAAACTACTCAACTCTAACACATAAGTACTGTAATGATCTTTACAAACTTTCATTGCAAAGCTATCGCCAATATTACCTGCCATTGAAACATTCATTCCTGCTTTTTGCAAAATATGATGTGTCAACATGGTTGTTGTTGTTTTTCCGTTTGACCCTGTAATGCCAATTAGCATTGCTTTTGTAAACTGACTAGCAAATTCTATTTCTGAAACAACAGGAACTTGTTTTGCAATTAACTGCTGAACAATAGCAACTTTATCTGGTATGCCTGGACTTTTCATAACAACTGTTGCATCTACTATTTGTGCAACCGTATGCTTTTCTTCTTCAAACTGAATACAATGATGTAAAAGAACGTTTTTATACTTTTTTTTTATTTTATTTTTATCTGAAACAAAAACTTGAAACCCTTTTTGTTGTGCTAAAACTGCTGTTCCAACGCCACTTTCTCCACCACCAAGAACTACCAATTTTTTCATTTTACTTATCTTAATTTTAAGGTCACCATACTTAAGACTGCGAGTAAAATTCCGACAATCCAAAAACGGGTTACTATTTTACTTTCGTGATATCCTAATTTTTGATAATGATGATGTAATGGTGCCATTTTAAAAATACGTCTACCTTCTCCATACTTTTTTCGTGTATATTTAAAGTAAGATACCTGCATCATGACCGAAAGATTTTCTACTAAAAAAATGCCTGCTAAAATGGGTATTAAAAGCTCTTTACGTACAGCAATTGCTAAAACCGCTATAATACCACCAATAGTTAAGCTACCTGTATCTCCCATAAACACCTGAGCTGGATAGGTATTGTACCATAAAAACCCTATTAAAGCACCTACAAAGGCACTAATAAAAATGGTCATTTCACCAGAATGTGGTATGTACATGACATTGAGGTAATTTGCAAAAATGATGTTTCCAGAAATCCATGCAAATATGCCTAATGCACCAACAATTATTGCAGAAGAACCTGCTGCCAATCCATCTATGCCGTCTGTTAGATTGGCACCGTTTGATACGGCTGTAATGATAAGAATGACAATTGGTATAAAAATAAGCCAAGCATATTTTTTATAATCATCTCCTAACCAAGATATAAAAGACTGGTAATCTAATTCATTGTTTTTTACAAACGGAACCGTTGTTTTAAGTGTTTTTTCTGCTTTTCCGAAAAAGACAAGTTTACCTTCTTTAACTGACAGCTCTTGTTGATTTTGAGGTGCTAATTTTTGCTTCATAGTAACATCTGGATGAAAATATAACATGCTTCCTATGATGATTCCCAAACCTACTTGACCTAATATTTTAAAGCGTCCTTTTAAACCAGCTTTATCTTTTTTAAAGACTTTTATATAATCGTCTACAAAGCCAATAAACCCCATCCAAATAGTGGTGATTATTAACATAATAATATAAACATTATCAAGTTTAGTAAGCAAAAAAACCGGAATTAAAGTTGCTAAAATGATAATAATTCCGCCCATAGTTGGCGTACCAGATTTTGCAATTTGACCATCTAGACCTAAATCTCTTACCGACTCTCCTACTTGTTTATTACGTAAATAATTGATAATTTTTTTTCCGAAGAGTGTAGAAAAAAGCAACGAAAAAGCAAATGCTAAGGCAGAACGAAAAGTGATGTATTGAAATACACCAGCCCCAGGAAAATGATATTGTTTTTCTAAAAAATCAAATACATAGTATAACATTAATGAGCGTCTTTTAGTTTGATTAATAATTGATTTACTTTTTTGTAGTCATCAAAGTCTGTACGAACACCATTTATTTCTTGATACGTTTCGTGACCTTTGCCTGCAATTAAAATAATATCGCCAGTTTGCGCCATTTTTACAGCCGTTTTTATGGCTTGTTCTCGATCTAAAATAGAGAGCGTTTTTCTATAATTTTGTGGTGCTACACCAGCTTCCATTTCTTCTATTATGGTTTGTGGGTTTTCAGTTCTTGGATTATCTGAGGTAAATATTGCCTGGTTACTTAACTGCGATGCAATATGCGCCATGATGGGTCTTTTACTTTTATCTCTATCACCTCCACAACCAACAACGGTAATGACATCTTCGTTTCCTGTTCTTATATCATTAATTGTTTCTAAGACATTTTTTAATGCATCTGGCGTGTGCGCATAATCAACAATAGCAGTTATATTTTCTTCTGAAATTAAATACTGAAAGCGTCCACTTACACTATTTAATTCGCTAATTTTTTGTAAAACTTCCAATTCATTTTGTTCTAACAAAATGGCAACAGCAAAGACAGCACCAACATTATACGCATTAAACCTACCTATTAACTTTACCCATACTTCTTTAGTATTTACATGCAATAACATTCCTGAAAATTGATTTTCAAGAATTTTAATATTAAAATCAGCATACGATTTTAAAGCATATGTAAACTGTTTAGCTTTGGTATTTTGTAGCATAAACAAGCCATTTTTATCATCACTATTAACTAATGAAAAAGCTGCTTTTGGCAAAGCATCAAAAAATTGTTTTTTGATATCTCTATATTCTTTAAATGTTTTATGATAATCTAAATGATCATGCGTTAAGTTGGTAAAAACACCTCCCCTAAAATGCAACCCAGCGGTTCTTTTTTGATGAATGCCATGAGAGCTGACTTCCATAAAGCAATATGCTACACCCGCAGCTATCATTTTAGATAAATATTGATTTATTTTTAATGAATCTGGTGTGGTATGTAAAGTCGAAAACGTTTTATCATTAATTCTTATATTTACTGTTGAAAGCAAACCGACACTATAACCTAATTTCTGAAATAATTCAAACAACAAGGTAGCTACTGTAGTTTTTCCGTTTGTGCCAGTAATACCAATTAAATTTATTTTATTAGAAGGATTATCATAAAAGTTAGATGCTACAATAGCCAAAGCCTCATTACTATCTTTTACTTGTAAATACGTAATATTGGTTTGTTTTTTCTTCGGAAGCGTTTCGCAAATCACTGCAACTGCTCCTAAAAAAATTGCTTTATCAATATAATCATGCCCATCAACGTGCAATCCTTTTTGTGCCACAAACAAGGTATGCTGATTCACTTTTCGAGAATCAAAAGCAACAGTATTTATTGTCAAATCTGTAGTTCCAAACACAGCTTCAACCGCTACTTTATATACAATGTCTTTTAAATTTTTCAAACTACATTAATGTTAAACTAATTGTACTTCCTTTTTGAATGGTTTCGCCTTCTTTGATTGATTGTGCTATTACTTTTCCGTTTCCGTTTGTCTTTACTTTTACTCCAAGATTTTCTAGCAAAGCAATGGCATCCATACCAGACATTCCTTTTGTATTTGGAAGTTTTTTATATGCTTGTTGCTCTTTCTTAAAATATTTTTGATAATCTAGATTTAGCGCTGCAATTTTTGGTTGCCAATCTCTTATTTTATCTTTAATAGGTGAAACTGTGTAAATTTTTTGAGCAATGTCTTTAAATACCGGCCCTGCTACATCTGCTCCATAAAAACCCGTTTTCACTTTGGGTTTATGAATTACTACTATACATGAGTACTTAGCGTTTTCTGAAGGAAAATAACCTGTAAAGGATGATATGTATTTTTTGTCTTTTAGCCATTCTTTTAAATTTCCGTATTCTGTTCTTGCTGTTCCGGTTTTACCTGCCATAGAAAAATCTTTAGAGTATAATTTTTTGGCGGTTCCGTGTTCTATCACTTTCTTCAAGACTTTTTGTACTTTTTTTACAGTTTGACTAGAACATATGGAAGCATCTATGATTTGGGTATCAAAAACGATTACTTGATTAGTATTTAGCGAACGAATTTCTTTAACAAACTTAGGCTTAACCATAGTGCCATTATTTGCAATAGCATTATAAAAAGTTAAGGTTTGCAATGGTGTTAACTTTAAATTATATCCATAAGCAATAGAAGGCAATGCATTTTTACTCCATATTGGATGTTTTGTATCTGGAATAACGGGTTTTCCTTCACCAATAATTGGTGTTCCTAAGGTGTCATTGAGATGCATTTTTTTTAACTGATTTATAAATGTATTAGGCTTTTTTTCGAAGTTTTCATCTATCAATCTTGCAAAAGCAATATTTGAAGAAACTTCTAGCGCTTTGGCAGCTGAAATTTTTCCGTAGCCTCCACGATGAGCATCATTTATAATTCTACCATGCATTTTATATTTTCCATTTCCGGTATCAACTACTGTACTGGTATCTATCGCTTTTAACTCTAAAGCTGCAACTAATGACATTACTTTAAAAGCAGAACCTGGCTCATGAGATTCTCCTATAGCATAATTTAGACGTTCAAAATATTTACCGCTTTTGGTTCTACCTAAATTTGAAATTGCTTTAATTTCTCCTGTTTGGGTTTCCATAACCACTACACAACCATGATCTGCCTCATAAAATTCTAATTGACGTAATAATGAATGGTGAGCAATATCTTGTATGTTTATATCTATTGTAGTTACTATATCTTTACCATCTATAGGTTCTTTTTCATTTACATCATTAATAGGTTTCCATTGCCCTTTGGCTATTTTTCGCTTCATGCGCCATCCAATCTCTCCTTTTAATTGTTCTCTAAACGCACCTTCTATACCAGATCCGTTGGCATCATAACCAATAGTTCTATCTGCTATCTTACCCAAAGGATGTTCTCTTTTTGTTGTTTGATTTGCTATAAAACCTCCTTTATAAACACCATGCTTAAAAACAGGAAAATTTTTAACTTTTAAGTACTGTTTATAACCCAAACCTCTTGCAATAAACAAATAACGGTTATTATTTACTCTTGCTTTTTTTAATTTACGCAACCAGTTAGTAGAAGTGTCTCCAAACATGTTTGCTAGTGCTTTACTTAATTTTGAAACTTCTGCGTTGAATATTTTTTTTGAAATTGTAACTGCATCCATTCGAATTTCAAAGCGCGACATAGAAGTGGCTAAAAGACTACCATCTGCCGCATAGATGTTACCTCGATTGGGGAAAATAGTATCGTTTTTAATGGTTATTTCCTTAGAAAGCTTTCTGTATTTAGCTCCTTGCGCATACTGTATATTTATGACCCGAAAGAAAATTCCGCTTAAAAAAAGCGCAACAAAAACAAACACAAAGTATAGTTTATTAATGATGTTTTTCTTTTCTACTGCCACGTTTAATTTGTTTTATTAGTGATTACTTTGATAACAAAAGGAGGAATTGTTGGGGGGGACAATTCCAATTGTTTTGCCTTTTGTTCTATGGTTGATTCTAATTTTAATTTCATCACACTAGAGCGTGTATCAACAAACTCGGCGCGTAATTCTTTTACTTCTTTACTTAACTTGGCAATTTGCATTACCTTATTGTCCATTTTATGAGAGCTAGCAATCATGCTTAAAATCAAGACAACTACAAAAATGATGAACTTCCAATTGTCAAAAGCTGCTTCATTGATCAGAAAATTTCCTTTCAATAAATCATATATATTTTCTTTTAATTTTGACATTATACTTTTACTGCAATTCTTAACTTTGCGCTTCTTGCTCTATTATTTTGCTTAATTTCTTGTGCATCTGGCACAATCATTTTACCTACACTTTTTAATGGTGTATGAAACCTTCCGAATACATCTTTTTCTGGTTCACCTTCAAAAACTCCGTTTCTTATAAACCTTTTTACCAGCCTATCTTCTAAAGAATGGTAGGAGATAACACTCAACCTTCCTTTTTCATTCAATATTTCTGGCACTTGCTTTATAAACTCTTTCAAGGCATCAATTTCTTGATTAACTTCGATTCTAATGGCCTGAAATATTTGAGCCAATACTTTATGCGCCTTAGCTTTAGGTACAAATGGAGCAATCACTTCTTTCAACTCGAAAATAGTTACTATTGGTTCCTCGATTCTAGCAGCAACAATTGCTTTTGACAGCATTTTAGAACTACGTAGCTCTCCATAAAAATGGAATACATCTGCTAGTTTTTTTTCGCTGTATGTATTAACAACATCATATGCAGATAAGGTATCATAAACATTCATTCTCATATCTAGCTTCGCATCAAAACGAGTAGAAAATCCTCTTTTTGCTTCATCAAATTGATGCGAAGAAACGCCCAGGTCTGCCAAAATTCCATCTACTTTTGAAATACCATTGAATTTCAAAAACCTTTTTATATACCTAAAGTTTTCTGCAATCAACAAAAAACGACTATCTACTATCTTGTTTTTTTGCGCATCTTCATCTTGATCAAAAGCGATAAGCTTACCCTCATCATTTAGCCTACTTAAAATCTCTCTAGAGTGCCCGCCGCCGCCAAAAGTGACGTCAACATAGACTCCATTTGGCTTAATATTTAAACCATCTACACTTCTTTGTAACAATACAGGATTATGATATTCCATCTTCGCTATCTTGTGCGTTACCCATCACCTCTTCTGCCAACTCGGCAAAATCTACCGTTGCATCATTGACTGCTTTTTCATAACTGGCTTTATCCCAAATTTCTATGATATTGATAGCAGAAGACAAAACAACTTCTTTTTTAATTGCGGCAAATTGCTGTAAATCTTTCGGAATCAACAATCTACCCGAAGCATCTAAATCAACGACTTTTACACCAGCAGTAAACAAACGAATAAAATCATTGTTCTTTTTTACAAAACGATTTAGTTTATTTACTTTCTTCATCATCTTATTCCATTCACTCATAGGGTACAACTCCAAACAAGGCTGAAACACAGAACGCTTTAACACAAAACCATCTTGTAACTCAGCGGCTAACTGCTTTTTATAAGCCGCAGACAACATCAAACGCCCTTTAGCGTCTGCCTTACATTCAAATGTTCCTATTAAATTTGTCATAGTGTTTGCCCTACAATTTTCAAAAATAACAAAATAACTCCACTTTTTACCACTTTTTACCACTTTTTTATCAACACCTTATATTTATCAGTTTAATTTTAAATTAATTGTCATATTATCAGTACTTTACACAACCTGTAGAACTCCCAATTTCAGGTCATTAAAAAAATCGTATTTTGCTAGAAATTAGTTACCTTTGTGACTTGCTTAAAACCAATATAGATGCAATACAAACTCAAAGAAGAAGGAAAATTTAAATACGTAGAAGCTGGCGAAGGAAAAACCATGATTGTACTTCATGGGCTTATGGGTTCGTTAAGCAATTTTAATGGTGTTTTAGATTGTTTTTCTGCCAAAGGATATCGTGTTCTTATACCTGAATTACCTTTATACACCATGCCTTTACTAAAAACAAATGTTAAAAATTTATCGAAACATTTGAAAGAATTTATGCAGCATTTAAATATTAATAAAGCCATTCTTTTAGGCAATTCATTAGGCGGGCATATTTCGCTATATTTTACAAAAAAGAACCTTAAAAATGTTGAAGCATTGGTCTTGACAGGAAGCTCTGGTTTGTATGAAAAATCAATGGGTGATACTTACCCGAAAAGAGGTAATTTTGATTATATCCGCGAAAAAACTGAAGAAGTATTTTATGACCCAAAGATTGCAACAAAAGAAGTTGTACAAGATGTTTTTGATATTGTTAATGATCGTATAAAAGCATTAAAAACACTAACTATTGCAAAAAGTGCTATCCGTCATAATATGGCAAAAGATTTACCAGAAATGACAATTCCTGTTTGTTTAATTTGGGGTAAAAATGATATAGTAACACCTCCTGAGGTTGCTAAAGATTTTAAGAAACTACTTCCTGATGCTGATCTATTTTGGATAGATAAATGTGGTCATGCACCAATGATGGAACATCCTGTAGCGTTTAATGAAATTTTAAATGATTGGCTTACAAAGCGTAAACTCTAAATCATGAAAATTACGACCGCTACTTTTATAATTAGCAATTCTGACATAAGTAAATGCCCAAAGGATAGAATACCAGAATATGCATTTATTGGTCGTTCTAATGTAGGAAAATCATCTTTAATCAACATGATTACCAATCATAAAAAATTAGCGAAAACATCTGGAAGACCTGGCAAAACACAACTCATAAATCATTTTAAAATAAACAACAGTTGGTTTTTGGTCGATTTACCTGGTTACGGTTATGCTCGAGTTTCAAAAAGCACAAAACAAACATTTCAATCATTCATAAAATCTTATTTCGAACAAAGAGAACAGCTTATCTGTGCATTTGTATTGATAGATTCAAGATTAGCACCTCAAAAAATAGATTTAGAATTTATGGAATATTTGGGCGAAAGCCAGATTCCTTTTTCAATCATTTTTACTAAAACCGACAAGCTGAAACTCAACGAGCTTAACAACAATATTAAGCACTACAAAAAAACAATGCTTAAAACTTCATGGTCAGAAATGCCACAGTATTTTATTACCTCTTCTACACTCAAAACAGGTAAAGAACCCATCTTAGATTATATTGACAGTATTAATAAAAACTTCGTTTTAGATTAAATGTCCAGTACTGTCCAAAATTTAGAAGTCCTTTTTGAAGATAATCATATCATTGTTGTAAACAAACGCGTTGGAGATATTGTACAGGGCGATAAGACTGGAGACATCCCTTTAAGCGAAATTGTAAAATCTTTTATAAAAGAGAAATACAAAAAACCTGGCAATGTATACTTAGGTGTTGTACACCGCTTAGATAGACCCACAACAGGCATTGTGATTTTTGCAAAAACATCTAAAGCACTAGAACGCCTTAACGCGATGCTAAGAGATCATGCAATTGAAAAAACCTACTGGGCAATTATCAAAAATAAACCAAGTAAAACAACTGACAGCTTAACACATTACTTAGTTAAAAACCCTAAAAACAACAAATCAACTTCTTATAAAACCCCCACAGAGAAAAGTAAAAAAGCAGTTCTTCATTACAAACTTATAAAAACATTAGATAACTATTTTTTATTAGAAATTAATTTAGAAACAGGCAGACACCACCAAATTCGATGTCAACTTGCTGCTATAGGAAGCCCCATAAAAGGTGATTTAAAATATGGGTTTAACAGAAGTAATAAAAACGCAGGTATTCATCTTCACGCTAGAAAAATAACCTTTGTACATCCTGTAAAAAAAGAATCAATCACCATCACAGCCACATTACCTAAAGATCCTATTTGGGATGCTTGCAAACTATAACATTATGAATAAAACCGTTTCCGAAGCCATTAAATATAGACGTTCTGTAAGAGTCTATGATGAAAACAAAGAAATTGACACTGCTATTGTAGAAAAATGCATTCAGCTAGCTACGCTAGCACCAACAAGCAGCAACATGCAACTTTGGGAGTTTCATCATATTTCTTCAGAATCTATGTTGCAAAATATGACTATTAATTGCCTTGGTCAAAGCTCGGCAAAAACAGCCAAACAAATGGTTGTGGTTGTCGCTAGAAAAGATCTATGGAAAAAAAGACAACAAAGTAATTCTACCCACTTAAAAAAACTCTTTGGAGAAAAAGATAAAAATGCATACTCGCCAAGAGAAAAGTTTGCTTTGGGATATTATCAAAAAATTGTTCCGTATATCTATATCGATTTTTTGGGTGTTTTAGGGTATTTTAAATTTGCTTTTAGCTGGATGACTGGTCTGTTGAAGCCAACTTACAGACAAACAAGAAAATCTGATATGAGAATCGTTGCTCAAAAAAGTGCAGGTTTAGCAGCGCAAACATTTATGCTAGCGATGGCCTCAGAAGGTTATGACACATGCCCAATGGAAGGTTTTGATTCGTTACGTGTAAAACGCAGTTTAAAACTACCATTAAGTGCAGAAATAAACATGGTTATCTCTTGCGGTATAAGAAAGCCTGAAGGCATATATGGAGAACGATTTAGAATTCCTTTTAAAGAAGTTTATAAAAAATGGTAATCAATATTAGTAGTGTCCGTCTAAAGACGTAAGACCGTTTCACTTATTGTTATTGATAGATAACATAAAATTAAAAAAACAGAAAAAGCAAGGTGTCTATTTAAAAAAGCTCTTAGAACCTCTATTAAACATAACTTTTTAGCGTTTTTATAAATTTTAATCGGACAACAATAAATCAATATAATAATTTGTATTTTTGAAACTCAATAAATAAATTATGAAAAATATTCAAATGGTAGACCTTAAAGGTCAATACAACAAAATAAAAAAAGAAATAGACACTTCGGTATTAAATGTACTAGATTCAACCGCTTATATAAACGGCCCAGAAGTAAAAGCTTTTCAAACAGATCTTGAAAACTATTTGGATGTAAAACACGTAATTCCTTGTGCAAACGGTACAGACGCTTTGCAAATTGCTATGATGGGATTAGGGCTAAAACCAGGAGACGAAGTTATTACTGCAGATTTTACCTTTGCAGCAACGGTAGAAGTGATTGCATTGTTACACTTAACACCTGTATTGGTAGATGTTGATGCTGACACTTTTAACATTAATATAAAAGCATTACAAAAAGCGATTACACCCAAAACAAAAGCCATTGTACCTGTACATTTATTTGGGCAATGTGCTAATATGGAAGCCGTTTTAGAAATTGCTAAAACTCACAATTTATTTGTAATTGAAGACAATGCACAAGCCATTGGTGCCGACTACACATTTAACAATGGTGTTAAAAAGAAAGCAGGAACATTGGGTAACGTTGGGACTACTTCATTTTTTCCATCTAAAAATTTAGGATGTTATGGTGATGGAGGTGCTATTTTTACGAATGATGATAAACTTGCACACACCTTGCGTGGTATTGTAAACCACGGAATGTACAAAAGATACTATCATGATGTTATTGGTGTAAACTCTAGATTAGACAGTATTCAGGCTGCTATTTTAAGAATTAAATTGCGCCATTTAGATCAGTATTGTGATGCTAGAAGAAAAGCCGCATTGTATTATACGGAAGGGTTTTCTGAAAATCAAAATATTATTACCCCAACCATTAGTGATTTCACTACCCACGTTTTTCATCAATACACATTAAAGATCCAAAATACAGATAGAGATGCTTTACATAAACATTTACTAGACAAAGGCATCCCAAATGCTATTTACTATCCTGTACCATTGCATAGCCAGAAAGCATATCAAGACAAACGATACAATGAGTCTGATTTTACTGTAACCAATACATTAATAGATACTGTTATTTCTTTGCCAATGCATACCGAGTTAGAAAAAGAACAACAAGATTTTATCATTAAAACCATTTTAGATTTTATAAACAACTAAACAATGAACATTGCAGTTATAGGAACAGGTTATGTAGGATTAGTAACTGGAACTTGTTTAGCAGATATGGGCAATCACGTAACCTGCGTAGACATCAACAAAGAAAAAGTAATGTTGATGAATAAAGGTAAAATACCCATATACGAACCCAACCTTGAAGAACTTTTTCTGAGAAATATTGAAGGAAAGCGATTGCATTTTACAACAAACCTAGTAGATGCCATCCAAAAAGCTACACTTATTTTTTTGGCATTACCTACACCACAAGACGAAGATGGTTCTGCTGATTTATCTTATGTAGAAAACGTTGCCCATCAATTAGGAAAATCTATTTCTTCTTTTAAAATTATCATTAACAAAAGCACTGTACCTGTTGGTACTTCAGAAAAAGTAAAAAACATCATTTCTAGTCTTACAGACGTTCCTTTTGAAGTTGTTTCAAATCCAGAATTTCTAAGAGAAGGTTATGCCATAAAGGATTTTATGGAGCCAGAACGCATTATAATTGGTACTAAAAGTAAGCTTGTAAAAGAAACATTGTCTGCTTTATACAAACCTTTTACAGATGTAAAAAGACCCATTATTTTTATGGACGAAAAGTCTGCAGAACTAACCAAATATGCTGCTAATACGTTTCTTGCCACTAAAATCACCTTTATGAATGAAGTAGCAAACTTATGTGAAATTATAGGTGCAGATGTTGATAACGTCCGTAAAGGAATTGGATCGGATTCTAGAATAGGCAACCGCTTTTTATATCCAGGTATTGGGTTTGGGGGTTCTTGCTTTCCGAAAGATGTCAATGCACTCGTACGATTTAGTGATGCTGTAAAATACGATTTTCAATTACTAAAATCGGTATTAAAAGTAAATACTGTTCAAAAAAAATCTTTAGTACCGAAATTATTAAACTATTTTAAAGGCAATCTAAAAGGAAAAAAAATAGCTGTTTGGGGACTTTCCTTTAAGCCTAATACAGATGATATTAGGGAAGCGCCAGCACTAGACACTATCAATGAATTGCTTTTAAATGAGGCACAAATAACAGCTTATGACCCAGAAGCCATGCCAAACACCAAAAAAATATACAACAATCAAATCCAGTTTGCAAATAACGCCTACGATGCATTAAAAGATGCCGATTGTTTATTAATTCATACAGAATGGAGTGAATTTTTATCTCCAGATTTTGAGCTTATAAAAAAATTAATGAATCAAAATGTGATTTTTGACGGGCGAAATATTTTTGATCTAGAAACCATGAAAACAAATAACTTTTATTACGAATCTGTTG
This sequence comes from uncultured Flavobacteriaceae bacterium, assembly GCA_947311635.1. Classification (GTDB taxonomy): domain Bacteria; phylum Bacteroidota; class Bacteroidia; order Flavobacteriales; family Flavobacteriaceae; genus CAMZLD01. The sequence continues at coordinate 6,009 of CAMZLD010000026.1, read as the reverse complement.
GAAGAAAAACGATTGAACCATGAAAATTCTAGTAACAGGAGGCTTGGGTTACATTGGCTCTCATACCGTTGTAGCACTTCAAAATGATGGCTATGAAGTCATCATCATTGACAATCTTTCTAATTCTAACATAAAAGTACTACACCAAATCAAAAAGATAACAGGCATTTTACCTGATTTTGAAAAGATTGATTTACGTGATAAAGAAGCGGTTTCATTGTTTTTTAAACAGTATAAAATAGACGGTGTTATTCATTTTGCGGGTTCAAAAGCTGTGGGCGAAAGTGTAGAGAAACCTCTTTTATACTATGAAAATAATCTTACTACTTTAATTACTGTTTTAAAAGAAATGCAAAAAAATAAGGTTTCGCACTTTATTTTTAGCTCTTCATGCACTGTTTATGGGCAAGCAGACAAGCTGCCAATCACAGAAAACGCACCTATAAAACCCGCTGAATCTCCTTATGGTGCCACCAAAAAAATGGGAGAAATCATTATAAAAGACACAACCAAAGCTTCAACCATAAAAGCTATTGCTTTACGTTATTTTAACCCAATTGGTGCGCACAAAAGTGCATTGATTGGTGAATTGCCTTTGGGTGTTCCTCAAAATTTAATTCCGTTTGTTGTACAAACAGCAGCTGGCATACAAAAAACACTTTCTATCTTCGGAAATGATTATCCAACACCAGATGGTACTGCTATAAGAGATTACATTCATGTAGTAGATTTGGCAAAAGCCCATATTGCAGCCTTAAAAAGACTCATAACCAATAAAAACAAAACAAATTGTGAATTTTTCAATATAGGAACCGGAAAAGGAAGTTCTGTTTTAGAAGTTGTAAAAGCTTTTGAAAAAGCAACAGGAAAAAAGGTGAACTTTAAGATTGTTGACCGCCGAGCAGGTGATATTACTACTGCTTATGCCGATACTTCATTAGCCAATAAAGAATTAGGGTGGAAAGCAGAGTTGAATTTAGAGGATGCATTAAAGTCGGCTTGGGCTTGGCAGTTAAAACAATAAAATCTCACTTTCTACTTTTGAAGCACTACTATGTCTTGAAAATTGTTATCCTTTTTCGGGTAACATTGAGACCAATAGCCTTTAACCAAATTCTTGTTGGTAAAACCAATCTGTTGGGTTAATTGTAATAAGTAATTTTGCGATAAAGCAATATTTGCTCCCTTTACTTTTGTATTCATCAATCTATAATTTGAATACTCAAAAGGGAATTTAAAACTATTATTATGCATCGCTTCTTTAGCGTTTTCATACAAAAAAAACGTTGCTAAACAATACGAATTTGGCTTTAAAACACGATAGATTTCTTTTAAATAATGATCAATTTCATGCAATTCCATATGTGTAAAAACCGAAAACAAAAACACTACATCAAAAGTATTATCTGGATATTTAAACCTTAAATTTGTAGCTTTCTCTTTAGAAAACCTGTATAAATCATTATGGACATCTATTAAATCAAAGTGAAAATTCGGAAATTTAGCTGTAATATTTTTTTTACACCAATCAACACCAGCAGGCACAACATCAAACCCAAAATACTTTCCTTCTTTATTCAAATAATGCGTTAGACCAACTGCAGTTCTTCCAATACCACTACCAATATCTAGAACTGTAGCATTGGGTTTTAAATTAGCAAAAGTTTTTAAAAAACGAACATGCTCTTTTCCTTCTACATAAAAATCACCAGAACCTGTAAATATTTTTCCCTTAGGCGGAACTAGTTTGTTTTTATTTTTCCCAAGTAAAAAATTTATAAAATCAATGGGGAAATAAAAAATTCTTCTAACAAAATAACGTTGGTTGATAGAAAGTTTATAAAAAACTGATCGAAACATTTAAGCTAAATTTGCACCACTGGCTGTTACATTTCTATCAATTTTACGCATTAAGCCTTGCAATACTTTACCCGGACCCACTTCTATAAATTCTGTACCGCCGTCTGCAATCATTGCTTGAATACACTGCGTCCAACGAACGGGTGCTGTTAATTGAGCTATTAAGTTTTGCTTAATTTCATCTGGATTGGTAACTGCTTTTGCAACCACATTTTGATAAATAGGACAGGTTGGATTGCTAAATGTAGTTTCTTTAATCGCTGCTGCTAATTCTTCACGAGCAGGCTCCATTAAGGAGGAATGAAAAGCGCCCCCAACTGGTAACACCAATGCTCTTCGCGCTCCTTGTTCTTTTAAAATTGCACAGGCTGCATTAATAGATGGCACATCGCCAGAAATAACCAATTGTCCTGGGCAGTTATAATTTGCAGGAACAACAACGCCTTGTATTTCTTTACAAACTTCTTCTACAATTTTATCTTCCAAACCTAATACTGCTGCCATTGTAGATTCTTGAACTTCGCAAGCTTTTTGCATTGCCAAAGCTCTTTTAGAAACTAACCTCAGTCCGTCTTCAAAATTTAAAACACCATTTGCAACAAGAGCAGAAAACTCGCCTAGAGAATGCCCTGCAACCATTTCTGGTTTAAATTTATCACCCAATACTTTTGCAAGAATAACAGAATGTAAGAAAATAGCAGGTTGCGTTACCTTTGTTTCTTTTAATTGTTCTGGAGTGCCTTCAAACATAATATCTGTTATAGGAAACCCTAAAATTGTATTTGCTTTTTCAAACAATTCTTGTGCTAAGGATGAGTTTTCGTATAAATCTAAACCCATACCTGTAAATTGAGCTCCTTGACCAGGAAAAATATATGCTTTCATTGTAGTAATTTTATATTTTAATTAACCGCCAGCAAAGATAAGCAAATTAAAAAAAGCAAGGCTGCTTTCGCTAATTAAAGACTTCTTGAAAATTAATTTTCTAATTAAATTTTAACATTTTTGTACAGACAAGAGTCTTTATTTACTTCGGTTTTGATTGTTTCCTAAGTAGAAAAAGGCGCAGCAGCTAAACCTCTATTAAAACCACCAAACCTTCATTGGAACGAATATTAAAAACAGTTGCATCTTCAAAAATAAGATACTGACCTTTAATACCTTTTAAAACACCTTTGTATGTTTGATATTTTACCAAATTCAAACTTTTTACTTTTGTTGGATATTGATGCACTGGAAAATGCATATGTGTTTCCTTATTATTGGTGTCTAAATAATACGCTTTAGCTTCAGCTGGAATGTATTTTGATAATGCTTCTTTTTTAGACACTAAATCGACATCTGTAATCGTATTTGTAAGCATTTTTCGCCAATTGGTTTTATCTGAAACGTGATTTTTCAACGCTACTTCAACAATTCCTGCTAAATAACGATTAGGTACTTCTACAACTTCTATTGCTTCATGTGCGCCTTGGTCAATCCAACGTGTTGGCACTTGTGATTTTCGTGTTACTCCTACTTTGACATCACTTGAGTTGGCTAAATATACAATATTTGGTTTTAATTGCATTTGTTTTTCAAATGCTAAATCTCGATCTTCAATGCCTAGATGTGCTGTGCTTAATTCTGGCTTTAGAATCCAATCTCCAGCATTTGGTGTTTCAAAAAAACAATTTTTACAGAATCCTTGGCGGTAAATTTCTTTGTTTTTATGACAACTTAAGCATTCATATTGAACAAAAGTCAATGTGATTTCTTTTTCAAGTAATTGATTCATATTCAAAAAATCTACATGCATATCTAAATAATATTGAATGGGATTTTCTAACACTGTCTTCATTTTTTTTAATACACCTTGATATTGCATGCTTTTATTTTGTAGTTTTAAAGTCTAAATATAGGTAATAATTTATGGCTTTACCAATTGTAAACTCTATAATTTCTTGGTTTTTAAAAAAACGGATTCATCAAATTGATTTGTTTTTAAAATACCCTGTTGATGTACAAAACGAGTTGCTTTTTGGGCTCTTAGAGAGTGCAAAAAAAACCGCTTTTGGTGTAGCACATCACTTTGAAGGTATTAAAAATTATGACGATTTTAAAAGTCAAGTGCCTATAAAAAAATATGAAGATATAGAGCCTTTAATAGCGCAATGCAGGAAAGGACAGCAACAATTATTTTGGCATAGTGATATTAAATGGTTTGCCAAATCTAGCGGCACAACAAACGCAAAAAGCAAATTTATTCCGGTTAGTCATGAAGCACTAGAAGAATGCCATTTTAAAGCCGGAAAAGACATGCTTTGTTTGTATATTAACAACAATCCAAACACAAAACTTTTTACAGGCAAAAGCCTAAGACTTGGCGGAAGCGCTGCCGTTTATGAAAATAATGATAGCTATTTTGGTGACCTTTCTGCAATTATTATAGAAAATATGCCCTTTTGGGCCGATTTTAGTAGCGCTCCAAAACAAGAAACTGCCTTAATGGGCGAATGGGAAACTAAAATGGAGGCCATTGTCGATGAAACCATTGGTGAAAATATTACCAGTCTTGCAGGTGTTCCTTCATGGATGCTTGTTTTGTTAAATCGTGTTTTAGAAAAAACAGGAAAAGATTCCATTATAGAAGTTTGGCCAAATTTAGAAGTTTTTTTTCATGGAGGTGTGAATTTTAATCCATACAAATCTCAGTTTCAAAAGTTAATTCCAAAAAAAGAATTCAAATATTACGAAACTTACAATGCTTCTGAAGGTTTTTTTGCAATACAAGACAACAATGAATCAGATCAATTATTACTTATGCTTGACTACGGAATTTTTTATGAGTTTATACCTATGGAAGATTTTACAGGGAATAATGATTATGCCATACCGCTTTCCGAAGTAAAAAAAGATATTAATTACGCCTTAGTAATTACAACAAACGCAGGTCTTTGGCGCTATCTAATTGGTGACACTGTTAAATTCACTTCATTAAACCCTTATAGAATAAAAATAACAGGAAGAACAAAGCATTTTATCAATGCTTTTGGCGAAGAATTAATTATTGAAAACGCCGAACATGCCTTGCAAAAAGCGTGTACAAAAACTAGTGCGATTTTAACTGATTATACAGTGGCACCAATTTTTATGAAAGACACAAAAAGTGGTAGTCATGAATGGGTTATAGAATTTCAAAAAGAACCCGAAAATTTAGCTTATTTTACAGAAATACTAGACAACGCTTTAAAGGCTATCAACTCTGACTATGAAGCAAAAAGGTATCACAATATGACTTTAGCAATGCCAATTGTACATAAAACTAAAAAAGGTTTATTTTACAAATGGCTTAAAATGAAAGGAAAACTTGGCGGACAACATAAAATACCTAGGCTAGGTAATAAACGTGATTTTGTTGAAGAATTATTAAAAATGAACAAGCAACTATAATGTTGTGCTTGGAGTTTGAATTACCATAATATCTCCTTTTTTTAATATATTACCATTACCTACATACATTGATGTAACACCAAAAGAATTGTAATATACACTTGGTGTTTTAAACCATAAATATAAAAAACCATCAGAACCTGCATATTGCCCTGCTGTAATACCTGTATTATTTTCAATTGCTGTTTGCCCATTTCTTATAAAAGGCGAAGCTGTATCTGGTTGATAACAATAACCTACATAAGTAATATCAATAATCCGTTCTCCAGCTCCACTTCCATAGGCATAACCTTCTACCTTTATCATATACATGTCAGATGTACTCCAATTATAAGGCATTTTTAAATGAAAAATATCTGTAGTATTATTTGCAGCTGTAAAATGACCAACAATATTCCTCTACCTCCATCTCCGTTTGCATATTCCCAGTTAGCTACACCTGTAGCATCTGTTGTAAGTACTTTTCCCTTAGATTGAGAACCATTCACAATTTTAATAGTTCCGCCTTCTATATGCAACTTTTCTGTGGGATTTGTTGTACCAATACCAACTTGAGAAAATAACGGTATACTGCCAATAAACAGCAATATAGTAATAACCTGAGTTCGACCTAAACTTACATCAAAGAAGCCTTATAAATAGTGAGATTTGGACAATAAAAACGAAGATTTAGTATTAAATTAAGGCTTTTATTGTTCAAAGATTGTTGTTTAGAAG
>CAMZLD010000025.1 GCA_947311635.1 uncultured Flavobacteriaceae bacterium | reverse complement strand
CCAGTATCCATACCTGCCAATGTTTGAATTTCTAATGCAATATGTTCTATAACATGTCCCATCCAAGTACCTTGATCTACACGCATAAAAAAACCGCCTTCACAACCTTCAGAACAACGATGAGAATACATTGAAGGAAACATAGCTTTTAATCTTTCAGGAAAACCATCAATTTTATTTGAAGGTTTTTCTTCCATTTCTTGAAGATCTAAAACCATGACAATTAATTTATGTCTTCTTACCGACCAGTAATTTGGTCCTCGCATTGCATTGATGCTACGTATTTCCATATAATATAAGTTTAAGTTTGTTGATTTGCTTTTTAGCAGATTATAAATATAAACTTTATTTTAATATAAAAAATAGCTTACTTTTGCTTTTTCAATTTTTAGAGCAACTAAATAATGATACAAGGAACATTAATTCCTATTGGTGGAAATGAAGATAAAGGAGCTGGTGACAATGAAATGTACACCTTAGAGTTTGTAGATGCGGGTATTTTACACCACGTTGTTGAACAAGCAGGTGGTGTTAAAGCAAAAATTATTGTAATACCAACAGCTTCTAGTATTCCAGAAGAAGTTGGAGAAATGTATTTAGATGCTTTTACCAAACTTGGTTGTACAAATGTGACTGTTTTAGACATTCGCTGTAAAGAAGATTCAGAAGAAGAAACAGCTATTGCATTGATTAAAGAAGCAAACGGTGTTATGTTCTCTGGCGGTGATCAATCTAAAATTACGGATCGTATTGGAGGAACGACGATTCATAAAATTTTGACAGATCGTTATCAAAATGAAAAAGGGTTTGTTATTGCAGGCACAAGTGCTGGCGCAATGGCAATGGCTAGTGAAATGATTGCTGGCGGAAGCGCTACAGAAGCTTTTGTAAAAGGCGCAGTTACAATGTATAAAGGATTAAGTTTGATACCAGAATTGATTATTGACACTCATTTTATTCAGCGCGGGCGCTTTGGAAGAACTTCGGAAGCCGTTGCTAAATTTCCACATTTATTAGGAGTTGGATTGGCTGAAGATACAGGAATGATTATTAAAAATGGCAATGACTGTACTGTAATTGGTTCTGGAATGGTAATTTTATTTGACGGTAGTAAGTTAACTCATAACAATGAAAAATTGTTAGAAGAAGGAACACCGATGACCATGGCTAATTTATGCGTGCATGTTTTGTCTAATAGTGATCACTACAATATTAAAAAAAGAAAAGTAAGTGTGTTGTCAATAGAAGCGCCTTTTATATAGCAGCTTCTTTAAAACAATCAACAAGTTTATCAAAATCTGTTTTTGTATTATAAAGATGTGGTGCAACTCTTACTGCATTTCCTCTAAAAGAAACAAAAACCTTATTTTTTTCTAAAATTGTTTTGAGCTTTTTTATTGCGATGTTATTAGGGAGATAGATACCAAATAAATGCTTTCCTCGATATGATTCATCTTCAATAAAACACCCTAATTTTTTTAATTCTTCTACGGCTAATTTGGAGATTTCATGACAATAATCTTGTATGTTTTTTGGTTGCCACTTTAAGAGTTGCTCTAAAGATTTTATAAGCATTGGTGTCAAGGCAAAATTACTCATTTCGCCAACATTAAAACGACCTGCTTTTGGTTGGTAAGCATCTTGATAAGAAACCAAGCCAGTAAAATCTTTACTATTTTTTCTGTTAATCCAGTTTTCTTCTATCGGAATCCCTTTACATAATAGATCAGAATAATAAGCAAAACCAATAGCATAATGGCCTAAAAGCCATTTGTAACTAGCACAGATTAATGCGTCTGGATTTAGTTCTTTTACAGAAAAAGGCAAAGCACCAACACTTTGTGTAGCGTCAATGATTAGCAAGGCATTGACTTTACGTGTTTTTTCTCGAATGGCTTTTATATCAAATAAGGTGCCGTCACTCCAATGAACATGAGGCATTGCAACAATTTTTGTTTTTGATGAAATAGCATTTAAAATGTCTGCATTCCATTGTTTTCCCCTTCCTTTCGAAGGTTCTTTTGCAGAGATAATAGTAATTTTAGCATCGTATTTATCTGCTAAACGTTGCCATGAATATACATTACTAGGAAACTGCTCTCCCACAACAATAATTTCATCATTTTTAGCAAGCTCAATGTTATTTGCAACCGTTGCTATACCGTAAGAAACAGCAGGTATCATGGCAATATTATTGGCATCATCTACATCTATAAGTTGAGCAAACAAGCTCTTAGCTTTATGCGTATTTACAAAAAAATCTTCGCCTTTTATCTCGTAAGGTCTGCACTTTTGACTTAAAGCAGTATGTCCTGCTTTTTCTACCGTATTTAATAAAGGCGACATAAACGCACAATTTAAATAACTTACAGATTCTGGAATTTTAAATTTATGACGTTGATTTTCTAACATATCTATATTTTATTATTCTTTGATTAAAATTTATGCTTATTTAAAAATCCTTTAGCAGAACCAACAGACTTTATTTATAAATAAGCACTTCTTCTAAACCTTTAGAGTTTTTACAAGCTCTGTACATACCTTCTGTGTTAAAGGGCATGGCAATATTTCCGTTGGCATCTACGGCTACCAAACCGCCATCACCATTGATTTCTAGGATACGCTTATTGATAACCTCTTCGGAAGCTTCATTAAGAGACATACCTTTAAATTCCATCAAACAAGAAACATCGTAAGCAACAACACCTCTTATAAAAAACTCGCCACTTCCGGTACATGAAATTGCGCAGGTTTTATTATTGGCATAATTTCCTGCGCCAACCATTGGGCTATCACCAACACGTCCAAATCGTTTGTTAGTCATACCTCCTGTTGATGTAGCAGCAGCTACATTTCCGAAGCTGTCACACGCCACTGCACCAACAGTGCCAAATTTCGAATCTTTTTTGCTTGCATGATCTAACTGAAAACTGTCGGTATCTTTTATTTCTAACCATTGTTTATGCCGAAATTCATCATAAAAGTACGAAGCATCTTTTAAAGAATAGCCTTGCGTTTTTGCAAATTCCATGGCACCTTTTCCTGCTAAAAAAACATGCTCACTTTTTTCCATCACATCTTTTGCTAACTTAATAGGGTTTTTAATACCTGAAATTAAAGAAACTGCACCTGCATTTCTTGTGTTTCCTTCCATAATACAAGCGTCCATTTCATGTGTTTCTTCGGCTGTAAATACAGCGCCTTTACCTGCATTGAACAAATGAGAGTCTTCTAATACACAAACTGCTTTTGCTACAGCATCTACACTTGTACCTCCGTTTTTTAAAAGGACATAACCTGCATCTAAAGCATTTTGTAAAGCGGTTTTATATTCTTTTTCTAATGCTGGCGTCATCATTCCTTTTACTAAAGTGCCAGCGCCACCATGAATGGCTATTGAAATTGTTTGCATTTCTTTCTATTTTTGAAAGTCGAAAATTACGAAATCTTGTAACATTTAAGCATGCATTTGCACATAAATCAATACTTTTGGCTTGAAAACAGTATTTATGATTATTACAGACACACATACGCACTTATACAGCGACCAATTTGATGCCGATAGAGACCTAACCATTCAAAGAGCAATGGATGCTGGTGTAAGTCGGTTTTTTATTCCAGCAATAGATTCTCAAACAACTGCTGCAATGTTTGCTTTAGAAAAAAAACATCCAAAAAATGTTTTTTTAATGATGGGTTTGCATCCTACACATGTAAAAGATAATTATGAAGTAGAATTGGCACATGTGGCAAGTCATTTAGCAAAGCGTTCTTTTGTTGCAATTGGCGAAATTGGCATTGATTTGTATTGGGACAAAACCACTTTAAAAATACAGCAAGACGCTTTTAAACGACAAATACAGCTGGCTAAAAAGTACAAATTACCAATTGTGATTCATTGTAGAGATGCTTTTGATGAAGTTTTTGAAGTGCTTGAAAGTGAAAAAGGAGAAGATCTCTTCGGAATTTTTCATTGTTTTACGGGTTCTTTAGCACAAGCACAACAAGCCGTTTCTTACAATATGAAACTAGGCATTGGTGGCGTTGTTACTTTTAAAAACGGAAAAATTGATCAGTTTTTAAATCAAGTATCACTTTCTCATATTGTATTAGAAACCGACTCCCCATATTTGGCACCAACGCCTTTTAGAGGTAAGCGAAATGAAAGTGCTTATATTGTAAATGTACTAGAAAAAGTGGCCGAAATTTACCAAAAAACTCCAGCAGAAATTGCAGAAATTACAACACAAAACTCTAAAGCTATTTTTGGTATCTAATGACAAAAAATGCGACTACATATTACAAAACACCCATAGGGATTGCTAAAATTGTTGGTAATAAAGAGGGTATTTCAGAAATTTCTGTGCTTGACAATGCTGTGGTTTCTGAAGTGGATTTTTTAGAAGCTATTCCGAAGGAATTACAAAAATGTGTAACTCAATTAAATGAATATTTTAACGAAAAACGCACCATTTTTGATTTAAAATTGAACCCAAAAGGCACTGTTTTCCAACAAAAAGTCTGGTCTTCCTTACAACAAGTTTCTTTTGGAAAAGCAAAAACCTATTTAGAGCAAAGTAAAGCACTTGGTGATGTAAAAGCCATACGTGCCGTTGCTAGCGCCAATGGTAAAAACCCTATTTGGATTGTTATACCTTGCCATAGAATAATAGGCAGTGACGGCTCACTTACAGGATATGCAGGCGGTATTTGGCGTAAAAAGTGGCTTTTGGAACACGAAGGGTTTTTAAAACAACAATCTTTATTTTAAACTATTTTTACGCAATAAGCGTTTCAATACTAATGGCTAAAAGGTTACTTTACTTTTTTTTACTTTTTTTTGTATTCTTTGCTCAGGCGCAAATTGATACGAAGCATTTTCGTACCAAAGATTTTACGGTTGTAAAAGACACTGTTGTCATTGATTCTGTAAGTATTAATCCAAGTTATTTTAGAGTACTTAACGCGCAAAAAGAAGTGCTAAATAAGAGTGAATACCAAATTGATTTTTCAAAAGCGTTACTTTATATTCCAAAGTATAGAACTAAAAAAATTAGTGTAGAATATTATAAATACCCAGATTTTTTAACCCGAACGTACTCTGTTTTTGATAAAAGGCGTATTGTTACTAAGGGCTCTAAAAACGCCAAATTATATAGCTATACAACAAATATTAAAAAGAAAAATTTCAAGCCTTTTGATGGTTTAAATACAAATGGATCTATCTCGAGAGGGCTAACCATTGGTAACAATCAAGATGCGGTTTTAAATGCAACATTAGATTTACAGATTTCTGGAAAACTTTCAGAAAAAGTGACATTAAGAGCTTCTATTACTGATAGTAATATTCCCATTCAAGAAAATGGATATACACAGCAACTTAATGAGTTTGACCGTGTATTTATGGAGTTGTTTAGTGATGATTGGCGCATTAAAGCAGGCGATGTTAATTTACAAAACAACGGAAGTTATTACTTAAATTTTTCCAAAAAAGTAGCTGGTATAGCAGTAGATGTAAATTTAGGTAATGAAGATAATAAAACGCATATATTTGCTTCTGGCGCTTTGGTAAAAGGGAAGTTTTCTTCATTTTCATTTACAGGTCAAAATGCCAACCAAGGTCCATATAAATTAAGTGGTGCTAATGGTGAGTTATTTATTTTAATTATTTCTGGAAGTGAAAAAATTTATGTCAATGGTACTTTACTAAAGCGTGGCGAAGCGCAAGATTATACCATTGATTATAATACAGCAGAAATTACCTTTACACCAACCTTTCCAATAACTTCTGAAATGCGAATTGTAGCAGAATTTCAATTTTCAGACAGAAACTACACACGTTTTGTTAGCCATGATGGGGTGTCTTTTAAAAGTGATAAATTGAAGATTAGTGGTTCTGTTTATCATGAAGGTGATGTAAAAAATCAATCTTTACAACAAGATTTATCTAATGAACAGCAACAAATTTTAGCAAATGCAGGAAATGATAGAAGCTTAATGGTTGTGCCTTCTGCCTTTGCAGATGTGTATTCAGAAAATAAAATATTATATAAAAAAGTAATGCTTGGTACGTTAGAAACTTTTGTGTATTCTAATAACCCAAATGATGATTTGTTTAATGTTCGTTTTAGCAATGTTGGAACCAATCAAGGAGCTTATGCCTACCAAGAAACCATTGCCACAGGAAAAATTTACCAATATGTAGGTGCTGGTTTGGGAGATTATGAGCCTGTAATACAACTTATTGCACCTACTAAATTACAAGTTGTCATGGTAAATGCGCAATTTACGCCATCTAAAAAAACAAAAATCACCACAGAAGTAGCCTTTAGTAATAATGACGTAAATTTATTTTCTAACATTGATGACAATCAAAATACAGGTTTGGCAACCAAGTTAGATTGGCAACAGAACTTGCTAGATAACAAATGGAAATTGCAAAGTAACATAGCATATCAATTTGTAGCGCAAGATTTTAAAACCGTAGAGCGTTTTAATTCGGTTGAGTTTAATAGAGATTGGAACGTATTAAATCCAACGGGTAATCAACAACTAATAAGTACTTCTTTACATTATTATAATGACAAACAAAATGACTTTCGTTATACTTTAGAGAAATTAAGTTACCAGAACGCTTTTGAAGGCACAAAACACCTGTTAGAAGGACAAATGTTGTATAAAAACACGCACTTTCAGTTTTTAGCAAGCACATTAAAAAACAATGCAACACTAGAAAACACAACATTTAACAGGGTACATGCCAATGCTACCTATCAAAAAAATAACAAGTGGTTTGGTGTGAGTCTTTCATCAGAAGACAATCAGCATACCGATAATGCAACTCAAAATCTAACAAATTTTAGCAATAAATTTATAGCTTACAGTGGTTTTTTAGGGATAGGAGATTCTACAAAAGTCTTTGCAGAAATAGGGTACAAAAACCGAATGAATGATAGTTTAAGAACATTGCAGTTGACACAAGTTAATACTTCTGACACTTATTATTTAAAATCTAAACTTTTTGCAACAAAAAACACCAATTTAAGTGTCTACGCTAATTACAGAACCGTACAGAATTTGGATTATGACAATGTAAATACCTTAAATTCTAGTGTGCAATTTAGCCAACAATTAGCACAAAAAATGATTCAACTTCAAACAGTTTATCAAACCACTTCTGGAAGGCTTCCGCAGCAAGAATTTACGTATATAGAAGTGCCTCAAGGGCAAGGTTTTTATACTTGGAATGATTATAACAACAACAACATTCAAGAGCACGATGAATTTGAAATTGCACAATTTTCTGATCAAGCAACTTTTTTAAGAGTAGCTTTACCTAATTTAAATTACATCAACACCAATAACATAAAATTTAGTCAATCAATTACTTTAAACCCTTCTAAATGGAGTACTAAAAAAGGATTTCAAAAATTGCTTTCAAAATTATACAATCAATCGTATTTGTTAATTGACAATCAACAAGAACGTATAGGGAATAGTTTTCATTTTAGTCCTTTTAACACCAAAACAAACTCCTTACTTGGACTGCGTTTTAGCATTAAAAACAGCCTTTATTTTAACAAATCAAAACAACATTATTCAACAACATACAGTTACTTAAAAAACGAAAACAAAAGTTTGTTAGCTGTAGATAATTTAACAAGTAGCCTTGCAACGCATCAATTGCAATTTCAACATAAATTCAAAAAGAATTGGTTAATAGCATTTTTAGCTAGTACCACAAAGAATCAAAATACATCACAAAATTTCAGTAATAGAACGTATGCAATAGAAGAACAATCTTTTTTTCCGAAGCTTAGCTTTTTAAAAAACACAAATAGTCGTTTTGAGTTGTTTTATGAGCATAAAAGTAAAACCAATAAGCAAGGTTTATTTGAATCTTTAAAAGTGAATAGATTTGGCACTTTGTATCAATTTTCGAATGCTAAAAATAGTACTTTAAATATTGGCTTTGATTATTATTTAAATAATTACTTCGGAAACCAAAACTCACCCATTGCATATCAAATGTTAGAAGGTTTACAACCCGGAAAAAACTTTACATGGAATGTATTACTGCAACGTAAAATAACCTCTTATTTGTATTTAAACATTAATTATAATGGAAGAAAAAGTGAAGCCGCCAGTGCTATTCATACAGGTAATGTACAGTTGCGTGCCCAATTTTAATAAAAAATTAACGCAACCTAAAAATTATTAAAGCATCTTTGTTGCGTACATATAAAATCTTAAATGATTATGAAAAAACAATGCTTTACGTTACTGTTATTAGTAATGACTACTTTAACTTTTGCTCAAAAAAACCAAACACCAACAATTGAAGAGCCTTCTAAAAACGAGTTTAAAATCAACGTTTCTAATTTTATTATATTTAAATATTTAGATGTTGGTTATGAACGTATTTTAAATGAAGAATCTACAATAGGGATTAACATTTTAACCAATACAGATTCTAAAAACAATAGTGATTTTGATTATTATAGAACTTTTTCTGTCACACCATATTACAGACATTTTTTTGGTAAAAAATACGCACAAGGTTTTTTTGTTGAAGGTTTTGGAATGCTTCATTCAAGAAGATCTGATGGGTATTATGAAACATCTGGCTTATTTATAGATGATGGTAAAAAAATAACAGATGTTGCTTTCGGTGTATCTACAGGCGCAAAGTTTATTACCAATAGGGGTTTTGTGGCAGAAGTCTATTTAGGCATTGGCAGAAACCTTACTAATACGGTTGATTATGATAATATTGTTGGTAGAGGAGGTATTTCTTTAGGATGGCGTTTTTAACAACATATTAATTTTTTATTTTAAAAAGCCCTTGCACTTAGCAAGGGCTTTTTTTTTGTGATGATACCGTTCGTTGAATCAAACCAGCCGTTCGTTGAATCAAACCTACTGTTGCTTAAATGGTTCTTTTTTAGCAAACAATTACCTACGATATTAGCAAAAAGAATCTAAATGTTTCCCCCCGAAACAACATTATAACATTATAATAGGTAACAAAAAATGAAAACCTGTATCTACAATTAGATATAAACATTTAAAACAATTTATTATGAAAACAATTAAAAACATTTTACCAATCGCATTTGCAGTAGTTATCATGCTATTTATTGGCACAAGTTGTGACAACGATAGCAATCCAGCACCCAATGATACCGTTTGTAATTATCAAGGACTAACTTTTGACGATAATGCCAATAATGTACATACATTAATTCCAGAAGCCGACTTACAAACAGATTATTTTCCTAATAATGATGGCCCTGGTTTGGCTGCAGTAGAGGTGTGGGACACCACTAATCCAGGAGCAACTTTTATTGTAACAAGAGCACTTACAGTTGGTGCAGTTGATAATAATCCTGAAATAAAAATTAACAATGTAAATTATACAGGAGTAGTGACTTGTCAAAGAGCAGGAAGTCTTGTTGGAGAAGAACTGCGTTTTGATGTAGTTATAACAGGTGGAGCCGAAGCAGAATTATGTGTCATTATAGATAGCGTAAATCCTTAAAATAAATAATTATAAATGAAAAACATACCATTTCTTTTTTTTGCGCTTTTGTTTATACAGTGCAATCAAACCACAGTCAAAAAAAAAGACAACAAAGTTGAAACTACTCAAGTAGTAACGAATATATCAACTGCTCAAAAAACGGAAATGGTAACTTATTATTTATTGAATGGTAAAAAATTAGCCAAAAAAGATTTTTATAAAATCATTTTTTTAAATGACAATACAGATAATGTAAAGGTCATTCACTATAAAGACAAAGCGTCATTTTTTACTTTTCCATTTTCAAAAGCACTAAAATTTTATAAAACACATAAAAATAATAAATAATGAAAACACTATTTAAAACACTTTTGTTACTAACATTACTAAGTATCGTTTCGTGTGATAATAATGACGATGCACAAACCACGCCAAGCACCCCAACAGATGGTTTTACTATTGGCACCACATTTCATGCTACGCCAAATGCATATGTAGCAATAGATCAATTAGATTCTAACAGCGATGGATTTCCCGATTATTACAGTCTTTTTCTTACCAATGGTAGAATGACAGATACATTTGGTGATGTAGGAACAGGCTATGGATATGCTTATTCTACGAATACCACTAAATTGGTGCAACTTAAAGTGCTAGCAGCTTTTAATCCTAGTTTAACAACAGGCTCTATTACAGCTGGAAACACATATTATGCATCACCCATAATAACACCTTTACCTACAGGTTTTAGCGCAGATTCTTTTGTGGCGTATGATTTACAACCAGGCAGCATATTTGGAAATGAAAATGGATTTGACTTTACTCAAATACCCGAAACCATTGGTATATGGCATTATTCAGGAACTTCATCACCCCAAGTAATTGTAAACGCCATAAATATAGACACCACAACACCTTCAAATAGCACTATTGATGTTGATTACACGTTTATGGATACTTTTGGAACGAATATAACAGGTCATTATGAAGGAACATTAGGAATAATTTTAGATTAAAAAAACAAAAAACATATGAAAACACTATTTAAAACACTTTTAATACTAACATTACTAAGTATCGTTTCGTGTGATGAAAATGATGATGTAAGCACCCCTGTAAATAAATTTACTGTTGGCACAACAGATTATGATACGCCGAATTGTTATATAGAAACAAACAGTACACATATAAACATCTTTTTTACCGATGCAAGAATGTATTTAAACAATCCTAATCAACCGGGGTCTTCAGGAGACTGGTTGTTTTCATTAGACGCAACAAACTTTGCCTATTTTGAACTTCGATTTATAGATAACAGTAGCTTAAATGCCAATATTATTCCAGGAGTTTATAATGCATATAGCGGTAATACCGTTATAGGATATAACTTGTCTGTAAGTGCAATTTCACCTGCATTTTTTGTGAATGGTGAAGAATTTGGCATGGGCGACCCTTTGTTAGGTAATTGGAGTCCTGGTTCGGGTACCGTAACGGTAAACAGCTATACGCCAGCAAGTGGCAGTACGTTAGGTGTCATCAATATTGATTATGTTCTCGGAGGTATTACAGGACATTACGAAGGTAATTGGGGGCTAATGATAGATTAATAAATGTATCCAGAACTCTTTCATATAGGTAAAACAACTATTTATACATATGCATTTTTAATTGTATTAGGTACATTGGTTGCATCAATTTATACAAAATGGCGCGCAAAAAAAGAATTGGGCATTACAGTATTGTCTAACAATTTTTTTTACCTCGTTTTTATTGCAGGTTTTGTTGGAGGCAAACTATTTTTCTACTTAGAAAGACCTATGTATTTTTTAAGAAACCCGACATTAATGCACGATAATTTTTCTGGAGGCTTTGTGTTTTACGGCTCTTTTATAACCATTATTCCTGTGGTTATTTGGTATTTAAAAAAACATAAAATCTCCGTATTACCAATGTTAGATGTTTTGGCAATTACAACACTTATTGTCCATAGTATTGGTAGATTAGGTTGTTTTTTTGGAGGTTGTTGTTATGGTAAGCCAACCAATAGTTTTATAGGGATGGTATTTCCTAAAACAAATGGAATGCACGTACATCCTTCTCAATTATATGAGATTACCGCTCTACTGCTTATTATGTGCATTCTTTTTATCATCAAAAAAAGACAACAATTTAAAGGACAACTCTTTTTAACATACATTATGCTTTATGCAATTGCTAGAGGGATTTTAGAAATTTTTAGAGGAGACAGAAGAGGTTTTATTATTCAAGACTACCTATCACACGCACAATTTATTGCAGTATTATTAATCTTAAGCACATTTTTATTTTATTACAAATTAAAAAATAAACAATTAAATCTTTAACAACATGAAAAAACAAATTTTAAAAACAGGAATCCCTTTTATTTTATTAATAATAGGTTTGTTAGTAATTGGATCTAGTTGTGGTAGTGACGATCTTCCTCCACCAGAAGATTCTTGTAATGAGGTAAGTTATAAATTAGACGGCAATTTGGTTAGTTTTAATGAAAATCTAGTTACTGCAGAAATTTTTAATGATGCGGCTATAGGAAAGTTCTATGACATCTGGACAGACGAAAACAACGGTTTATACTACCATTCTACCATAACAGAAAATAACGAAACAGCACCTTATGCAAGTAATTGGTTTACGACTAGTGATGTAGGAAACCTTATTTTTTTAAACTCGGGATCTAATGTAAATGTCACCTTTACTATAGTACAAGGAGCTAATGCTGTAGGAGAGAATGTACAAATAACTTTTTCTGGAACCTATGATGATACTAGTGGAGTAGCACATACCATTGTAGATGGTAAAATCTGCACAAAAATAGATGTTGTACATTAATATTAAAATAGAAGCGCTTATTTTTAAAAAGTTATTATAAGTAATCATTGTTGTCCGATTAAAATTTATAAAAACTCTAAAAAATTATGTTTAATAGCGGTTCTAAGAGCTTTTTTAAATAGACATCTTGCTTTTTCTGTTTTTTTAATTTTATGTTATCTATCAACAACAATAATTTTCAAATAACTGTTTATTGTATAGTTACAATCAAGTCTTTTATCTTTCGTCTAATAGTGAAACGGTCTTACGTCTTTAGACGGACACT
>CAMZLD010000024.1 GCA_947311635.1 uncultured Flavobacteriaceae bacterium | reverse complement strand
AGTATTAAATTAAGGCTTTTATTGTTCAAAGATTGTTGTTTAGAAGGCTTTCCAAAGGATTTTCAGCCTTTTCCTTATACTTCGTTATGTCTTTTCAAACTAAAAATAGTCCTTCAAAGCCACGCCTCGTCTAAGAAAAAGGCTGAAAACTTTGATTGCAAGTTTAGGTCGAACTCAGGTTAAAAGAAATTAGCTTACTAACGGTGGTGGTGTTAACACATCATAATAGATTGTTTTTACAGCTGTGGCATAACAATCTATAATTTTATTTTTCTTTACTTCGGAAAAAAGTTTAATACAAACGGTATTTATTGGTTGAATAAAATCAAAAGAGATAAGCAATTTTTGCGTATTTTGAATAGGAAAATCCAAACGGTTTGGTAGATCTTCTTTCAAAGCTTTTATTAATTGGCATTTTCCGAAACAATCTATCTGATTGTCTTTTTGAACACACAATGTTTTAGCAATTTCATCTTGATGTATCATAAAATTAACAAGCGTACTAGTACTTTTAAAGCTGTAGATAATAAGAATACACGCTAAAGCCGCAGCAATAATTCTATGATACATTGTAGTTTTCATGAAAAGCAAAAATAGCAGCTTCTAAAATTACAAAACATGACTTTTATCAGGAACGTTAAAAAAGTTAAATACGTTAACAACATTTTTAAATATGATTAGTTTTGCTTTGTAGTGGTATTATTATTGATACATACCTTAAAATATTTAATATGAAAAAAATAGCGATCTTTTTTTTGCTCGCAACTACCACGTTGCTTGCACAAGAAACAATAACAAAAAAAACAGGAGACTTTCATACACTTAAAGTCTATAATGGTTTGCGCGTACAAATAGAAAAAGGCGACGTAAATAGCATTGCTGTTTCTGGCAAACGAAGCAAAGATGTTATTTTTAAGAATGCCAATGGTGTATTAAAAATACGCTTAGACATACCAGGTGTTTTTAATCTACAAGATGTTGATGTTATTCATTTAATTTATGCTGAAGAAATTACTGTTTTAGATGCCAATGAAGGCGCTAGCATTGTATCAGAAGACATTATTAAGCAAGATGCTTTAGAGACACGTGTACAAGAAGGCGCTACTATAGATTTACATATAGAAGTAGCTGTTTTAACAGCTAAAGCGGTAACAGGAGGAGATCTAGAGCTCAACGGCATTGCAACCAATCAAAACATTCAAGTTGCTACTGGCGGAAATTATGATGCACATGAATTAATTTCAGAAAATGCAAGCGTAAAAGCCACAACAGGTGGAGAAGCAACAGTTTTTACAACCAAAAATTTAAATGCAAAAGCAACTTTAAGTGGCGAAATTTATGTCTACGGAAACCCAAAAACAGTTTCTAAAAAAACAACTTTGGCGGGCGAGATAAAACTTAAAAATTAAAAAAAGCATCTATTAAGTTGCTGTAAAAACAAAATTAGTATCTTTGTTGTATTAAAATTTAAGAAATGAATACACTAACAATATTTTTAGGAATGGTAGGTCCTTGGCAAATAGCAATCATTGTAGCCTTAGTTTTATTAATGTTTGGAGGAAAAAAAATTCCAGAATTAATGCGTGGCATTGGTGGCGGAATAAAAGAATTTAAAGAAGCTTCTAAAGAAGACACACCAGAAGAAGATAAAAAGTAATTAGAAATTATTTATAAAAAAAAATCCTGCATTAACGCAGGATTTTTTTATTTATAAAGGAACCTTTTCTTACGAATCTTTTGATTTACCTTTTGTTTTTGAACCGCTTTCGTTTATTTTATTAGCAGCTACTAAACTAGTTACCATATCATTTAACATAGAGCTGGCAGCGTTTGGGTTATTAGGTAATAAAATTAAATTAGAATTAGTATCACTACCAATACTTTGCAAAGTATCATAATGCTGTGTAATAACAATCAAAGCAGAAGCTTCTTGGCTGTTGATACCTGCTCTATTAAGCACATCTACAGATTCTTCTAAACCACGTGCAATTTCACGACGTTGATCTGCAATACCTTTCCCTTGTAAACGCTTGCTTTCTGCTTCTGCTTTGGCACGTTCTACAATTAAAATACGTTGCGCATCTCCTTCATGTTGTGCAGCCACTTTTTCGCGTTCTGCTGCATTGATACGGTTCATGGCTATTTTTACATTTTCATCAGGATCAATATCCGTAACTAAGGCTTTAATAATATCATATCCGTAGTTTAACATCGCTTCTTTCAATTCTCTTTGAATTGCCATTGCAATTTCTTCTTTTTTAACAAAGACATCATCTAATATCATCTTTGGTACTTCTGCACGTACAACATCAAAAATAAATGCGGTGATTTGTTCATGTGGATTTTGTAATTTATAAAACGCATTATATACATGTTCTCTTTGTACTAGAAACTGAACAGAAATTTTTAAATGTACAAATACATCATCTCTAGTTTTAGTTTCAACAATAACATCTAATTGCTGAATTTTAAGGCTTATTCTACCTGCAATTTTATCTATTAACGGAATTTTTAAATTTAATCCTGCTTGCCGAATGCTTTGAAATTTTCCGAAGCGCTCCACAATAACGGCCGTTTGTTGTTTTACAACAAATAAGCCTGAAATAACAATTAAAATAATAGGAATAATCCAAATTTGTGCTGGAATCATAGTTTTTTAGTTTTTTTTAAGTTAAAATGATATACTCAAGATACAAAATATTAAAGAATTTTACAACTGTAAAAATAAAACACTATTTTTAACTAAACGTTATTATTATGATTAAAAAATATAAAGATGTAGAAGACTCTAAAGTGGTACTTTCTGAGTTGATGTTACCATCACACTCTAATTTTTCTGGAAAGATACACGGTGGCTATATATTGTTTTTAATGGATCAAATTGCTTTCGCTTGTGCATCCAAACATTCTTCTACATATTGCGTAACAGCAAGTGTAGATACGGTAGATTTTTTAAATCCTATAGATGTTGGAGATTTAATTACCTTGAAATCTTCTATAAACTACGTAGGAAGAACCTCTATGGTTGTTGGTATTCGTGTAGAAAGTGAAAATATTAAAACAGGCGAAATAAAGCATTGCAATTCTTCTTATTTTACCATGGTTGCTAAAGATGATAAAGGTGTTGGTATGCGTGTGCCAGGACTTATCATCAACAGTAATGATGAGGTGCGCCGTTTTTTAAAATCGGTAAAACGTATTGAAATGAAACGTCAACGGCAAAAAGAATTTGACGATGAAGACTTTTCTCATGACAGTTACCTTTCTGACCTAGAAAACTATAATGTTAAAATAGAATTGAAAGAAAAGAATTAATTGAACTCAGGTTATTAAATTTTTAATACGCTGTATTGTTTCTTCTTTACCCAATAAAGCACTTATTGCAAAAACATCTGGACCTTTCATGGCACCAACAAGGCTTAATCGTAAAGGCATCATAATTTTTCCAAAACCAATTTCTTTAGCGTTTATCCAAGATTTAATAGTGTTTTGTAAATTTTCTTCTGAAAAAGGAGCAATACCATCAATTAGAGTTATTAATTCTTGCATTAAAGCAGGCGTATCTTCTTTTATTGCTTTTTTAAGAGCTTTTGCATCATAATTAGTAGGTCTTACAAAAAAGAAGTGCCCTAAATCCCAAAAATCACTTACAAAAGTTGCACGTTCTTTTATGAGACTTACTACTTTAGAAAGATAATCATTATTATGTAAGATAGCAGCGGATGAGGTATCTGCTATTTGTTCTTTTAAAATAGGTAAAAACAAACTAGCCAAGGTTTCGTTACTTCTATTTTGAAGATAATGATGGTTGTACCATTTTATTTTATCAGGATCAAATCGTGCTCCTGCTTTGTGTACACGTTTTAAATCGAAAGCATCAACAAGTTCTTCCAGGTTAAAGTTTTCTTGTTCAGTTCCTGGGTTCCAGCCTAAAAAAGCCAAGAAATTAATGAGAGCATCGTTAAAGTAACCTTCTTCTTTAAACCCTTTTGAAATTTCATTACTTTTTGGATCTTTCCATTGTAAAGGAAACACGGGGAATCCTAATTTATCTCCATCACGCTTGCTTAACTTCCCTTTTCCGGTAGGTTTTAAAATAAGCGGTAAATGTGCAAATGCAGGCGCTTTCCATTGAAATGCTTTGTATAGTTGATAATGTAAAGCCAAAGAAGGCAACCATTCTTCACCTCTAATTACATGGCTAATTTCCATTAAATGGTCATCTACAATATTTGCTAAATGATAGGTTGGCATACCATCACTTTTAAAGAGTACTTTATCATCTAATATATTCGTATCAATTGTTATTTCACCACGAATAAGATCTGTTAAATGCAAGGTTTCATCTTTTGGTGATTTAAACCGAATAACATAAGCGTCACCGTTGGCTAGTTTTGTTTTAACTTCTTGAGAAGAAAGTGACAGTGAGTTTTTTAGTTTTAATCGATTATGCCAATTGTAAATAAATGTTTTTCCTTTAGTTTCATGATCTTTACGGTGCGCATTTAATTCATCTGCAGTATCAAAAGCATAGTAAGCGTTTCCTGAAGCAATAAGCTTATCTGCATATTCTTTGTAGATATGTTTTCGTTCACTTTGGCGATAAGGGCCAAATTTCCCTTCTTTTTCTGGACCTTCATCATACGGTATATTACACCAGTTTAAAGATTGTTTAATATATTTTTCTGCGCCTTCTATATATCTATTTTGATCGGTATCTTCTATTCTTAAAATAAAGGTTCCATTATATTTTTTAGCAAACAAGTAGTTGTACAAAGCTGTACGTATACCTCCAATATGTAATGGGCCTGTAGGGCTAGGTGCAAAACGCACTCTAATAGGTGTATTCATTTTTTAGCGTATTAATTGCTTGCAAAGATACATTTATAAAAGAAATTAAATAAAAAAAGAGCGGTTCTTTCAAACCACTCTTTCTATTAAAATAGACCCTCATCCATTTAACAATTGTAACCCTTTAATTACTTTACAAGTATATAACATATTTTTTCTTTAAACACCGATGTTTTCCCCCTAATTAGCAGGGTGTTTTCCCCCTTTTTTAACCCTTTTATGTGATTAATATTTTTATAAAATGTTTAAAAATCTATAAGTTATATTTTATTTTTGAGTTTAATTTATAGCACTTTTTTTAAGCAAAAAGAAAAATTAAGAATAGGATTAGGGTTATACGCAATCCAAAAAAATGGTTATTATTTAATAAACCAAATTCCTTTTTTAGAAAATAGCTATCTTTGAAGATTGATAGCTAGAAAAATTTCATGAGTTCTATACAAAATATAACAACCAAACTTCATCAGTTCATTAGAAAGTATTACACCAATGAACTTATAAAAGGATTGATTTTGTTTTTTT
The DNA here is from genome assembly GCA_947311635.1 of uncultured Flavobacteriaceae bacterium. Lineage (GTDB taxonomy): Bacteria > Bacteroidota > Bacteroidia > Flavobacteriales > Flavobacteriaceae > CAMZLD01. Next base: position 12,924 of record CAMZLD010000024.1, on the reverse strand, counting down.
CCTTCGGAATGTTATACTTCTTGTTCACCCTTTTTATAGAACATTTTTTATGGTTAAAACCAACAGCAAGAACACTACTTTTTTGGTTTTTTGTAGCAGTAGAAATCTATTTACTAAGTATCTTTATTTTAATGCCTTTAGCTAAGCTGTTGAAATTTAAAAAAGGACTCTCATTAGAAGACGCCTCTAGAATTATTGGCACACATTTTTCTCAAGTAGACGATAAGTTAATTAATCTATTGCAGTTACAAAACGCTTCTAAAAAATCAGAATTATTACTAGCAAGCATTGCGCAAAAAGCAACAGATATACAACCAATACCTTTTAAAAAAGCAATTAATCTGTATGCAAACAAAAAGTATCTAAAATATGCTATAATTCCATTATTAATTTGGGTTTACACACTGTTTACTGGTAATAAAAGTGTGTTAACACAAAGTTTTGATAGAGTTGTTCATTACCAAACAGCTTATCTACCACCAGCACCTTTTGCTTTTAAAATAGTAAATAAAAACCTCGAGGTTATTGAAGGAAACACACTTACAATTAACGTGTTAACAGAAGGTAAAACAATGCCTAATGATGTTCATGTCGTTTATAATGAGCAAAACTATTTGTTGCAAAATAAAGATTTAGGCGTTTTTGAGTACCAGTTTTCACCGCTTCAAGAATCATTTTCTTTCTATTTAGAGGCTAACGGCGTGGTATCACCAAAATTTGATGTAACAGTTATTGCCACACCTAAAATTTCTACTCTAGAAATGCACGTAAAGTATCCTTTATATACAAATATGAAAGATCAACATATTGTCAATACAGGCAATGCTATTGTACCAAAAGGATCTAAAATAACTTGGAAAGTTAAAACAGCAAATACCACAAAGGTTTCATTTGAAATACTAGATAAAATTTCAAATTCACAGTTAAATAATATATTTAAGAAAGAGAACAATACTTTTTCTTTTTCAAAAGTTGCTCTAAATGATATTACGTATCAAATAGCAACGTCTAATATGAAGTTAGAAAATTATGAAAAACTTCAGTTTTCTATAAAAGTTTTAGCAGATGAGTATCCAAAAATTCATATACAAACCAATATAGATTCTATTTCTAAAGGACCTGCGCAATTTGCAGGACAGTTAAATGATGATTATGGACTTCATAAACTTCAGTTGGTTTACCAAATTAAAAATCAAGATAACACTACGAAATCATTTTCACTACCAATAGGACATTCAACTTTTGAAGAGTTTTACTATATTTTTCCTGAAGGATTAGACCTACAACAAGGCAAAGATTACGAATTTTACTTTGAAGTGTACGACAATGATTCATTTCAAAAAAATAAGCGCACAAAAAGTAAGGTGTTTCGTTATTATAAAAAGACAATTTCAGAAGAAAAAGACCAATTAATAAAAGAGCAAAAAAACACTATAAATAGTTTAAGTAAGTCTATAGAAAAAAGTAAAGAAGCACAAAAAAAACTTGACAAGTTTCAGCAAAACATTCAAAAAAAATCTGATTTTAACTGGAACGATCAACAAAAATTAATGTCCTTTATAAAAAAACACCAACAAAATCAACAAAGAAAACAACAGCAAACACAGCAATTAATTAAAAATTTAGAGCAACAACCAGAAACCAAAGCGCTTCAAGAACGAAAAGAAGATCTTAAAAAGCGACTAGAAGAAACTGAAAATTTAGAGAAACAACGAGCCTTATTAGAAGAATTAAAAGAATTGGCCAAAAAAATTAATAAAGAAGAACTTACAAAAAAGATAGAAAAATTTAGCCAACAATCCAAACAAGAAGAACGTAGTTTAGAACGTATTTTAGAGTTAACTAAACGTTTTTATGTAGAACAAAAAGCACAACAAATTAAAGATAAATTAGAAGCCCTTGCTAAAAAACAAGAAGATCTAGCAAAAGATAAAAAGAACAATGCAAAGAAACAAGAAGCACTTAATAAAGAATTTAAAAAGCTTCAAAAAGAAATGCGTGACTTAGAAAAACAAAACAAAGCGTTAAAACAACCTATGAAACTTGCAAAAACAGAAATGGAAGAAACAGCCATATCTAAAGACATGCAAGAATCTAAAGAACAATTAGAAAATCAAGAGTCGTCAGAATCTCCTCAACAAAACAAACAACAAGCACAAAAAAAACAACAGTCTGCAGCCAAAAAAATGAAACAAATGGCAGGTCAAATGCAACAATCTATGCAACAAATGCAAGGCGAAATGATGGAAGAAAATATGGAAGCCTTGCGTGCTATTTTAGAAAATTTAATCACCTTTTCTTACCGCCAAGAAGATTTAATGCAAGTTTTTGGAAACACAGCAGACAATCAACCAGACTTTGCAAAAAACTTAAAAAAACAACATTTGTTAAAGGTTAATTTTGAGCATATAGACGACAGTTTATATACGTTATCTATGCGCTTGCCAAAATTAACAACAAAAATACAAACCGATTTGTCAGATGCCCATTACAACCTTAATCAAGCTTTAGAGCATCTAGCAGATGATAAAATTTCACAAGGCACAACCAATCAAAAATACGTGATGACAGCCGCTAATAATTTAGCATATGAGTTAAGTAGGTTATTACAAAGCATGCAAAACGCTATGCAAATGCCCGGCCAAGGAGGTAAAGGAGGTAAATCTTTTAGCTTGCCAGATATTATTCAACAACAATCAGAAATGCTTAGTAAATGCCAAAATGGTTCTAAGCCAGGTAAAGGAAAACCTGGCAAACCAGGTAAAGACGGCAAATCACCTTCAGGATCTAAACCTGGTGGCACAAAAAAAGGAAATGGCAATGGAAATTCTGAAAATCAAAGTGAAGAAATCTTCCAGATATACAAACAGCAAGCTGCTTTAAAACAAGCACTACAAGATGCAATGCAAGGGTTAAAAGGAAATAAAAGTAATGGCAGTAAAGCCATTAAACAAATGGAAGCCTTAGAAAAAGAATTGTTAGAAAAAGGCGTTACTAAACGCGCATTAGAAATGATGTCACAAATAAAACACGAATTACTTAAATTAAAAGAAGCCACACAAGAACAAGGGCAAGAAGAAAAAAGAGAATCAAAAACTAACAATATAACCTTTGATAAAAGTGCTATTAAAGACATAAGAAAGCAAAAAAACTATTTTAGTCAAGACGAAATATTAAATCGACAATCATTACCTTTGCGCACGTTATATAAAAAGAAAGTACAAGAATATTTTAAAAAATAAAATGATTAGTTTTAATTACGAAATTGACTTTAAGTTAAATAATACCACTAAAATTTCTAATTGGATTACTAATGTGATTCTTTCTGAAGGTTTTAAAGAAGGGGAGATTAACTACATTTTTTGTGACGATGATTATCTCCACAAACTTAATCTTGAGTTTCTTAAACACGATACTTTAACAGATATCATAAGTTTTGATTATTCCTTAGGAAAAGAAATACACGGTGATATCTTTATATCTATAGATCGAGTTAAAGAAAACGCAACACTTTTTGCTACCACTTTTCAAGAGGAAATTTACCGCGTGCTTATACACGGTGTTTTACACTATTTAGGTTATAAAGATAAAGATCTAAAAGACAAAGAAGTAATGCGTTTCAAGGAAAACGAAGCGTTATCTCTTTTAAACATCTAAAAATCAACTATATATAAACGTTTTTAGTAACATTTTTATATGTATCTTTGCCAATTAAAATTAATTAGACGTTCCACGTGGAACAATTTACAAAATGAGTTTACAAAATACACTTTTTGACGTTATTGTAGTAGGTGGCGGACACGCAGGTAGTGAAGCTGCTGCTGCTGCTGCAAATCTTGGCGCTCATACACTTTTAATTACAATGAGCCTGCAAAACATTGCTCAGATGAGTTGTAATCCAGCTATGGGTGGCATAGCCAAAGGACAAATTGTTAGAGAAATTGATGCTCTTGGTGGTTATAGCGCTATCGTGACCGACCGTACAGCTATACAGTTTAAAATGCTTAATAAAAGCAAAGGGCCTGCAATGTGGAGCCCTAGAGCACAAAGTGACCGTATGCGTTTTGCTGAAGAATGGCGTAACATGTTAGAGCAAACAGAGAATCTTGACTTTTATCAAGACGCTGTTAACGGGTTGCTTTTTGATGAGAACAAAATCGTAGGTGTAAAGACTGCATTAGGTCTGCACATTAAAGCAAAAAAGATTATTATAACTGCAGGTACTTTTTTAAATGGAAATATACACATTGGTGAAAAAACTTTTGGTGGCGGTAGAGCTGGTGAAAGTGCTTCAACAGGAATCACCGAAGATCTTGTTGCTATAGGTTTTGAAGCAGGGCGCATGAAAACAGGAACACCTCCACGTGTTGATGGTCGCTCGCTCGATTATTCTAAAATGATAGAACAACCTGGTGACGAAAAACCAGAAAAATTTTCATATTTATATTCAGTAAAAAGACTAACAAAGCAACGCTCTTGTTACATGACATATACTTCTCAAGAAGTACATGATTTATTACGAACTGGTTTTGACCGTTCTCCTATGTTTAATGGAAGAATACAAAGTACGGGGCCGCGTTATTGTCCGTCAATAGAAGATAAAATTGATCGTTTTGCTACAAAAGACAGGCATCAATTATTTGTTGAACCCGAAGGTTGGAATACCGTTGAGGTGTATGTAAATGGATTTTCAACATCACTACCAGAAGATGTACAAGACAAAGCTCTTAGAAAAGTTGCTGGTTTTGAAAACGTAAAGTTTTTTAGATATGGTTATGCTATTGAGTACGATTTTTTTCAGCCCACACAACTAAAAAACACTTTAGAAACAAAACGTGTTAAAGGACTTTATTTTGCCGGTCAAATAAATGGAACAACGGGCTATGAAGAAGCTGCAGCACAAGGACTCATGGCAGGTATTAATGCTGCCTTAAAAGCGCAACAGAAACCTCCTTTTGTGTTAAAAAGAAATGAAGCTTATATAGGTGTTTTAATAGATGATCTTATTACAAAAGGCACAGAAGAGCCCTACAGAATGTTTACATCACGAGCAGAATATAGAACTTTATTAAGACAAGATAATGCTGATTTACGTTTAACCCCTAAAGCTTTTGCGTTAGGATTAGCATCTCAAGAACGAATGGATAGGGTATTAGAAAAACAAAAAAAAACAGATTTATTTGTCAAATTTTTAGCAGAAACAAGTGTGAAGCCAGAAGTTATGAATCCTATTTTGGAGCGAAATAATTCCGCTTTAATAAACCAATCCATGAAGTTTTTTAAACTAGCTGCAAGACCTCAAATAACATTTCAAGATTTAAAAGAAATTGAAGCGATTTCTAACTTTATTTCTATTAATAATATCGACAATGAAGTTGTTGAACAGACTGAGATTCATGTAAAATATGCTGGCTATATTGCCAAAGAAAAAAACAATGCAGATAAATTAACACGATTAGAAAACGTATTAATACCTTCGTATTTTGATTATAAAAAAATCAAATCGCTATCGCATGAAGCACGTGAAAAATTAATTAAAATTCAACCAACAACAATATCACAAGCTAGTAGAATATCAGGCGTTTCTCCTAGTGATGTTTCTGTTCTTTTAGTCTACATGGGAAGGTGAAAGCACAAACGTTCCACGTGGAACGTTAGATAATAATGCCACCTTATTTGTAATGGTTTCAGAAATTTTATAAATGAAAAAAATAAAAATATTTATCATTTTAGTGTCGTTAACCCTTAACGCTTGTATGCCCTTAAAAACAGTAAAACCGATAGAAAGTTACGCGCTTATTAAAGCAAAAACACGTTCAAGAAAACCCTTTAAAAAACACACGAGATATCGCTTTGGTAATTCTAGAAATGCCAACGTATTTTATAAATTTTTAAAAACAAAGTATGATGTTTTTGAGCATCAAAATAGTTTTTTAATAACAACAAAAATCGAGGCTATTGATCATCGAATTTATGAAATGCAGATATATTTAATTTCAGATAGAGATACATATATTTGGTTGCCAAATCTAAAAAAGAAAGACAAAAACGATCCTTTTTATAATGAAGAAAAAGACGCTGCTATTCAGCACGGTGATGACGAATTTTTTATAGATATTATTGTGTTAGACAATGCTAATACAGATTGTTTATCTGCAGAATCGCTAATTAAAAATAAAGTGATAGCTTATTTAAACGCCTTACGATTAGAGTACAATGCTTATAAGAAAAATCCTTTTTTATAACCCTATAATTATTCAAGATGATTGTTAAAGACCATGCAGTTTCTAAGCAAAGTTTCGAATTAATATTTGATAGTGCTTTAGAGATGTACACCACGTCTCCACAACCAAACGAGTCTGAATTACCATCGTTTTATAAAAGTGAAGACTATATTTCGCACACAGACAGTAAACGAAATCTATTCGAAAAAACATATCATTTTGTTAGAAAGATTGCTTTACAAAGAAAACTAAAGTTGATAGAATCTTTCAACACTTCAGAAAAAAAATTATTAGATATAGGTTGCGGAACAGGTGATTTTTTAAAAACTGCACAAGTAGTAAATTGGAATGTTTTTGGTATAGAACCAAATAATAAAGCAAGAAATATTGCCATTCAAAAAGTAGGAGATGCCGTTTTTAAACCTTCACGATTGGCTACTTTTCAAAAGCATAGCTTTGATGTAATTACCCTTTGGCATGTCTTAGAGCACCTTCCGAATTTAGAATCGCAAATAGCACAATTAAAAACACTTTTAAAACCAAATGGCGTTCTTATTATTGCAGTTCCAAACTACAATAGTTTTGATGCGCAATATTACAAATCTTTTTGGGCAGCTTATGATGTGCCAAGACATCTATGGCATTTTTCTCAAACTAGTATAGCACGTTTATTTTCAAAAGTAGAAATGAAGGTTACACAAACACATCCTATGAAATTCGATGCGTATTATGTTAGCTTATTATCAGAAAAAATTAAAACCCAAAACAACAATATTATAAAAGCGTTTTATGTTGGTTTTATATCAAACTTGAAAGCTAAACGAACAAAGGAGTACTCTTCACTCATTTATTGTATTCAAAACATGTAAAAATGTATTTTTAAACACCCTTCGAAAGAATAAAAACGAAAACGTAAAAGCATTAGTGATTTTTTTAAAAGCGTCTTAAATCGCTTTATTTGAAGTTGTTTTATATAAATTAAATCTATTTATTTACAGAGAAGATATAAATAACATCTATAATGTAAAACGTCATATAATTAAATTATAAAAATGTATATCTTCGCAACAATTTTAAAAAACAGAATTTCATGAAAAAAATAATTTTAATCGCAATGGTAGGTCTTTTTATGACTTCTTGCACACAGACAAAAATGGGCTATATCAATGTAGAAGATTTAATGAAAGAGTATCAAGCTACTAAAGATATGGAAACCCGTTTAAAAGCAAAACAAGAAAAACTAGCGAAACAATTAGATAGTTTAGGAGGCATTTTTGATGCGAAATTAAATGCTTATAAAAAAGTAGCGCCAAAAATGTCTGCAAGAAACAGAAATAAAAAAGAGCAAGAATTGTTGCAAGAACAACAAATTTTACAACAAAGACAGCAAAAAGCTACACAAGAACTCCAAAAAGACAACCAAGAAAGCAGTAAAAAATTGACCGATGATATCGAAAAATTTGTTGCAGGTTATGCTAAGCAAAATGGATACAATATAATATTAGGCACATCTGGTTCTGGTACTGTAATGTACGGTGATGACACCTTAAATGTAACTAAAGAAGTTATCGAAAAATTAAATGCTGATTATAATTCAAAAAAATAACAACTGTCTAATATACAGTTATTTAAACTTAAAAAAGAGGCTAAAAGCCTCTTTTTTATTTTTTCATACCTTTAAAATGATGATTTTTACTTGAAAAAAGAACATTAAAAGTTGTTAAACTTCCATAGATACGTGTAATATATTGTTGAAGATCAATTTTATCTTGATCATCTAATTTACTTGCATTTATTTTTTGTTCCATAACTCGAATCCGGTCTCTTACCATTACTATTTTATGAAAAAAAGTATCAATAGGAATTTCTTTTGAAGATAAAAGGGTGTCTTTAGGTTCTAAAACAAGCTTACCACCTTTCCATTTATCGGCAATTGGGATAATTTCAGAAGCATCACTCCATTTTTTTAATAATTGATAAAGAGAGGCTTCTACTTCGTACATACTTACAGTATCTACAGCGTTATTGTCGGCACTTTCAATAATTTCGAAAGAAGCATCTAAAGCAATGGTTTCTAATCCACTTTCTATAAATGTGACCCAATATTCTGAAGGAGTTACATTGGTTATAACTCCTAAACCAAATTCAGGGTGTTTTATTCTAGAACTTATAGCTAATAATTTCATAGTTAATATTTATAAATGTTGTATTAAAAAAATACCAAAAGTGGTAATACCAAAATATACCGCCAAGGTCATTGCACCCGCATAGTCTTTTGCCAAACGCTGTCCGATAAGTAAGAAAATTAAAGTAATTGCAGCCAATTCTATACCAAGCAAGGCTATTTTAGAAGCGCCCGTTGTGGCCAATTGATAAATACCTACAAGCATACAAACGCCAGCAATAAGTTCTATCACTAAAATTGTTGCCAATAGTAAAGGCACCATGTTTTTTAAAGGCGAATTTTTAAAATGATCTTTTATAAAGGATAAGTTTCCATTCCAATCGGTGATTTTATCAAGCCCAGATTGTAAAAAGGTAACTGTTAAAAAAGCAAGAATTAAAATTTCTGCAGGATGATTGTTAAAGATTTGCATAGTAAAAGATTTAGCTACAAATATAGTAACTTTTATACAGCTTCTTTAATGTGTAAAAAACGAGTAAGTTTAATAGATAAATCTGTTAAAATAATTTTAGCATTCCCATTTCTTTCTATATGATAGATTGCATCTTCTAATTCTTTGGTAATCTCTAAAATATTTTGACTATGTACAAAAGGAGCAAATTTTGACAAATCAAATCCAGTCCTTGAATTAAAATGAACCAAATTATGTGCTTTGTAATTGTACAACAAAGCTTGCCTAAAAAATTGAATACAATACTGTAAAAATTGCTTTTGCGTTTCTCTACCAGTTACAGCTATGGTGTTACTCCAATTAACCAAATCCTGAATAACAGCTGCGTTACCACGTGCTCTAAAAGCACTTCTAATCCAGTTAATAAACCATTCTTCAAACAAACTATCACTAGCATTATCTTCAACTAGACGCAAAGCCTTCGCATAATTTCCTTGACTTTGTACAGCTATATTTTTGGCTTCTAAATCTGCTAGACCTTCTTGCGTTATTAAAGCTTCTGTGATATCTTTTTCAGAAAGGTTTTGAAAGTGCAAAACTTGACAACGCGAACGAATGGTTTGTAATATTTGATCTTCATGTTCTGCAATGAGTATAAAAACAGTTTTAGAAGGCGGTTCTTCAATTAGTTTAAGCAATTTATTAGCAGCCTCTGTATTCATTTTTTCTGCCATCCAAATAATCTGAACCTTAAAACCACCTTCAAAAGATTTTAGTTTTAAGGTTTTTACAATTTGTTGCGCTTCAAACTTATTAATGATGCCTTGTTTGTTTTCTACACCAATATGTTGTAGCCATTGATATAGATTTCCGTAAGGATTTTGAGCAATAAATAAACGCCAATCTTCTATAAAAAGATTGCTTATTGGGTCTTTTTTAACAGCAGTATTGGTTGTAACTGGAAACGAAAAATGCAAATCGGGATGTGCTAATTTTTCACATTTTAAATCACAAGCGTCTTTGTTGTTTGCGTTTTCGCAAAGTAAAAACTGTGCATAAGCAATAGCCATTGGTAAAGTACCAACACCCTCATTACCCACAAACAATTGTGCATGTGCAATACGATTATTAGCAACAGATTGCTTTAAATGTTTTTTAATATGTTGGTGTCCTAAAACATCTTTAAATAACATGCCGTAAAGATACTATAAAAGACACGCAATTTTCTAGCTTGAATAAATTATATTTGTGCAACAAAACAAACAACATGATAACCATTCAAGATTTTAACTTTAAAGACATTAAAGCTTTAATAAGAGTCGATTTTAATGTACCATTAAATAAAGAATTTCAAGTCACAGATGCTACAAGAATACAAGCAGCAAAGCCAACAATTATTAAAATTTTAGAAGACGGCGGAAGCTGTGTGTTAATGTCTCACTTAGGAAGACCAAAAGGAATAACACCAGCACTATCTCTTAAACATATTGTAGATATAGTTTCTAAAACTCTAGGTGTACACGTAAAATTTGTAGATGATTGTATAGGAGAAAAAGCAGAAAAAGCCGTTGCTAATATGAAAAATGGCGAGGTTTTGTTATTAGAAAACCTTCGTTTTTATTCCGAAGAAAAAGCGGGCGATGTTGCCTTTGCAGAAAAACTAGCAAAAAATGGCGATATGTATGTCAATGATGCCTTTGGAACAGCGCATAGAGCACATGCTTCTACTGCTGTTATTGCACAGTTTTTTAAAGGGAAAAAATGCTTCGGAAACTTACTTGCAGCCGAAATAGAAAATTTAAATAAAGTATTAAACCAGAGTAAAAAACCAGTAACAGCCGTTATTGGTGGCGCCAAAGTTTCTTCTAAAATAGATGTTATTAAAAACATTATTCCAAAGGTAGATAACATTATTATTGGCGGCGGCATGGCGTTTACATTCTTAAAAGTAAAAGGAGGTAAGGTAGGAAGCTCTTTAGTAGAAGAAGATAAATTAGACTTGGCTCAAGAAATTTTAAACCTAGCAACCAATGGCAATACACGCATTCATTTACCAATAGATGTTATTGCAGCAGATGCTTTTGCGGCAGATGCAAACACACAAATTTTACCCGCAAACGACATTCCAGAAGGTTGGATGGGTTTAGATGTTGGACCACAAACCAACGTAGGTTTTTCTTTCATCATTGCAGAATCTCAAACGATTTTATGGAACGGACCTATGGGTGTTTTTGAAATGCCAGCCTTTGCAAACGGAACCATAGAAATAGGAAACGCTATTGCAGATGCAACGGCATTTGGTTCTTTTTCGTTAGTTGGTGGTGGTGATTCGGTAGCCGCTGTAAAACAATTTGGTTTGCAAGATAAAGTTAGTTATGTATCAACAGGTGGTGGCGCAATGTTAGAAATGTTAGAAGGAAAAACCTTACCAGGTATTGAAGCCATATTAAAAGATTAGTTTTGTGATATAACAACCTGAGTTCGACTTAGAAAAGTTATATAATACAGTAAATAATATTGATTATCAGTACTTTGTTAGGTTGAGCGCAGTCGAAACCTATTTAAAAACCTTTCGACTACGCTCAAGGAGACATGAGAGTTTTGATTTTATATTTAAAATTACTAGTGTCCGTTTAAAGACATAAGACCGTTTCACTATTAGACGAAAGATAAAAGACTTGATTGTAACTATACAATAAACAGTTATTTGAAAATTATAGTTATTGATAGATAACATAAAATTAAAAAAACAGAAAAAGCAAAGTGTCTATTTAAAAAAGCTCTTAGAACCTCTATTAAACATGACTTTTTAGACTTTTTATAAATTTAAATCGGACAACAATAATTTAAAACACTGATTATAAGCAACTAAAGTAAATTATTATATAGAACCGTTAAATAAGAAACGAATTCAAACCAACTACTACAAAATGAAATATACAACCTTACCAAATACCGATATTAAAGTTAGTAAAATTTGTTTAGGCACCATGACATTTGGCAACCAAAACAGCGAAAAAGAAGCCCATGAGCAATTAGATTATGCTATGTCTAAGGGCGTTAATTTTATAGATACAGCAGAAATGTATGCGGTACCACCAAGTGCAGCAACACAAGGTTTGACAGAGCAATATATTGGCAATTGGTTTGCAAAAAATCAAAATAGAAATCAAGTAGTTTTAGCAACCAAAGTTGCTGGCCCTAGTCACGGTATGGAATACATACGAAAAAATTTAGGCTTTTCTAAAGCAGCTATGACAGAAGCACTAGAAAACAGCTTAAAACGCCTAAAAACTACGTATATTGATTTGTATCAATTACATTGGCCAGAACGCGCTGTAAATTGTTTTGGTACTCGAGATTTTCCTTGTCACGCACCTTCTACAACACAATGGGAAGATAATTTTTTAGAAGTTTTAGAAACCATTAATGGTTTTGTAAAAGCAGGAAAAATTAGACAATTTGGTCTTTCAAACGAATCCGCTTGGGGTACTATGCGTTATCTAGAAGAATCTAAAAAACATCATTTACCAAAACCAATTACATTGCAAAACGCTTACTCCTTGCTAAACAGAGCGTATGAAATTGGTTTGTCAGAGATTTCTATGCGAGAAAATGTAGGTTTATTAGCTTATTCACCATTAGCTTTTGGGGTTCTTACGGGTAAATATTTAAACAATGAGCAGCCAAAAGACAGTCGTGTAACCTTGTTTCCAAATTACAGCAGATATAGTAGTGAGTCTTCTGAAAAAGCAACACAATTATATTTAGATATTGCTACAAAACACAAGCTAACATTAACACAATTAGCACTAGCTTTTGTAAATCAGTTGCCTTTTGTAACAAGCAACATAATTGGCGCAACAAAAACGCATCAATTAAAAGAAAATATTGCAAGTATTGATATTACTTTATCTTCAGAAATTATTTCAGAAATAAATGCTGTACACGCAATCATGCCAAATCCAGCTCCATAAACCTTAAAACCTGAGTTCGACCTAAACTTGCAATCAAAGTTTTCAGTCTTTTTCTTAGACGAGGCGTGGCTTTGAAGGACTATTTTTAGTTTGAAAAGACATAACGAAGTATAAGGAAAAGGCTGAAAATCCTTTGGAAAGCCTTCT
>CAMZLD010000023.1 GCA_947311635.1 uncultured Flavobacteriaceae bacterium | reverse complement strand
GAAAGTACTAAAAAATGGACCATGCCAATTAGGAATTGGGGAATAATATTAAACCAATTTTTAACTATATTTGAAAACAGGATTAAGTTATAAATAACTCAATCCCGAATTTTAAACTTACACAGATTTTGAAAGAGTGTCAAAACTAATTTTCTTTACGCTGTTTATTAATTTCGTCTTGAAGTTTTCGCATTATTTTTTGCTCACGCTCTAAAGCTTTTCTTCTGTGTTCCTCAAATTCTGTTTCTAATTCAGAGAGGTGTTGTTTTGTAGTTTTAGTAATGACATGACTATCTTTAAATTTAAAAACAAAAAACAACATAGCTGCAAGAAGCCCAGCAATGATTGTCCATAATAAAGAGTTATAAGCTGTTTTGCTCATGTTAATTCCAAAAAGAGAAAAAGCGTCTTTTACTTTATTTAATTGTATAATGTTTGTTTTTGTAGTGCTTAGTTCTGTATTTAATAAAGTAATTTTTTCTTCTTGCTTTTGTATGGTTGTTAAACTACTGTGATATTTATTTTGTACGACTTTTAAACTGTCTAAAGTGTGCTTTTGCAATGCAAATAGCCAATCTTTTTTAACTACTTTATAAATAAATCTACCATCATTGTAACGGTTAGATTTTTTAATGACATAATTAAATTGATCTTTTAGACTGCTTGTTGTTAGCGAAAGATGAATGGTGTCTGAAGATGTTTTTTGTTGACCATATGCCGAAAGAGCAACTAATAAAGCAAATAAGAAAGCGTAATGTTTTAGCGTGTACATGATGTAGTTGATTTTGGGATTGCTATAATTAATGAATATTGGCAAGTTGTTGTAATTTTTTTATTGTTTCTATTTGATTTTCACTTTTAAACACAAAGCTACCAGCAACCAGTATATTTGCGCCAACACTAATTAGTTTTTTGGCATTAGTATCTGTTACTCCACCATCAATTTCAATTTGTGCTTTAGACCTTTTTCTTTCGATAAGTTCTTTCAATTGTGATACTTTTGAAAATGTGTTTTCTATAAAGGTTTGACCTCCAAATCCAGGGTTGACACTCATAATGAGTACCAAGTCAATATCATTAATTGTATCTTCTAATACGTTAATATTTGTATGTGGGTTTAGAGCTACTCCAGCTTTCATACCTGTTGCTTTTATTGCTTGAATTGTTCTATGCAAATGCGGGCAAGCTTCATAATGAACCGTTAATATATTTGCCCCTAAATTAGCAAAGGTTTTAATGTATTGATCGGGATTTACAATCATTAAATGAACATCTAATATCTTTTTTGAATGCTTTGCAATGCTTTTTAAAACGGGCATACCGAATGAAATATTTGGCACAAAAACACCGTCCATAATATCAATATGCAACCATTCTGCAGCACTATTGTTCACCATTTCTACATCGCGTTGAAGGTTTCCAAAGTCAGCGGCAAGAATAGAGGGTGCAATAATGTTTAAGCTCATAAATAAATTGTTTTAACAAAAATACTATTTATAAACAAAAAACTCTCGAAAAATCGAGAGTTTTAAATATATGTTTAAGAATTAACCCAAATAGGTTTTTAAAATTTTACTTCTAGATGTATGTTTTAAGCGTCTGATGGCTTTTTCTTTAATTTGTCTAACACGTTCTCTTGTTAAATCAAAAGTTTCGCCAATTTCTTCCAATGTCATTGGGTGTGCTTCTCCTAATCCAAAATAAAGTAAGACAACATCTGCTTCTCTTGGTGTTAGTGTTTCTAATGCGCGTTCTATTTCAATTTTTAAAGACTCGTGTAATAAAGATTTATCTGGGTTTGGAGATTCTCCAGAACGCAAAACATCATAAAGATTAGAGTCTTCTCCTTCAATTAATGGGGCATCCATTGAGACATGACGACCAGAATTTTTCATAGATTCTTTTACGTCATTAATAGTCATATCTAATTTTTTTGCAATTTCTTCTGCAGAAGGAGGTCTTTCATTTTCTTGCTCTAAAAAAGCATACATTTTATTGATTTTGTTAATAGAACCAATTTTGTTTAGCGGCAAACGTACAATTCTAGACTGTTCTGCTAAGGCTTGTAAAATAGATTGTCTAATCCACCAAACAGCATACGAAATAAATTTAAAACCACGTGTTTCATCAAAACGTTTTGCAGCTTTAATTAAACCTAAATTGCCTTCATTAATAAGATCTGGTAAGGTTAACCCTTGGTTTTGGTATTGTTTTGCTACAGAAACAACAAAACGTAAATTTGCTTTTGTTAATTTTTCTAAGGCAATTTGATCACCAGCTTTAATGCGCTGTGCCAATTCAACTTCCATATCGGCAGTAATTAAATCTACCTTTCCAATTTCTTGTAAATATTTATCTAAAGATGCGGTTTCTCTATTAGTAACCTGTTTTGTAATTTTAAGTTGTCTCATGCAGAATCTTTTTTAATTGTTAACCTGTACTTATATATACGTAAGAATTTCGTAAAAGTTACAATTAAAAAAAAAAATGTATTTTTAAAGTAAAATTGTGACTATGTATAGATTGTTGTGTCTTAATGAAAAATAAAGTTTAGTTGAAAAACCCTATTACATTAAGTGATGAAGCGTTGGTGCGTGAAATTGTAAAGTCAAACAATACACATTTGTTTTCTTTTATATATGATCGCTATGCAGATAAGGTATATAATAAGTGTTTAAGTTTTTCTAACTCTTCTGAAGAAGCACAAGATTTAACACACGATATATTTATTCAACTATTTATTAAACTAAAATCTTTTAAAGAAAAATCAAAATTTTCTACTTGGCTGTATTCTTTTACCTATAATTTTTGCGTTAATTATATACAAAGAAATACACATAAAAAAATAGAAAAAGTAGCGGTAGATGCTTCTCAAGACACTTTAGATGTGTTAGATTATCAAGATACTAGTATCTTAGAATTAAAGTCAGAGAAATTAGCTAAAGCATTACAACTAATACCAGCAGAAGAAAAAATGATTTTATTATTAAAATATCAAGATGATGCAAGTATTAAAGATATACAAGAAGTGTTAAATCTAGGTAAAAGTGCCGTTAAAATGAGATTAAAAAGAGCAAAATCTAAGCTTATGTTAGCTTATCAAAATATATAAATTATGGAAAATCCATTTAAAGAGATTCTGAATTACGAAAAACTTCCTTTAAATTTTAAAGAAAAAGTTATGAAAGATATATCTTTGGTCAAGCTTACCATTGATATGGCAGATTTATTTATGGTGCAATACCCAAATACTATAGGAAGTTTTTTAGATACAGATACAACTAACAAATAATATATACCCAATTTAACCGACCCCGTTACTAATGAACACGATATTGCAAATTTATACAGAGAGTTTTAAATCCATTCAACCATTATTAAAAAGTATTGTACCAGCAATGTTAAAATTATTAGGTGCATTAGCAATTTTATTAATAGGATGGCTTGTCTTGAAGATTGTTACAAAAGCACTAACAAAATTGCTTAAAATATCTAAAATAGATGTGTTATCTACAAAATTAAATGATGCTGACATTTTTGGAAACCCTAACATGAAAATTGACCTAAGTACTGTCATCATAAAATTTGTACGTTGGATTATTATGCTCATTCTTGCAATAGCAGCTTCAGAACAATTAGGTTTAACCATGATTTCTGAACAGATTTCAAATTTATTAAATTATTTACCACAACTTTTGTCTGCTTTGGCAATGTTGGTTGTTGGTTTGTATATAGCAAGTTTGGTAAAAAAAGCAATTCAATCCTTTTTAAAATCTATGGATGTAAGCGGTGGCAATTTACTTGGTAATATCGCTTTTATGGTGATTGCTATTATGGTTTCTGTAACAGCTTTAAATCAAGCAGGGATCAATACAGATATTATTACAAGCAATCTTACTTTAATTTTTGGTTCTGTATTGTTAGCTTTTTCTGTAGCTTTTGGACTGGGCTCTAGAGATATTATTAAACGCTTGTTGTTTGGCTTTTATTCTAGAAAAAATCTTGAAATTGGTAAACATATTAAATTCAAAAATATAGAAGGCACAATTTTGGCTATTGATAATATAGCTATGAAAATAAAAACAACAAACGGGACAATAGTTGTACCTATAAAAAAGATTGTAGATGCTACGGTAGAAATAAGTTAGCTCAAATCTAGTAATATTGGGGGATATTCATTGAGCTTTAGGCTGTTGGTTTACCAGCAGCCTTTTTTACATAATTAAAGAAGTGTTTTGTTCTATTTTTGTACAGGTATAATCTATTTTTGAAAGCATTTCATTGATAAACTTTTTTCGATCTACTTCTCCTGAAATAGATAATAGTTTAGAATATTTTATTTGTTTGTTAAAATATCCGTTTAAGGTTTCACATATTTTCTTATCCTCAACTTTATGATAAGACAAAGGGGCGTAAGGTAACATATAGGTTTTGGTGTTGTTTTTATGTAGCCATAAAACAGAATTATCAAGAGTAAATAAATCATTATAGTAAAGTTCGTAATTTATTTTTTCTGGAACCAATGTATATCCTTTTGTAGCTTTTAAATCCATTTTATGAATCACACCTCGTAACATATCACATGCTTTTAAGGCTTCCTCTGCTGAAATTAATTTTGTTTTAAAGAAATATAATAATCTATAGATAGTACTATTAATGGTATTTGAGTTCCAGATTTCTTTTTTGTCTATTTTATTTGCAGCATTTCTGTAGCTAGAAATTGCCTCTAATAAATTATAACTAGGCTTGTACTCTTTAAAAGAGATGTTTGTATTGTCTTTCGAAAATAAACTTACATAGATATAGAGAATAAATTTTCTTCCAAAAGCACTATCCGAAAAATGAAAGGTTGGAATGTCTTTATATGCGGCAATTAAACTTGTTTTTTCTTTACTATATTGATTTAATAATGTACTTGCTTCTAAAAAATAAGTTAGTAATTTTTCTTCTGAATTAATATAAGGTGTGGTTATAATTTTATTATTACCATGATTCTCTGGGTTATTTAATAAATCTAAAGAAATTTCAAAATGTTTTGATAAAATAAGAGCGTCTTTAAGTGATAAATTTGTTTTACCGTTTACCCTTCTATAAGCAGCGTCATAATTAATATTTAAGATATTGGCAATG
>CAMZLD010000022.1 GCA_947311635.1 uncultured Flavobacteriaceae bacterium | reverse complement strand
TAATTTTATTTTATCTATCACTAACAATAATTTTCAAATAACTGTTTATCGTATAGTTACAATCAAGTCTTTTATCTTTCGTCTAATAGTGAAACGGTCTTACGTCTTTAGACGGACACTACTAATTTTAAATAATATCTGATTGGAAAAACTTTGTAATTCTTCAAAAAAAGCTGTAAAATCATTTTCTAGCTCTAGATAATGCTGGTGCAAATCTGTTATTGCTAGATGCATTTGTGATTTATACTTGGTGCGTTTATTAATGCCATTTAAAACGGCTTCGATACCTTTAAAAGAAGCGTAGCTTAATAACCAGTTTTGTTTTTTCATATAGGGTAACAAATGTTGTGTTTTTTCTGGAAGTATTTGAAAATTTTTATCTAATAAATCATAAATACCTTGTGCATATACATCTAGTGGTATGGCAGAATACCGACCCCAGTTTTTTGCTAAAAAGTGATCGTAAAAAACATCAATAATTACACCATCGTAATGTTTATAACGCTCATGAAGGCGCCTTTTACTTTTCCTAACAATGGCATGTGCATCTGTAAAGGTATCAATCTCTCTATGTAACCGAATACCTTGTTGTATGGTATTGTGATAATGGTCAAATCTATTTCCAGGTATTTGATCGGCAATAAAATTACCAATCATGATATTAGGGTTTTCTTTAGAAAGGTATAAGTGTGCTAAAAAATTCATAGAATATAAATGTACAAAAAAAAACGCTTTTCAAATTTTTTTTTGAAAAGCGTTTTTGAATTTTCTATAAATTTTCTTAGGCATTTAACATTACAGGCATTACAAGCATGGTAATATGTTCTCCTTCATCTGTTCCATCTATTGGTGTTAAAATCCCGGCTCTGTTTGGCATTGACATTTCTATTAATATTTCATTAGAATTAAGGTTGCTTAGCATTTCTGTTAAAAAACGTGAGTTAAAGCCTATTTGCATGTCATCTCCTTGATATTCACAATTTAAATGCTCGTTAGCTTTGTTAGAGTAATCAATATCTTCTGCAGAAATTTGTAATGATGTTCCTGCCATTTTTAACCGTATTTGGTGTGTTGTTTTACTAGAAAAAATAGATACACGTTTTACAGAATTTAAAAAAGTTGCTCTATCAACAGTTAGTTTATTTGGATTTTCCTTTGGAATTACAGCTTCGTAGTTTGGGTATTTACCGTCTATTAATCTACATACTAATACCACATTATCAAAGGTGAATTTGGCATTTGCATCATTGTATTCTATGGTTACTTCAGCGTCTGTGGCAGATAAAATTCCTTTTAATAAATTAAGTGGTTTTTTTGGCATGATAAACTCAGCTGTTTGGTCTGAGGTAATGTCTGTACGTACGTATTTTACTAATTTATGAGCGTCTGTTGCTACAAATGTTAAATTGTCTGAGCTAAACTGAAAAAACACTCCACTCATTACTGGTCTTAAATCATCATTGCCTGCTGCAAAAATAGTTTTGTTGATGGCAGTTGCTAAAATACTTGCTTTTAGAGTTGTTTTACTTGGCGATTCTAAAGCTATTGCTTTCGGAAATTCGGCACCATCAAAATAAGCCAATTCGTATTTACCTTGGCTAGAGCTAATTTCAATGGTATTGTTATCTTCAGTTTTAAAAGTTAATGGCTGATTTGGAAACGTTTTTAGCGTATCTAATAACAAGCGTGCAGAAATAGCTACAGCACCATCATTATCAGATTCTACGTCAATAGTTGTACTCATGGTAGTTTCTAAATCTGAAGCAGATATTTTTAATTGGTTGGGCTGTAATTCAAATAAAAAGTTATCTAAAATTGGTAAGGTATTGTTGCTGTTAATTACGCCTCCAAGTATTTGAAGTTGTTTTAATAATTGGCTACTTGATACTATAAATTTCATAAAGTTGTTTCTTTTATCGAACTACAAATATATTTTAAAATACTGTGACTAAAAAATGTATTTGTTAACAAGCGTTAATTAAGGTATTTCTGTTTTCTGAAGTAATGAAAAATAAAGGCAAAAATAGCTAGAAAAACCAACGGTAAAGCAATATTTATCAATTGCCAAATACGACTTTCTGTAAAGGCTTTTTCTTTGTTTAAAAGGGGAATTGAAATATTTTTAGATCGTAACTGCATAATACCTTGATCATCTAACAAATAATGCATTGCATTAAGTAAAAACATTTTGTTGCCCCAAGTTTGGTTGCTCCACTTATCAAACCCCAATGGGTAGGGTTCTCCTTGAGCATTTAATTTGTTGGCAATGATATCGCCATCAGAAATTACGATGAGTTTACTTGCTATTTTTTGATCATTATGGGTGTTTAAGTTTATAGGTTTTACACGATTTTTATATGCAGATGTAAAAGATCCTTCTAATAAAACTGCCATGGGTTTTGACCCGTTGTTGAATGTTTTTGGATTTGGTTTTTCAGCCAAACTATTTAAGGTGATAAAGTGTGGTGTTGCAATGGTTTTTGATAGTTTTGAGCTTTGTAATAAAATTGTTTTTTTGATTTTATTTTTCAAAAGATCAATACTATTGGCAAATTGTAAGTTGACAAGATTTACACCTTTAGAGATGGGATGATTTTGAGATGGATTAACCAACGGAAAGTATTTCCAAAGAAACTGATTGTATTTTGTTTTGCCGCCAATATTACCTGTGGCAACAGCAATTTTTGAGCTGTATAGGTCTTCTATTAAGTTTGGATTTATACGAAAACCGTAACTAAAAAATAAATCTGTTAGCCCTAAGTCTTTAGGAAAAGCGAGGGTTTTTCCCGTAGCGTACAAGCTATCCATTTCTGCAGTAACATTGTCTATAAGCCATAAGGCTTTGCCGCCAGATATTAAGTATTGATCTAAGGTATATTTTTCTGCTTCTGTAAATTTTTGTGTCGGTTTAGCAACTATAATGGCATCAAATTTCTGTAACTCTTTAAAAGTCTTTTTTGGAAATTGAGTAACCGAATCTAAAGTAAAAGGAGCTAAACGATAGTGCTTGTTTATTGTATTAAGATAATCAAAGAGATATACATCATTCAATTCGCCATTGCCTTTTAAAACTGCTATTTTTTTTATTTTGGGGCTTGTTATTTTATAAATGGCATTGGTAAAAGCGTACTCCAAGTTTTGAATGGATTGTTGCATTTGATCATCTTGATTGGTATTAAAATTACTAATAAGTAACTCCACATTTTCTTTCTTTTTACCGTATTGAATGCTTGCCCAAGGAAAAACAACCAGTTCGCTAATTTTACCTTCTTCTTCTACTTGAAGACGGCTGGGTATCATGCCTTCTGAA
Source organism: uncultured Flavobacteriaceae bacterium (assembly GCA_947311635.1). GTDB lineage: Bacteria > Bacteroidota > Bacteroidia > Flavobacteriales > Flavobacteriaceae > CAMZLD01. The sequence goes on along the minus strand of CAMZLD010000022.1, from coordinate 6,575 downwards.
ATAAGTTTTTTAGTTATTTTTTTGGGATTTATAAATCGAAAACGAATATTACTATTAAGTGCTTTAAATTCTTGTAATAGTTGTTTTGTTTCTATTTGTAAGCGTTTAAATTCTGCAGGAAAATTTCCTTTTAAATAGACTTTAATGGTAAGCGGTTCTTTGGTGTTTTTAACTAAATCAATTGTTGTTTTAGACAATGTAAAACGCTTGTCATTTGTTAGGTCAAAACGTTTGTAAAAATAACTACCAATATAATTGATTAAGAAAATTCCGAAGAAAATAAGGGCAATATGTTTTAAGTTTAATCTACGATTCATATTGAAACTTAAATTTTGTAAGTATTAGAAACAAACTTGTAAGACTAATGAAATAGACCACATCTCTAGTGTCAATCACGCCTAAACTCATGCTATTGTAGTGTTCTTGAATGCCAATTTTTTGAATGGTCAAATCTAAGTTTCCGAAGAGATTAAAATTACCGAGGGCTTGCCATCCTTGAAACATAAAATACGTAATAAATGCAGCAAGCATAAAGGCTACAATTTGATTTTTAGAAAAGGTAGAACAAAAGATACCAATTGCAGTATAGGCACTTGCTAAAAAAAGCAACCCAATATAAGAACCTAAAAGACTTCCTAAGTCAAAATTTGCAGGTGTTTTTCCTAATTTAGAAATGCTAAACACATAGATTAGAGTTGGTATAATTGCCATAAAAACGAGTGTGAGTGCTGCTAAGTATTTTCCGAAAATAATTTGCCAATGTGTTAGTGGTTTTGTTTTTAAAATTTCTATAGTGCCTTGTAGCATTTCATCAGAAAAACTTTGCATAGTAATTGCAGGTATTAAAAAAATAAAAATATAAGGGGCTAAGTAGAAAAAGCTACTTAGGTCAGCAAAACCTGCATGTAAAATATTAAAATCACTTTTAAACACCCACAAAAAGAGTCCGTTAAGTATTAAAAAAAGTGCAATAACAAGGTAGCCAATTGGTGTGGCAAAAAAAGCATTTATTTCTTTTTTAAAAATAGCAATCATTAATTATCTTGATTTAATTGAAAGATGTAATTGTACGGAAATCCAATATCCTTTTTATCTTTTAGAAAAACAAATTTCATTTTATTTAACAAGGTTAAAGAATTTTTATTGTCTTTATGTGTAAAAGCTTCAATAGTTTTAAATGGTATGGTTTTAAATCCAAAATGAATCACCTCTTGAAGCGTTTCTGTCATTAAGCCTTTTTTATGGAATTGGGGTAGTAATTCGTAGCCTACTTCTGTATATGTTTTGTCTTTAGAGATGTTCCAAAAACAGACAGTACCAATTATTTTTTTAGTATTTTTTAGTTCAATAATCCAATAAATTGCTTTTTGTTGGTTAAATGCAAACTTCATTTTTTTTATAAAAGAAAGGACGTCTTGTGCTGTTTTTGGAGGTGTTCTTTTGATGTATTTATTTATTATTAAATTGTTTCTTAATTCAAAAATAGCTTTTGCATCTTCTTTTGTAGGTTTACGTATGCGCAACCTTTTGGTTGTTAACGTTGGTAATTTCTTAAAACAAAATTTTTGTTGCATACCTTTTAAGGTCTAGTCTAATTCATAATTATATTACAAAATTACTTTTTTATCTACGCTCCAAGCTTCTGGTTTTGCGTTAAAGAGTATTTTTGTTTTTGCCCAAACCTTTTTAAAGAGCTCTGAGTTTCTGTAATTTTCTAAATCTTGTTCTGTTTTCCAGTAACTGTAGGTAAAAAAAATGGTTTCGTTGTTTTTGTCTTGGTACAATTCTAGTAATTGACAGCCTTTAGAATTGCGTATTTTATGTTTAACCAAATCAAAATTTTTTAAAAATTCAGAAATTTTTTCTGACTGAAATTCCATTTTTACAATGCGTACAAACATATTTATTAGTCGTTAAATTTTACAACAATATTGTCTCTATAATTCAAACCCAGTAAGGTAGAAGCACCACCAACTAATAGATTGCTTTTGTAAATGGCAATTTCTAAATAATCTGCACTGTTAAATAAAGCTAACTTGCTACCATCTTTTTGCCGCTGTTCTTTTGGTAAAGAAAAATCTACAATATTACTGTAATCGTTAAGAACGGTTTTAAATTTATAACGATGTGCCATTATTTCGAAAGAACGCCCTTTGCCAATTTCTTGAAATAATTTTTTAGAAATATTAGAAATAACGTTTCCGTAGTTGTCAATATAAATAACAGCACCTAAAATTTGATTTTTTTCTCTATTAATCACGGGTTGTATCTCTGTAAGTTTTTTGTAAGTTGTAATGGGTTTTCCAATTACGTCTAACGTTCCACCTCTAGCTATATGGCAGGCTACATGGATAAAAACATTTAAAGGCGTATTCTTTTTTTCTATTCTTTCATGGATATTGATTTCGACCATTTTTTCTGGATTAATTTCAGAAAGGATTAAAGAGATCAACCCATTATCAGCACAAATAAAAAAATGATTGTCAATTTGTACTGCAATATGTTTGTTTTCTTCGTTAAGCTCTGCGTCGACACCAATGATATGAATGCTGCCTTTAGGAAAACTTTTATAAGCATTTTTTAAAACATACGCAGTTTCTGTAATGTTAAAAGGCGAAATTTGATGCGAAATAGAAACAATTCTAGCATCGGGCAATTCATTGTAGATAGCGCCTTTTATGCTTGCTACAAAGTGGTCTTTGGTGCCAAAATCGGTTGTTAACGTTATTAAAGACATTTGTTAATTACTTCCTTCAAAAATTAGTTGGTTACAAAAATAAATGTATAAATTTGTTATGCAAATCTAAACAATTAACCTTTATAAAGGCTTTATTTTTAGAATGCATTTTATAAAAAATTATTAAACTATTTACATTTGAACGAACGCATTATAGAACTCACCGAAATTAGTCCGAATGATCTCTTCGGAACAGAAAACGTAAACATAGAATTGTTAAAGAAATATTTTCCGAAGATAAAAATTGTAGCACGTGGAAATACGCTAAGAATTTTTGGTGAATCTGAGATTCTTGATGAATTTGAAAAACGAATAGAAATGCTTACAAGCTATTTTAATAGGTACAATAAATTGGATGAAAATAGTATTGAACGTATTGTTATGGCAACAGGTGAAGAGCCAAAACCGAATGCTACAAAAGAAGTGTTGGTTCATGGTGTAGGCGGAAAACTCATTAAAGCCCAAACGGTTAATCAGCGTAAAATGGTTGCTTTAATGCAAAAAAATGATATGTTATTTGCCGTTGGACCAGCAGGAACAGGAAAAACTTATACAGCAGTTGCGCTTGCTGTAAAAGCTTTGAAAGATAAAGAAGTAAAACGTATTGTATTGACACGCCCTGCAGTAGAAAGTGGTGAGAATTTAGGGTTTTTACCGGGCGATTTAAAAGACAAGTTAGATCCTTATATGCAACCCTTATATGATGCCTTGCGCGATATGATTCCGTACGAAAAATTAGATTCTTATATGGAGCGTAAGGTTATAGAAATTGCTTCGTTGGCTTTTATGCGTGGTAGAACACTAGATAATGCATTTGTAATTTTAGACGAAGCTCAAAATACCACGCACAATCAGATGAAAATGTTTTTAACCAGAATGGGGCGTAGTGCCAAATTTGTTATTACAGGCGATCCAGGTCAAATAGATTTACCACGTAAACAAATATCTGGTTTAAAAGAAGCGCTATTAGCTTTAAAAGATACCGAAGGCATTGGTATAGTATATCTAGATGATAAAGACGTAGTGCGTCATAGATTGGTAAAGAAAATTATTGCGGCTTATAAAGGAATTGAAACCGAATAATATGGAAGACGAAAAACTAAGCTTACAAGAATATTTTTACATTGCATATATTTATCTCATCATTTTGGGTATTGTAAGTGATGCGCTATTTTATGGAATATTAAAAGTTTCTTACTTAAATTATATCACTATTTTAGATGCATTGATATCGCCTATTAGTTTGCTTACAAATAATTGGAAAATTTCTATTTTTCTAATCGTTTTTTTAGGTTTGGTATATGTGTATTTCACCAAGTTAATGCCTAAGTTATATCAAAAATTAAGGGTTAAAAAATGGTATGCAAAAATAAATGACATTAAAAAATGGGATAAACGATTTGAACAAATGGATAGAAAAGGAGGGGTGATAAAAGCAATGGCTCTTATGTTTTTTATAATGTTTGTTTCTATGAGATTGGGTATGGGTCTTGGAACTAAACATAGGATAAATACAAAAGAAGTAATACCTAATTACACATTGGTTTTTAAAGATAATTCTACTTTAGATGTTAAGAAAATTGGCCAAAATAGTATGTATTTTTTCTACTTTATTCCTGGAGAAACTGAAGTAACTGTCACCCCAATTTCTGATAATTTAAAACAAATAAAACGCATCCCTAAGAAATTTAAATAGATTATTTTTGCAGACAACAACAAAACAAAAATGAATACAATTAATAATACGGATTTCTATTTTCCGAAACAACAAGCAGTTTATAAAGGAAAAGTACGCGAAGTTTATACTATTGATGACCATCTTTTAGTTATGATTGCAACCGATAGACTATCTGCTTTTGATGTAATTTTGCCAAAACAAATACCTTTTAAAGGGCAAGTTTTGAATCAGATAGCTACCAAGATGATGCAACAAACCCAAGATATTGTTCCTAATTGGCTTATAGCAACACCAGACCCCAACGTAGCTATTGGTCATTTGTGTACACCTTTTAAAGTAGAAATGGTTATAAGGGGTTATTTATCTGGACACGCAGCAAGAGAATATAAACTAGGAAAACGTATGCTTTGTGGTGTTGAAATGCCAAATGGAATGCAAGAAAACGATCAATTTTCAACTCCCATTATTACGCCATCAACGAAAGCGGATAACGGAGCACACGATGAAGATATTTCTAGAGAAGAAATTTTAGCTCAACATATTGTTTCTAAAGAAGATTATCTTATTCTAGAAGATTATACACGTAAATTGTTTCAAAGAGGAACAGAAATAGCCAAAGAAAGAGGACTTATTTTGGTAGATACCAAATATGAATTTGGTAAAACAAAAGATGGTAACATTGTGTTGATAGATGAAATACATACACCAGATTCTTCAAGATATTTTTATGCTGATGGTTATCAAGAACGCCAATCTAAAGGAGAAAAGCAAAAGCAACTCTCTAAAGAATTTGTACGACAATGGCTTATAGAAAATGGTTTTCAAGGAAAAGAAGGGCAACAAATACCTGCAATGAGTAATGCAAAAATTTTAGAAATTTCTAAACGCTATATAGAACTCTATGAGCAGATTACAGGAGAAAAATTTGTTAAATCAGATGTTTCAAATGTTTTAACGCGCATCGATAACAATGTATTGAATTATTTAAAACAATAAATAGCATTTTTTTAGGAAACGAATCAACTTATTGTCATTGATTCAAACAAAACGCTATCTTAAATCTAATAGTGAAACGGTCTTAGATCTTTAGTCAAAGACCATTTCCGCAGCTATCGAAAATTTAAGATTTCATTTCTTTTTGTCAAAAATTAATGCGTATTCTTTTGGCTAAGGTTTTTTTGGTAGCGAGATTGTACAATATCTACAAGTACTAACACTAAAATAACAAAGTAGAACGTTGTTTTGTTCATAGGTGTTATATGGTTTCCGAAAATTTCCATGCCAGCTTTATGACCACCTTCTGTTAGTAGCATAACACCTACAATAAGTAGGATAAATAAGCCCAAAACCTCGTACATGCGATTCTTTTTTAAGAAGTCAGAAACTTTGTCTGCTAACCAAATCATTAATGCACCACCAACAACAATTGCAATGGTCATTAATACCATATTGTATTCTACAACTCCTGATGCATTTGTATGGTTTGCTAAAGCCATAGCGCTTAATATAGAATCAAAAGAAAAAACTAAATTCATAATCACAATTAAAAAGATAATTTTTCCTACAGATTCTTTCGATTTGTTAGCTTGAGCATTATGTGCTTCCATGTCCATCATGTGCCAAATTTCTTTAACAGCAGTATAAATAATAAAAACACCACCAAAAAGTGTGATTAAACTTTCAAAAGTAAATTTTCCTGTTAAAAATTGACTTTCTAATACAAGCCAAGGTTCTTGAAAATACGAAACCAATCTTACAAGTATAAAAAGTAAAATAATTCTTAAAAAAACAGCCAAACCAATGCCTAATTTACGTACATATTTTTGACGTGCCTCTGGAGCGCGTTGAGATTCTATAGAAATGTACAAAAGATTGTCAAAGCCTAAAACAACCTGTAATAGGATAAGCATAAAGAGTGTAAAAATATTTTCTGCCATAATTGTAGTTAGTTATTTTTCAAAGATATAAAAATAATACGACCATTTTTTATATTTCGGTTATATTGTTGCCCGATTAAAATTTATAAAAACGCTACAAAGTTATGTTTAATAGAGGTTCTAAGAGCTTTTTTTAAATAGACACCTTGCTTTTTCTGTTTTTTTTTAATTTTATGTTATCTATCAATAACCATAATTTTCAAATAACTGTTTATCGTATAGT
>CAMZLD010000021.1 GCA_947311635.1 uncultured Flavobacteriaceae bacterium | reverse complement strand
CTATAAAAGAAAAATTACCTAAGAATATTTCTATCATAGAAGTCATTGCCAATATCTTAAATATTAATTATGACGCTGCTTATAGAAGGGTAAACGGTAAAACAAATTTATCACTTAAAGACGCTCTTATTTAATAAATCTAAAGAAATTTCAAAATGTTTTGATAAAATAAGAGCGTCTTTAAGTGATAAATTTGTTTTACCGTTTACCCTTCTATAAGCAGCGTCATAATTAATATTTAAGATATTGGCAATGACTTCTATGATAGAAATATTCTTAGGTAATTTTTCTTTTATAGTCTTAATGAATAGAGGATGAGGGTTTTGCATAGTTTTATTTTTTGCAAAAAATACAAAAAATATTTCAAATTTTGCAATTTTTAAAAAAAATAAAAGAAATTAAATTGTAGATTTGCCAGATATTGAGTGTTTTGGGGGAAACACAGAATATTTTTTTCAAAAAGGCTTCATGAAAATGAAGCCTTTTTACATTATAAAAAAACCTGTTACAAAATCATGTAACAGGTTTTAAATTAATTAAGAAATAAATTAATGATCTCTATTTCTTCTATCGTCTCTTCGGTTATCTCTTCCACGATTATCACGACCTCTATTATTATCTCTTTTAGGTCTTTCTACATAACCTTCTGGTTTTGGTAGTAATGCTTTACGAGATACTTTGTCTTTCTTGGTTCTAGGATCTTTTCCGAAGTATTTAATATCAAATACATCACCCATGTTTACCACGTCAGATACTTTTTCTGTTCGTTCCCAAGCCAATTCAGAAATATGTAATAACACTTCGTTTCCTGGTGCTTCTACATATTCTACTACAGGTCCAAAATCTAAGATTTTAATTACCTTTACTTCGTAAACGCTTCCTACTTCTGGTTTAAAAAGCATTGACTCTATACGTGCAAGTACTTCTTCAATTCCTTTAGGGTCTGTTCCTAATATTTCAACAATACCTTCTTCGGTAACAGGGTCTTCATTGATAACAATGGTTGTTCCTGTTTCTTTTTGTAATTCTTGAATATGTTTTCCTCCTGGTCCAATAAAAGCACCTATCATATCATTTGGAATTGTTTTGGTAACCATTTTTGGTGCATGCTCTTTTACATCAGATGCAGGTGCAGCAATAGTATCTGTAAGTTTTCCTAAGATATGTAGGCGGCCATCACGTGCTTGTGCTAATGCAGCTTCTAAAACATCATAAGACAAGCCTTTTATTTTGATATCCATTTGACACGCTGTAATACCGTCTGAAGTTCCTGTAACTTTAAAATCCATATCGCCAAGATGATCTTCATCACCTAAAATATCTGATAATACGGCAAATTTTCCTGTTTTAGCATCAGAAATTAACCCCATTGCAATACCAGAAACTGGTTTTTTCATTTGAACACCAGCATCCATAAGTGCCATTGTACCTGCACAAACGGTTGCCATAGAAGAAGAACCATTAGATTCTAAAACTTCAGAAACAACTCTTACTGTATATGGGCAATCTTCTGGAATCATTCCTTTTAAAGCACGTTGTGCTAAGTTTCCGTGACCAATTTCTCTACGTGAAGTTCCTCTTAAAGGTCTCGCTTCACCTGTACAAAAAGGTGGAAAGTTATAGTGTAAATAGAAAGTTTCTTCACCTTGGTAAGAAGGTGTGTCTACCATACTTGCTTCTCTAGAAGTACCTAAGGTTACAGTTGCTAATGCTTGTGTTTCGCCACGTGTAAAGATAGCTGATCCGTGTGTAGAAGGTAAGTAGTCTATTTCACACCAAATTGGTCTTATCTCTGTTGTTTTACGTCCATCTAAACGTAAACCTTCATTCAAGGTAAGGTCACGAATGGCTTCTTTTTGTGCTTTGTTAAAGTATTTTCCAATAAGTTCTCCGTAGTTTTCTAGTTCTTCTTCAGAAAAAGATGCTTTTAAAGCTTCTTTTATTTCTGCAAAAGCGTTTGTTCTTTCTACTTTAGAGGTTCCTTTTTTGGCAACATCATAAATTTGTTGATACACAGCGGTATGAATTTTTTCTGCTAAAGCTTCGTCTTCTGCTTCGCCTTCATATTCGCGTACTTCTTTTTTTCCGAAGGCTTCTGCCAAGCGTACTTGTGCAGCACATTGTACTTTAATAGCTTCGTGTGCAAATTTTATGGCTGCTGCCATTTCTTCTTCACTACATTCGTCCATTTCTCCTTCTACCATCATTACAGAATCTGCAGAGGCGCCAATCATCATATCCATATCGGCAGTTTCTAATTGCGCTCTACTTGGATTGATTACAAACTCTCCGTCAATTCTTGCAACTCTTACTTCTGAAATAGGGCATTCAAAAGGAAAATCACTTAATTGAATAGCTGCTGAAGCTGCTAGCCCTGCTAATGCATCTGGCATAACATCTTCATCATTAGACATTAATTGAATCATTACCTGTGTTTCTGAATGGTAATCTTTAGGAAACAATGGGCGTAAAACTCTATCTACTAAACGCATTGTTAAAATTTCTGTGTTACTTGGTCTTGCTTCTCTTTTAAAGAAACCTCCTGGGTAACGACCAGCTGCTGCAAATTTTTCTCTATAATCTACAGTTAAGGGTAAAAAATCTACGGTACCTGTTTTGTAACTTGATACTACGGTACAAAGCAACATTGCTTTTCCCATTTGTACAACCACACTACCGTGTGCTTGTTTTGCTAATTTTCCAGTTTCGATAGAAATTTCTCTACCATCACCTAGGTCTATGACCTCTTTAAATACTTTTGGAATCATACTAAATTTTAATTCTAATTAAACATTGGCGTTGTGTTGTTGTAGTGTTGTGTAACCAATGAAAAACTAAGTATTCTGAATGTTTTTCAGAATCTGCTTAATTATATACTTGTTTTAGACTCTTTACATGAGTAAAATGAAAAAGAGAGGCGTAAGGCCTCTCTTTTTATTGATTATTTACGTAATCCTAATTCTTTAATAATTGCACGGTATCTTAAAACGTCTTTTTTGATTAAATAATCTAAAAGACTTCTTCTTTTACCTACCAATTTTACAAGTGAACGCTCTGTATTAAAATCTTTACGATTGTTTTTTAAGTGCTCTGTTAAATGGTTTATTCTAAAAGTGAATAAGGCAATTTGTCCTTCTGCAGAACCTGTGTTTGTTGCAGTTTTTCCGTGCTTTGCAAAGATTTCTGCTTTTTGTTCTTTTGTTAAATACATGCTAATATTTATTTAAATGATTTTTATGTATCGAAAAAACTATTTTCCCGAACTGCAAAGATACTATTATTATTTTGAATGGCAATAGTTAGGTGTGTTATGTTATTAACCTGAGTTCGACCTAAACTTGCAATCAAAATAATAATAGTATCTTTGCAGTTCGAGAAAATAGTTTTTTCGATACATAAAAAT
>CAMZLD010000020.1 GCA_947311635.1 uncultured Flavobacteriaceae bacterium | reverse complement strand
TCCAAAGAAATTCAACGTCAATTAGGCTTTAAACGATACGAACCTATATGGGCTATGATACATAAATTAAGAAAAGCAATGGGAAAACGAGATGATAGATATACTTTGGAGGGAATGATAGAAATGGCAGCAAGGCAATACGCCAAAACTACAGGTAAAAGCAAACCATAATTGGGAGAAGCTACAGTTTAAAGATTAAAAATCAAATAAATCTTTCATTTGAATATTTAGCGCATCCGCTATTTTTAGAAGAGTTGTTGTTGTAGGGTTTGTCCTACCAGATTCTATTCGCCTTAGAGATCCATCATCCATATCTAATAAATCTGACAATTCCTTTTGTTTAATACCCGCTTCTTTTCTAAGAGCAATAATTTTTGCTCCAAGTTTTTTAACATACTTTTTTTCTTTTAAGGTTAAAGGCATTTGTACACTTTATCGCTTGAAAGTATCTGAATAAATCAAATAAAAAGAGGGCGTATAAGACCTGTTTTAAATATTTTTCACTATATTTGAATTGTTCAAATTGCTATGAGCCTTATTATATTAGAAGTATTTACCAATGATTTTGGGTTTCCTAGGCAGTTTTTATAAAAATTAACTAACTTTAAAACTTAAAATTATGATGAAAAAGAAACTTTTAAACTATTTACAATTAGGAATCTTACTCTTTGGTATTTCATTTTTTCTAGCAAACTGTGAAAGAGAAAATGAAAATAATTTTCAACAAAAAGTAAACCCTATAATTACCGTCACAATAGTTGATATTTCTGAAATAGAAACGAATTTAAAAATAGCATCAAAACTAAGGAAAATTCAAAAATCAGTAAATAAATCGGGCAATTTTAGAGATACAATTGTAAATACTCAATATGGTTTTACGATAGATACAGATTTTGTAAAATATGTAGAAAACGGTAACTATAATTCATATAATTTTAAAATATCAAGAGAGGAACCTGAAGATGATAAACTAGAAAACCTATTTATTACTTTGAATCAAGACAATCAATACGATACATTTATCGTAAAATATGGTTTTACATATCAAGAATTTTTAACCCTAAGCCAAGAAGAGTTAAATACAAGAATAACTACTTTTTTTCCTATTGATTTTGATACTAGTTTTTTAACAAGAAACAGTTATAGAGATTATATTGAATGTGATACAGATTGGGTATGGGAACCATGCTCATTGCCAGGACCCCATGGAGATGGGAGTACTTGCAATGGTGACTATGTATCTGTTACTACATGTACTGGGGGTGGGGGCTTTGGCCCAGGGCCAGGCCCGACAGAACCAACAGATACTACTGGCGGTAATCAAAATGGTGGTGGCACAGGAACCAGCACAAATACAGGTATACCTCCATCTCCACCAATAACAGCACCTACTTGTCCCGATTGTCCAGAATTACAAGACTATACTATGAATGTGATAAAATAGAGACCCTTTTTGTAAACAATTCAACACTACGTAGTGAATTAATATCTTTAAAAATGTTTACAAATGCTTCTACAGAAAGAGGCATTTATAAGTTAAATAGTACTAATCTAATTCAAAATTCTCCAATTGGAGGTGAGGGTAATGTTGCGATCCCAATACCAACGGGTAATCAAAAGTATGAAATGATTGCTCATACACATAATGCACCTTCAGAATCTACTTATTCTGTATTTTCGTATGCAGATTTACTTGCCATGTATACTCTTTTAAGAAAAGATAAAATTGATTTAGATAAGTTTGTTGCTTTTTTATCAACTGCAGATGGCACGAATTATGCATTTACAATTAACAACCCAACGCAATTTTTAAAAGTATTTGCAACAATCTTTGATGCAGGGTTTGACTATACAGTTGGTTTAAATAGGGTCCAAATGAGAGAAAAATATTATACAGGAAATATAGATAATCATACAGAGCCTTTAATCAAGGAAAATAGTGTAGATAATATATATGACGAAAAATTATTTTTAGATTTTTTAAAGGCGACAAATATGGGGTTGACCCTTTTTGAAGTTAATGACACTTTTGATAGATTTGAAAGAGTAACACACAACACAAGAACTGACACTATAGATAAAAACAACTGTAATTAAAAACAATAAACCATGAAAAAAACACTCACAATATTACTTCTAACACTCACAATTTTAAGTTGTAAAGCACAAACCATTGTAAATTTAAATACCTTTAATCAAGGAAATAATTCAGGAAAATATTTTAAAGATATTGACAACCATTTTACTCCCTTTTTAGGGACTTGGGAAAACACTACAGGTAATTTAACCTTTAGAGTTATTCTATATAAAACAATTAAAAAACCATTTGGATCGCCTGTTGAATTTTTTAAAGATAAAATAAAAGGGTGTTTTTTACTCATAGAAAATGCAGGTATGCCCAATGAAACCATTTTACATAACTCAGTAAAATATTACCCTCAAAGCGGACAAACTTCTGAAAGTGTAATTTTATCAGACACTATAAATGGTGTTGATTTATTTGGTTGGATAGATGATAATTCAGTTGATGAAAGCACTATAGGGATATTAAGTGGAAGATTAAAAATGAAAATAATAAATACAGGAAGCTCACCGCTACAAGCAACTTGGAAAGTATATTCCAAAGGGATGACCATTGTAGGTTTTGATTTTAATATACCTACAGATATAATATTGACAAAACAATAAAGAACGAAAGGGAATAAAATAAAACAGCAGAAAGCATCAAATTTATAATAGCTGCTTTCTGCTATTTTTGTATTTTTAACAAAAAATAACTCTTTTTACCGCGCTGCAATAACACGTATTTATTTGCAATTAAATCATTGGTAGTAATTACAAAACTTTCTGTTACTTTTTCTTTGTTAACAGCAATAGAATTTTCTTTCAAAGCCCTACGTACTTCGCCATTAGATTTTAAAAACCCAGTTTCTGCAAAGGCAGGTACAATTTCTAGTCCGTTTTCTATTTGAGAAGAAGAAATTTCGGCTTGTGGTACGCCATCAAATACATCTAAAAAAGTTTGTTCGTCTAAGGTTTTTAAATCGTTTGCTGTTGATTTTCCGAAGAGAATAGCAGACGCTTTAATAGCATTGTCATAAGCCGCTTTACCATGTGTTAAGATGGTAACTTCTTCACCAATTTTTTTCTGTAAAACACGTAAATGTGGCGCTTCTTCGTGCTCTTTTGTAAGCGCTTCAATTGTTGCTTTGTCTAAAAAGGTAAAGATTTTGATGTATTTTTTTGCATCTTGATCTGATGCGTTTAACCAATATTGGTAAAATTTATAAGGTGATGTTCTTTTAGCGTCTAGCCACACATTGCCACCTTCTGTTTTACCAAATTTAGTACCATCTGCTTTGGTGACCAAAGGCACGGTAATGGCGTAGGCTTTACCTTGTGCTTTTCTTCTAATAAGCTCTGTGCCGGTAGTAATATTTCCCCATTGATCAGAGCCGCCCATTTGTAATTTACAGTTCTTTTCTTGGTATAAATGATAAAAATCATAGCCTTGAAAAAGTTGGTAGGTAAACTCTGTAAAACTCATACCTTCAGAATTTTCTCCTGAAATACGTTTTTTAACAGAATCTTTTGCCATCATGTAGTTTACGGTAATATGCTTACCAGTATCACGCACAAAATCTATTAACGATATTTCTTTCATCCAGTCGTAATTGTTTACCAATTCTGCAGCATTATTTGTATTACTACTAAAGTCTAAATAGCGTTCTAATTGTGCTTTTACGCCAGCAATATTTTTTGAAAGTGTAGCTTCATCTAATAAATTACGTTCTGCCGATTTTCCTGAAGGATCGCCCACCATACCTGTAGCACCACCAAGAAGTGCAATGGGTTTATGGCCAGCAATTTGAAAGTGTTTTAAAATAAAAATTTGTACCAAACTACCAATATGTAAGGAGTCTGCTGTAGGATCAAAACCAATATAACCAGTTGTCATTTCGTTACTTAGTAAATCTTCTGTGCCCGGCATGATATCGTGTAACAAACCTCTCCAACGTAATTCTTCTACAAAATTCTTCATAATTTCACTTTTATTAAAGCGCAAAGATATATTTATCTATACAAAAAAACTATTTTGAGGGCATTCAATTCTTAGCTTTCTAATTTGTTGTATTTTTGAACTTCAAGAACTCAAATTATGATTTTAGTTACTGGCGGAACAGGTTTGGTTGGTGCACATTTATTATATTATTTAACTTTAGAGAATGATATTGTAAAAGCGATCTATAGAACAGCAGAAAGCTTAAAAACGGTTAAAAAAGTGTTTTCTTATTACACTACTGAAGCTGAAAAGCAGTTTTCAAAAATACAATGGATACAGGCAGATATTACAAAGACGCCTTCTTTAGAACAAGCGTTTACAAATGTTGATTATGTGTATCATTGTGCTGCATTGGTTTCTTTTGACCCAAATGATTACAAAGCAATGCGAAAGATTAATATAGAAGGCACTGCTAATATTGTTAATTTTTGTATTGCACAAGATGTAAAAAAACTATGCTATGTAAGCTCTGTTGCTGCTATTGAAAACAAGCCAAATAACGGGTTGATTGACGAACAAGATGATTGGAATTTTGAAATTCAGAAAAGTGGTTATGCCATTACCAAATATGGAGCAGAATTAGAAGTTTGGCGAGGCTCTCAAGAAGGATTAGCTGTTGTGATTGTAAATCCAGGTATTATTTTAGGAGCTGGCTTTTGGCAGCAAGGCACAGGCGCGTTGTTTACTAAAATAGAGAAAGGCTTTTCTTATTACACTGAAGGTGTAAATGCCTTTGTTGGCGTAGAAGATGTTGTAAAAGCAATGCTACAATTAACGCAAAGTGCCATTAAAAATGAACGCTTTATTTTAGTTTCTGAAAACAGGTCTTTTAAAGAAGTATTTTTTAAAATAGCTGATGGATTTGGTAAAAAAAGACCTTCAAAAAAAATAACAGCTACGGTTTTAAATGTTGTTTGGCGATTGGATTGGTTAAAAACGTTTATAATTAGAAGCCCTAGAAAAATAAGTAAATATTCGGCCACTTCATTGGTTGGGAAAAGTAAGTATTCTTCAAAGAAAATAGCACAACGATTAGCGTTTCGGTTTGCGCCTATTGAAAAAGTTATAAAAAAAACGTGTTTAAATTATTTAGAAGGTAAATAAGGACCCACTTTATTTCCTTCTTCTAATTGCCAACCAACCACTCTAAAATTTTTGTGCGATTGTTTTGGGTAAGTAGCAATACCGCTATGGGTTAATCTTTTACCTCCATTTTTTACAGAAGCACTGCATCTATAAATATTATTATTGATGTGTTTTATGCTTATATTGTTTTTTGCTATTTTTCCTGCAATTACAAACCAAAAATCACTTTTACCAGAGCTTTTTCCTATTTTGGGTTTGCTTAAATCATCCATTTTTATGTATGCAGAAATGGTGTAACCCTTGTTAGGTTCAACAGACGCACCATATCTAAAAGGACGTTTTTCATCGCTATAAAAAAAGTACGTACAGTTTTTGAATTGTAATGGACTCCAATCAAAACTTTCATATTTAATATTTCTTTCCGGCCCACTTTTAAAAGTAGGCTCTGAGTATAAAAATAAATTTTCTTTAGAAAAATTGTTTTGAGCTTTAATTATTTTTTTGCCATCTTTTAAATGCTTTTTTTTGGTTTTAAGTATTGAGTCTTTAATTTTATTTTCTTTTTCAAAGCCATTTTTTAAATTTCTCAGTTTTGCGTGTACTTTATTAAGAATTTTCTCGTAATCATCAATTCTAGAAATGTAGTATAAATTGTTTTCTTGAAATTGTAAACTATCAACACCATATTTTTGATAAACCAAATGCATATAATCAATTCTTTGTTGTTGGTGTTTGTTCTTTATTCCTTTTGCCGCAACCGCTAATTGCATGTCTGTTAATAAATCTACCATTTTATCTTCAGAAATTAAATGCGCAGGTTTTTTATACACTGTATTGCTGTGACAGCTAATCAAAATCAAAGTGAATATAAGATAGAAAATATTTTTCATGTTACGAGCGATTAAAAAGCAAGCGTTTTCCTTTTATTGAAGAATTAAATTGTCCGTTGTTATAGATTAAATTTCCATTGACAAAGGTATGCGTTACGGTTGAAGAAAAAGAGGTGTTTTCAAAAGGAGACCAACCACATTTATACAAGATATTTTCTTTAGTTACCGTCCAAGATTTGTTTAAATCTACCAAAACCAAATCTGCATAAAACCCTTTTTTAATAAACCCTCTTTTTTCTATTTTAAATATTTTTGAAGGATTGTGGCACATTTTTTCTGTAATTTTTTCCAAAGAAATTTTTCCTTGTTTGTAAAACTCAAGCATAGCAGGCAATGCATGTTGTACTAAAGGACCACCGCTTGGCGCTTTGGTGTAAACTTGATTTTTTTCTTCTAAAGTATGTGGTGCATGATCTGTTGCAATGATATCCAATCTGTCATCTAACAAGGCTTTCCAAAGTTGTTTTTTATCTGCTGCAGTTTTTACTGCAGGATTCCACTTTATAAAAGTGCCTTTTTCTTTGTAATAAGAATCGTCAAACCATAAATGATGAATACAAACCTCTGCTGTAATCTGCTTTTCTTCTAACGGAATATCATTTCTAAACAATTCAGTTTCCTTTGCGGTAGAAATATGAAAGACATGTAAACGAGCACCTGTTTTTTTTGCCAATGCAATAGCATTTGAAGAAGAAATATAACAAGCCTCTTCGCTTCTTATAACAGGGTGTTTTTCAATTGGTATAGCTTCTCCATATTGATCAATGTGATTTTTTAAATTTCTTTTAATGGTAGCTTCGTCTTCACAATGAACGGCAATTAACATGTTGGTAGAAGAAAATATTTTTTCTAAAACTTCCATGTTATCAACAAGCATATTGCCCGTAGATGAACCTAAAAAGAGTTTAATGCCAGCAACGTTTTTAGGGTTGGTTTTTAAAATTTCTTCTAAATTGTTATTGGTGCCACCAAACATAAAAGAATAATTAGCGTATGAGGTTTTTGCAGCAATTTCAAATTTTTCGTCTAATTTTTTTTGTGTAACGGTTTGTGGATTGGTGTTGGGCATTTCTATAAAAGAAGTAATTCCTCCAGCAACTGCCGCTTTACTTTCTGTAGCAATATTAGCTTTATGTGTTAATCCAGGCTCTCTAAAATGCACTTGATCATCAATTACACCAGGTAATAAATGCAAACCTTCTGCATTAATAATTGTAGCTTTAGTGTTTGTTATTTTAGGGGCAATATCAACAATATAATTTCCATCAATCAAGACATCTCCTTTAAAGGTTTTTCCTTCATTGACTATTATAGCATTTTTAATAAGTTGTAAAGCCATTTTATGTGATTTTTTTATTCGGAAGGCCTTTAAAACGTAGTTTAATAACGCCAAAAATAGCTTCAGAAATAATAGAACTATTCATTTTTGATTTTCCTTTAATTCTGTCTGTAAAAATAACCGAAATTTCTTTCAGATGAAAGCCGTGTTTCCAAGCTTTGTATTTCATTTCTATTTGAAAAGCATAGCCTACAAATTGTATTTTTTTAAGGTTGATGGTTTCTAACACCTTACGGCTATAACAAACAAACCCAGCGGTAGTGTCGTAAATAGGAATTCTAGTTATAAACCGAACATATTTTGATGCAAAATAAGATAATAAAATACGTGTTATATCCCAATTTATGACGTTGATTTCGTGGTTTAAATAGCGAGAGCCAATGACCAAATCGACTTCTTTTTTTGTACATGCATTATAAAGCCTTTCAAGATCATTTGGGTTGTGAGAAAAATCGGCATCCATTTCAATAATAAATGCATATTCTTTTTTTAAAGCCCATTGAAAACCATGAATATAGGCAGCTCCCAAGCCTTCTTTTTTTGCTCTGATTGCTAAATGCAAACGTTTCGGAAATTCGAGCATTAATTTTTTGACAATTTCTGAAGTACCATCAGGAGAGCTATCATCTACAATTAAGATATCGAAAGCCTTTTTTTGAAAAAAAACAGCCCTAATAATGGCTTCTATATTTTCTTTTTCGTTATAAGTTGGTATGATGACTAGCGTGTCTGACATATATTTTGATACAGCTACAAAGATACAGTTATTTATTACTAAATTTGTGTTAATATTATGCTATAAATAGAATCTTAAATGTATGGTTTTAGAAGCTGCTTTTAGAAGTCAACCTCAAAACGATTGGATAACGCTTGTTTTGCTATTTGTTATGGGTTTATTTTTTGTGGCCTCGTTTTTTTTTGAAAACAAATTGCCAGACACCTTAAAATTAATCTTGTTTCCAAATACAAAACAACGAGAAAGAAAAGATTTTTCTATATTTTTTGACGCCTATAATTTACTGTTAATCGTTATTCATATTTGTGTAATTTCGCTTTTTTTATATTTTTTTAGCGCCTATTTTTATAAGCCATTAGCATTAAGCCAAGGGGTTGTTTTGTTTAAAAAAATTGTTTTTAGTTACATTATCTATATTTTATTTTATTATTCAGTACATTTTATTTTAAAAGAAATATTTCAATTTAACAAAGCGATAGAACAGCTAACTTTTCTAAAATTTAAGTATTTAAATACCGTTGTTTTAATTCTTTTTCCTTTTATAATTTTAGTTGCATATGCTAATAAATGGAATGTCTATATTTTAAAAATCACGATAGTGATTGCACTGCTACTTGTTGTTTGGCGCACTATTGTGCTTTTTACGAGTAATAAAAACCTGATATTTAATAAGTTGTTTTATTTTATTTTGTATCTTTGCACCCTCGAAATAACACCTTTGGTTGTTATTTATAAAATAATGGACTAAAAAGTTAAGCAGTTTGTATATGAAAGTGAAAACAATATTGGTTTCTCAACCAGCACCTAAAACAGAAAATTCACCGTATTTTGATTTATCAGAAAAACAAAAAGTAAAGATAGATTTTCGTTCTTTTATTCATGTAGAAGCAGTTCCTGCACGACAAGTGCGTGCGCAAAAAATTGATTTAGGAAAATTTTCTGCTATTATTTTAACGAGTAGAAATGCGGTAGATCATTTTTTTAGAATTGCAGAAGAAATGCGTTTTAAAGTACCAGATTCATTAAAATATTTTTGTCAGTCAGAAGCTGTTGCTTACTATCTGCAAAAATACGTAGTGTATAGAAAACGCAAAATTTATGTGGGTGAGCGTACATTTCCGCAGTTAATGAAAACCATTAAAAAACATAAAGAAGAAAAATATTTATTGCCTTGTTCTGATAAGTTGAAGCAAAGTGCAGCAGACTCTTTAAACGAAGTTGGTGTTAATTGGCAACGCGCTGTATTTTTTAACACGGTTGTTAGTGATTTGTCTGACTTAGAAAATGTTTTTTACGACATTCTTGTGTTTTTTAGCCCTTCTGGAATAAAGTCTTTATTTAAAAACTTTCCTGATTACAAGCAAAATAGTACACGTATCGCCGTTTTTGGTAATACGACTGTTAAAGCAGCAGAAGAAGCTGGCTTAAGATGTGATATTATGGCGCCAACACCAGAAATGCCTTCTATGACAATGGCGCTAGAAAAGTATATTAAAGAGAACAATAAAAAATAAAACGATTAAAATTCTATTTAAAAGCCTTGCATTTTACGAGGCTTTTTTTATTAACCTGAGTTCGACCTAAACTTACATCAAAGAAGCCTTATAAATAGTGAGATTTGGACAATAAAAACGAAGATTTAGTATTAAATTAAGGCTTTTATTGTTCAAAGATTGTTGTTTAGAAGTCTTTCCAAAGGATTTTCAGCCTTTTCCTTATACTTCGTTATGTCTTTTCAAACTAAAAATAGTCCTTCAAAGCCACGCCTCGTCTAAGAAAAAGACTGAAAACTTTGATTGCAAGTTTAGGTCGAACTC
>CAMZLD010000019.1 GCA_947311635.1 uncultured Flavobacteriaceae bacterium | reverse complement strand
TTTAAAAAAGCTCTTAGAACTTCTATTAAACATAACTTTTTAGCGTTTTTATAAATTTTAATCGGACAATAACAAAATTGTTTTTAAATCTTGCAATATATTCTTTGCTTATTTATAAATAACCTCGGGGTTTACAATTACAAATTCTGTGCGCCTATTTAATTGGTGCTGTACCTCAGAACAGCGAACCGTATTTGTATGCCTACCATTATCTGTACAGTTATTTGTCAATCTTGTTTCTCCATAACCTTTATAGGTTATTCTGTTTGGATTAATACCTCCAGCTTTTAAGATATAATTTACAGTTGATGCGGCTCTTCTTTCTGAAAGTTTTTGATTATACGCAGAGCTTCCTCTTGCATCTGTATGAGAACCAGATTCTATAATAATATCTGGGTATTGTTTCATAACTTTAATTACTTTCTGCAATTCTAAACGAGCCTCTTCGGTGATATAAGCCTTGTCATAATCAAAGTAAATTGGATTAATTTTTACCATCCATTGGTCTCCTTTTCTAATAAAATCTTCGTGTTTTGGGGGTAATTGTAAGTCTAAATTAATTGCAAACGCCAAATCTAATCCTGCTTTTCCACTTTTAAATGTTTCAGAAACCGACCCATATTTCTTTTTTGTAGCAATAACATTAAACTCTGTATCGCAGCCTAAAGAAAACTCATAACGTGCGTCTTCGCCAACAACCATTCTGTCTATTTCTACTTTGTCTTGATACAAAACTACTGTTGTGCCTGGTAATAATTTTCTGTGGTTTTTATCGGTAACCAAACCTTGTACTTTTTGATCACAAATAGGATCTGGTTCTTTAATTTTAAAATAATAGATGTCGTCATCTCCTTTTCCACCAGATCTGTTTGAAGAAAAATATCCTTGGCTGGTTGCCTCGTCTATGCTGAATGCGAAATCATCTCTATTACTATTGATTTGATTACCAATATTGATGGCTTTTGAGAATTTATTATCTGCCAATGACTGGCTAACGTATATATCTAAACCTCCGATTCCACCAGATTTTTCAGAAGAAAAATAAAGCTTTCCACTTGAAGTTATATAAGGAAACATTTCTTTTACTGCGGAATTAATTTCTTTACCTAAGTTTACTGGTTTTCCGAAGGAACCATTATCATTGATATCTACTACCCAGATATCTGATTTACCATAACCCCCTGGTCTTGTAGAAGAAAAATACAATTTTGTTTCATCGGCATTCAAGGCAGGATGCCCTGTGTCAAAATTTTTATTACTAAAAGGCAGTAATTCTATGTTATCAAAAGAGCCGTTGTTTACTGTTGCTCTGAAGATCTGTACAAAACCTGTTCTATTTCTACCTAAAACACCTAAAGTACTTCTTGTAAAATAAACTGTTTTTAGATCTTTGGTAAAAACTGCGTTAGATTCATGATACTTTGTATTTAAAGATCCAATATTTTTGTCTAAAATGATTTCGCCTACAGAATCAATTGTTCCAATAAATAAATCTAAATGGGGTTGTTTATTTCCTTTCCATGTTTTAGCACTTAAATTAAGGTCTTTTCTTGTTGATGCTAACACCACTTTATCACCATATTTTGATACTCCAAAATCCGAAAACGCTGTGTTTATTTTATCTAAATGGCTTACTGTATATGTTAATGAATCAAGCTGAGCATACGAAGTTGCAAAGACTGTTAGTATTGTTATGAATAAAACTATTTTTCTCATTTTATCTTTTCT
Source organism: uncultured Flavobacteriaceae bacterium (assembly GCA_947311635.1). Lineage (GTDB taxonomy): Bacteria > Bacteroidota > Bacteroidia > Flavobacteriales > Flavobacteriaceae > CAMZLD01. Next base: position 5,947 of record CAMZLD010000019.1, on the reverse strand, counting down.
TTATGTATTATTAAAAGAATCTGGGACTCTTTAATTCTTTTCTTAAAAAATTCATACGTTAACACGATTTGATGAGAACTGCTATTAAAACCACCAAACTTTAATAAGGCATAAGCTATTCTTAAATTCTGAGTTAATATTAAACCCTAATATAGCGTTTATAGAATCATCTAATCTTTAATAAACCTAACTCAAAGCGATCGCTAAAAAACGCATTGGAAAATCTATCAATCATGGCGCCCCAATAGCGCCTTTTAAGATCACTGAAGACTTTAACTTGTATTGTCTCATACCTAGCGACAGTGACACCAAACACATGTGTATTCTCTTACACGCTGTTAATCAAAATACTTGTTCACTCACAATAGCTCGGCTATAAACATAATATCTACTACCAAGATAAAATCTAAGGAAATTTCTTTTTGAATATGCAAATGTAAATTATTTTTAATAAAAAAATAATTAAATTCTCTATTTATATTACAGAATAATGTAGATTTTTTTGTATAAATTAAAGTTCGTAAAAGAGTTTGCTAAATCTCTGATGAGAAACTTTAAAACTATTGGCAACTACATGAATATTGAAAAGAATTATAAAAATTAAACGCCCCAATTCAGCAACATAACTAATGCTGTTAAAAAAGTATAAAAACTACACCAAGTTTATAAAAAACCTATTAAAATTACCTTCTTAATATTATATGGTACTACTCTTATAGAAGAACTTTTTATATCTCTTTTTAAACATAACAATTTCATCAATCAGACAACAATAATGTATGCATAAAAAAAGAGTCTTCTTTTACAAGAAGACACACAGAATAGAGGCTCTTATTAAGAATCTAAACACACTCTATGCTTGAGAAATAACAATATTCAAAAGTCATAGAGGTTATAAATTTCTTTCTTTTTTAATTTGTTCATACGCTTGTTGTATTTGTCTAAATTTTTCTTCAGCACCTTTTAAATGCTCTTTACCAAGGTGTTGTAATTTATCTGGATGGTGCTTTTTAACCATTCTTCTATACGCTTTTTTCACCTCTTCGTTAGAAGCGTTCTTGGTAATTTCTAATATTTTATAAGCATTATCTACGCTATCAAAAAACATGGCTTTGAGCGATTCAAAATCTGCACGACTAATACCTAAATATCCAGAAATTTTATCTATTGTATGCACCTCTTCTTGTGTTACATTACCATCTGCTTTTGCAATACCAAACATATAATGCATCAACTGCAATCGAGAAGCATGCGCCATTTGTTGCTTAATTTGCAAGCATACTTGGCGTGTAGAAATATTTTCGTTTTTTATAATTTCATTAAACAACTTAAATGCATTGGCGGCTCTTTGTTCACCATACATTGATTTAAAATAGTTACGAACGTATTTTAATTCTCTTTGGTCTATTTTTCCATCTGCTTTAATTACAATGGCAGATAGTACAAGCAAACTAATTTCAAAATCGCCAGGGCGCGTCTCTGCTCTTCGTTGCTGTTGTGTATTTCTACTTCTAGGTTGTGCTGCGCTTCTCCTTGAAGATTTTCCTTGCGGAAGTCGTTTTGCATCAACAGCACTTTCTAATAAACTACCTAATGCATACCCAATGATTGCTCCTATTGGCCCTCCAAAAGACCAACCAATACTAACACCTAACCATTTTGTGAAATTTGCCATTTACTCGTTTTTGTGCGAAGATAACCAAAAAAACTGAACAGATAAAAAGGCTTGCTGTTAAAAATTAACACAACTTTAAGCAAATATTACTGTATCTTTGCATTTTAAAATTTAAAATAATACATTATGTATCCTATAGAATTAGTAAAACCAATGCAAGACGAACTAACAACAGTTGGTTTTGAAGCATTACACACTTCAGAAGCTGTTTCTGAAATGATTAAAAAAGAAGGTACTACCTTGGTAATGGTAAACTCTGTTTGCGGTTGTGCTGCGGGTGCTGCTAGACCTGGAGCCATAAATTCGCTCAAAAACGATAAAAAACCAACCCATTTAGTAACTGTATTTGCAGGTGTTGACAAAGAGGCTACCAATACCGCTAGAGAATTTATGATTCCGTTTCCGCCTTCTTCACCAGCCATTGCGCTTTTTAAAGACGGACAGTTAGTACACATGTTAGAGCGTCATCATATTGAAGGACGACCTGCCGAAGTTATTGCCGAAAATTTAATGGGCGCTTATGATGAATATTGTTAATATTAATAAAGGTCAGTAGATAGTTTCATAACCATAATCCCATATATATCAATAATTCTGTCTGGTCGAGCCTTTCGTCTACGCTCAAGATAAACTAAAGTCGAAACCTTATTTATGAGATGAATTATATTCAATAGTTCGCGACTGCGCTCGAACTGACAAAAAGCATATTTATAAAGCTCTATAAATATGTGTTTTAAATTTAAATAAACCTATGCCGTTATCTACTGACCTCTATAAATTACAATTACATATAATAAAAACCTATACAAGTTGTGTTTTTTATAAGAAATATTGATAAAAATTAAAGCTTTTAAAAGGTGGTTAAATTAATTTTTATTTTTATTTGACATTCCTCGTTGGTCAGTAAAAAATAAGGTCTTAAAACTCTTTTTAGGGGTTTTATTCAAATTTTGGCTTTCGTTTTTCTAAAAAAGCTGTAGTTCCTTCTTTAAAATCATTGGTTGCAAAACATTTTCCGAAGGCATTAATTTCTACATTAAAACCATCTACACCTTCTTTAAAATGAGCATTGACACTTTGTATGGCTGCTGCAATAGCAACCGAAGAGTTTCGAGCAATTTTACCCGCTAACTTTTCACAAAGCGGAAGCAAATCTTCTTGCGCTACAACATCATTTACCAAGCCCCAGTTTTTGGCTTCGTCTGCGGTTAACATTCCTGCTGTCATAATCATTTCCATCGCTTTTCCTTTACCTATTAATTGCGGTAAACGCTGGGTACCTCCATAACCAGGAATAACACCCAAAGAGACTTCTGGTAAACCCATTTTTGCATTGCTAGAGGCTATTCTAAAATGTGCTGCCATGGCTAATTCTAAACCGCCACCTAAGGCAAAACCATTTACAGCTGCAATGACTGGAGTTGAAAGATTCTCTATAAAATTGAACAAGGTTTTTTGTCCGCTTGCTGCTAATTGAGCGCCTTGCGATTCAGAAAAATTTGCAAATTCTGAAATATCTGCACCTGCAACAAAGGCTTTTTGTCCACTACCTGTTAATATGATTGCCTTTATAGCGGTATCTGCTTCTAAGGTTTTAAAAGCACTGTGCAGTTCTGCAATAGTTTGTTTATTTAAAGCATTTAACTTACTAGGTCTATTGATGGTGACTTTTGCTAAATGATTATTTTTTTCTACAAGTATATTTTCGTAATTCATTTTGATAATTTTAAATTCTCTACTTCGGAATTTTTACGGTAAATACCGTGCCTACATCTTCTGTAGATGTAAAACTTATGTTTCCGCCATAAGTTTCTATAATATTTTTTACCATCGGTAAGCCCAAGCCCATACCGCTAGATTTGGTGGTGAATTTTGGCTCAAAAACGCGATCTTTTACAGCATCACTTATTCCTTTGCCATTGTCTGCCACTTTTATACTTACAGTATTTTTTTCTAAAATAATGCTAACCTCAATTTTAGGCTTTTCATTTGATGCTACTGCTTGCTTAGCATTTTTTACTAAATTATTAATCACACGTATAAGTTGATTTTTATCTAATTGTAATTCAATGTTTTCTTCTGAAGCGTAAAACGAAATATAATCTTCAGAAAATAAATCTATAGATAGTTTAACAACTTCAACCACATTAACCGTTTCCTTTTTTTGTGTTGGCATTTTGGCAAAGTCAGAAAACGCTGAAGCTATTGAGCTCATGGTGTCTATTTGCTGTATTAATGTCTTGCTGTATTCTTTTACTTTCTCTTTAATTGCTGGGTCTTGGGCATCAAATTTTCTTTCAAAACTTTGAACAGTTAAACGCATAGGCGTTAATGGATTTTTAATTTCGTGTGCTACTTGTTTGGCCATTTCGCGCCAAGCTTGTTCTCGTTCACTTTGCGCTAATTTTACTGCAGAATCTTCTAACTCATCTATCATATCATTATACGAGTTGATAAGCAATGAAATTTCAGCACTGGCATTGTTTAAATGTATTTTTTCGTTACGCTTATTTAAGCGTGTTTGCTTCATTTTTTCGCTTACTGTTTTAATAGTACGCGTTATATAGGTTGAAAGCAAATACGCTAAAGCAATGGCTATTATAAAAATAAAAATATACACAAGACTTAAGCGTGATAAAAACTCGTTGAGTTCTTTTTTTTGTTCGGAATTATCTTGTACATAAGTCAACCTTAAAATACCAATGTTTTTAAACTTATTGTCTTTTATATAGGAATACGAAGATTGTATGTTTTCATTTTTTTCTTCATCTGTAAGTACAACTCTATGTTTTAATTTACTCGCTAATTCTTTTAATAATCGTTTTGATATTTGCTGGTTAGTAGTATCTTTTTTAAAACCCTTGTAAGAGCTTATAAGCAGCTTTCCGCTTAAATCATAAATGTCTAAGTCTAATTTGTGTACTGCTTTAATTTCATGAATTTTTTCTCTGAAAATAACAGGTAAATAGCGCGTTTCTAGCGGAAAAGATGTACGGCGAAGCAATTCAAAATTAATGGTTTCTTTAATGGCAGTTTCTTTTCGCCCCAAGCGTTTTATATGATAGTCATCGGCTTGTTCTTTGTACTGATAAATAGTTACTACAGCTATTAAAATAAACGCCAATAAGGTTAGCAAAATCATTGCTAAAAAAATACGTATTCTAAGAGATAGTTTTCTATTTTTCATTGTTTCAAAGATACATATTTAATGCCAATGGCAAAGTCTTTATATTTTAGTATATTCGTCAAGTAATTTTGTAAATTCAATGATAAATTCTATACTACTTGCAGGTATTCTTGCCTCCATGTTACATGTAATTTCAGGTCCAGATCATTTAGCAGCCGTCACACCTTTAGTGATTGAAACCAAACGCAAAGCATGGAAAATTGGTTTGTCTTGGGGTTTAGGGCATTTAGCTGGAATGCTACTTATTGGTATTCTATTCTTAGTATTTAAAGAATATATTCCTGTTGAAGCAATTTCTGAACATAGTGAACAAATGGTTGCTATTGTTTTAATAGGAGTTGGTTTTTGGGCATTTTATAGAATTTTTAAAGCCCAAAAAACACATAAACATCCACATATTCATACTGAAAAAGAGGCTTATATCCATATTCATAAACACGAGCACAACCATAATGATGCACACCATCATACACATAAAAAAATGGTGAAGCAGAATGTAATATCTTCCTTCGGAATTGGTTTTTTACACGGTTTAGCAGGTGTTGCTCATTTTTTATTATTACTTCCTGTATTGGGTTTTGAAAATAAATTAGATGGTATTCAATATGTAATAGGATTTGCCATCGGAACTGTTTTAGCAATGTCTATGTATGCGCTTATTATTGGAAAAATAGCCGAATATTCTAAACAACAACATAACGAAACCTTTTTTAAAGGAATTCGGTTTATATGTGCTTTGTTTGCTGTTGTTATAGGGTTTTACTGGTTGTCATTCACTTTTTAATAATTTTTTAATGAAAAGGTCTTAAAAAAAAACTATTTTTACAGCAATTATACTTGTTATTTATGCATGAATTATCTATTGCAATGGGAATTGTAAAAATAGCCGAAACAGAAACGAAAAAAGCAGCTAAAACGAGTGTTGAACGTATTGAGTTAGAAATAGGTTCTATGGCAGGCGTTGAGTTGGATTCGTTAGAATACGTTTGGGAAACTGCTGTAAAAAATACGGTGTTAGAAAAGGCTAAACTTGTTATAGATTTTAAAAAAGGAAAAGCAAGATGTTTAGAGTGTGAAACTGTTTA
>CAMZLD010000018.1 GCA_947311635.1 uncultured Flavobacteriaceae bacterium | reverse complement strand
GAATTATAAAAAAATATTTGCACTACTCAATCAAAGAACTGATTTAAAAAAATATTTTACAAATGATGTAAAATTAATTCCAAATGGAGGAGCGCGAATAGACTTTATTTTAACAAATGGAAAAAAATATACAGCCTCACCAGAAGGTGTTTTTCAAGTGCTAAAAGAACCAAATCCGGAAGATAAAAAGAAATTTATTCAGATAGAATTAGAAATGAAGATTCTGAAAAAATCATTAAGGGATAAAATAAAAAAAGATGATTCTCTTAATAATGAGGAAAAAAAGATCCTTAGTTTTGACTGGAGAGTAGTAAATCCTAAAAATACTAATATTCGAAAAAAATATATAGAATTACTAAAAGATACTAATATTCAAAAAAAATATATAAAATTACTAACAAATATTAATAGATTAGAAAAAGAACAGTCATCTTTATATGAATCTGTACAATATAGAGAACTTTTAAAAAAATCTGGAGAATACATAACAGAAAAAGCAGACCCAAGATATAAAGATGATTTTTCCTATACCTATACCTATAAGGATGAAAAAGGAAAACCATTGAAAATAATTAATTATTATGGAAATACTAAAGCACTAGAGTTAGAATATAATGAAAGAGGAGAACTAAAAATTGAAACTTCTTTTTATCCAACAGGGGAAATTAGAGAGATTAACAGATTTCAAATAAAATCCCAACAAAAATCCCATATATCGTTTTATAAAAATGGAAAAACCAAAAATATTGATACCGAAAATCACAGTATTCATTATACTAAGCCAGGTAGGATAATAGCTATATCAAGCAGAGACTCAAAAACCAATAAGTTTATACCTACAATAATAACAAAAGAAGGAAAGCAAATTAAAACATTTCCTGATATGAAAAATATATCTCATGATCAATACCTTGATTTGCTTGCAAAAACATTAACAACAGGGGAGGAAATTGGTAAATTCTTAAAATTACTTATGGAATATACATATGATTCTCCAGATCCAAAGAAACCTCTTCAAAAAGGGGAAAAAAACGATTACGGGGAGTATTGGCAATTGGCAGGAGAAACCATTAATAGAGTTGAAAATGGAAAAATGTTAGGAGATTGTGATGATTATGCTTTTTTAGCTCAGGCTATTTTAAGAAAACAAGGAAAACCTACTTTTATTGAGGCTATTCCAAGGCATGCTATGTGTATTTGGTTTGAAAAAAATAAATATGAAAATTGGGATGGGTTTAGTCTTGGAACATCTGGGTATGATAAAAATGGAACAAAAGATAAAAATCCTAAAGGGTATAAAACGATTAGAGAGGCTCATTCTGCATTAATGAAAAAATATGCATCTCACGGGCTCGGTTTTGAGAACGGACTATCACCTTTTCAGCGTAAAGATCTATATGATGATAAAATTACCATACTTCATATTCCTAAAAAAGGTAAACAAGAGACGATACCGGATATTCCCCTTTATTTAATAACAGAACCAAACGCATTAGATATTATTATCGAATTAGAAAATAATAATAATAATTATGATATAAAATTAGAAAAATATGAAGGATTGCTTAAGAAATACCATCAGTTTAAAGATTTTTTAGAAACAAAAATAATAAAATTGCTTACAGAAATTTCAAATAAAAAAAGAGATAATAATATTATTATTTCTTATCTAGAGGAACACCCAAATATACAAGAAAGCAATTCTATCTTAGGAAATTTTTTTGCAAATCACTATACAGGACCTTCTTATAAAAAAGCTTTATCTTATTATAAAAAAGCTATTAAAGATAACACCAAAAAATCTAAAGCATATATATTTGTTGCAAATTATTATAAAAATAAAAACAATTTCACCAAAGAAAAAGAAATATTAAAGTTGTTATTTGAACGAGTGAAAAAAAAGAATATTAATAATGTTGCATACCTAAATTTAGGAGAAATATATGTAAAAAATAATGAAATTGATAAAGCTATAGCACTATATGAAAGCAATACTAGTAATGACAGTAGAATAAATTCTCGTTTGTCATATCTGTATTATTTTTATAAAAAAAACGAGAAAAAAGCAAAAACATCTTACTTTACACGGACTAAAGATTCAAATCTATTAGTTCCAAATACATATGATTATGCAAATCATAATGTTAAATTTTATTCTGAATTATTAAATAGTTTGCTTAAAGATAAAGAAATAGATTACAGGCTTATAGATAGAGATTTTTTAGATAAAAATTCTATAATAAAAAACATATTTATTCAAAAACGTAATGCATTACAGAAATTATCTTCTTATAAAGAAATGATCATGTATACTTATAAGGATTTAAGTAATGTTCATGTAAAATTAGGAGAGTTTAAATCTGCATTAAGAGCTATAAATAAAGCAATTCAAATAAGTGAAGATGATAATGACAAAAACTATTATATTATTAAGAAGGCTTTTATTTTATATTCTAGTAATATTGATCAATTAAAAAATTTCTTAAATAATTCTCCAAAAGAAAGAAAAGAGGAACTCATTTACAATATTTCGAAGACCTTAGTATTTAAAATAAACATAGCTGATAAAAAGAAATTTAAATCTCATATAAAGAAAATAGAAAGTATTAACTCTCCTCAATTATATGTAGAGACTGTTAAAGGTTTTATTCTCAACAACAAATATGAAGAAGCTGATAGCGTTTTAAAGATATGGAAAAAAAAATTTCCAAATGACGAGAATATTAAAGAGAATGAAAAAAGATTATCTATTGCCAAAAAAGCATATGGACGTACAGAATAAATTTTTATATACTTTTTATAATTATGATGAATATTACATATATATTTTCGGCAAAGAAGAAGCAATCATTTTATTATGGTTGATTCTTTGTAAGAAAAAAATATATATATTCTCTAAAAATCTTCCATATATAGTGTATGAAAGATTTTTTTTATAATTTTATTATTGATAGTATGAACACTGCACATGTTGGGCTTGGAAATATGGGGAAAGCGGTTCGTGAAAATGCAAAAGAACGAGGGCATTCTGTTGTTGCAGAAATTGGGAAAACAGATGAAATTTCTTCTGTCAGTTTAAAAAATGCAGATATTGT
>CAMZLD010000017.1 GCA_947311635.1 uncultured Flavobacteriaceae bacterium | reverse complement strand
GTGTCCTTATAAAGATATAAGACCGTTCCACTATTAGACGAAAGATAAAAGACTTGATTCTAACTATAAGATAAACAGTTATTTGAAAATTATTGTTATGGATAGATAACATAAATTAAACAAAACAGAAAAAGCAAGGTGTCTATTTAAAAAAGCTTTTAGAACCTCTATTAAATAGAACTTTTTAGCGTTTTTATTAGTAGTGCCGTCTAAAGATGTAAGACCGTTTCACTATTAGATGAAAGATAAAAGACTTGTTTGTAACGATACGACAAACAGTTATTTGAAAATTATTGTTATGGATAGATAACATAAATTAAACAAAACTATTGTCTACAAATCTAATTTTAAATTCAACTCTTTAAGCTGTTCATCATCTATTGCAGCAGGTGCGTCTATCATTACATCACGTCCTGAATTGTTCTTTGGAAAGGCAATAAAATCGCGAATGGTTTCTTGTCCGCCCAAAATAGCGACCAATCTATCCAATCCAAAAGCTAAGCCACCATGTGGTGGTGCGCCATACTCAAAAGCATCCATTAAAAACCCAAATTGCGCTTTGGCATCTTTTTCAGAAAAACCAAGATGTTTTAACATAATGGCTTGCGTTTTCTTATCGTGTATTCTAATAGAACCTCCACCAATTTCGTTGCCGTTTAACACCAAATCATAAGCATTTGCTTTAACTGCTGCTGGGTTTGAATCTAGCATTTCTAATTGCCCTGGTTTTGGCGATGTAAACGGATGATGCATGGCGTGGTAATGCCCTGTTTCTTCGTCTAATTCTAACAACGGAAAATCAACAACCCACAATGGTGCAAACACTTTTGGGTCTCGCAAGCCTAAACGCTCTGCCAATTCCATACGTAAAGCACTTAATTGTGGGCGTACTTTATTTATTTCGCCAGAAAGTACACAAATTAAATCGCCCGCTTTTGCATTTGTTTTTGCTGCCCATTTTGCCAAATCTTCTTGATTGTAAAATTTATCTACAGAAGATTTAAAAGTACCGTCTTCATTACAACGTACATACACCATGCCTAGTGCGCCAACTTGTGGTCTGCGCACCCAATCTATCAATTTATCAATTTCTTTTCTAGAATAGGCGTTTCCGCCAGGTACAGCAATACCAACCACCAATTCGGCGCTGTTAAATACCTTAAAATCTTTGTGTTGAGTGACTTCGTTTAACTCGCCAAATTTCATATCAAAACGAATATCTGGTTTGTCGTTTCCGTACAAACGCATGGCGTCATCATAGTCCATTCTCGGAAATTTATCTACTACTACACCGTTGATTTCTTTTAATAAATGGCGTGTTAACCCTTCAAAAACTTCTAAAATATCTTCTTGTTCAATAAAGGCCATTTCGCAGTCAATTTGCGTAAATTCTGGCTGTCTATCGGCACGTAAATCTTCGTCTCTAAAGCATTTTACTATCTGAAAATACTTGTCCATGCCACCAACCATTAACAATTGTTTAAAGGTTTGTGGGCTTTGCGGTAAGGCATAAAATTGTCCTTCGTTCATTCGGCTTGGCACTACAAAATCGCGTGCGCCTTCTGGTGTTGACTTTATTAAATACGGCGTTTCTACTTCTATAAACCCTTCATTAGAAAGGTATTTTCTAACTTCCATCGTAACTTTATGACGGAAAATTAAGTTGTCTTTTACAGGGTTGCGGCGAATGTCTAAATAACGGTATTTCATTCGAATGTCTTCGCCGCCATCTGTAGTGTCTTCTATGGTAAAAGGTGGTGTTAGTGAAGCGTTTAAAATGGTTAACTGAGAAGCTAAAATTTCAATTTCGCCGGTTGGTATCTGGCTATTTTTAGACTCACGTTCTATGACCGTTCCTTTAACTTGAATCACAAATTCGCGTCCTAATGCTTTGGCAGTTTCTAGCAAAGCTTTACTAGAGCGCTCTTCATCTACAATAATTTGTGTAATTCCGTAGCGATCACGCAAATCTATCCAAATCATAAACCCTTTATCGCGTACTTTTTGTACCCAACCTGCTAAGGTTACCTCTTGCCCTGCATGTGCTAAACGCAATGCGCCGTTATTGTGACTTCTATACATGTTTTTATTTTTAAGAAAGTGCAAATTTAGTAATTTCCAGTGGAATCTTTTGTTTTTGGGCGTTCCATTTTGCTAAAGCAATATGGCAGGCTGTACGCTGTATCCCCGATGGCTATCGGGGGATGCCGCTGCCATCCTTAACGCAGTTAGCATCTAAACAAATATACGAAATGTTTTGGCAATTTAATGGTAGCTGTTTTGTAGGTAATAAAGTTACAAACTAAACATGCTTTTTTTCTTGTGCGGATTGCAAATCTACGCTATTTGATGGTAATTAAAATTCAATTTTTTCTACATTATATGTTTTTGCTTTACTATTGTATTTTTTAATCAAAATACTTATAAAATCATATAATTTCACACTCGAAATAGAGTCTTTAAACACTCCATTACATATTGCTCTTTTAAAACGATCAAAACAAATCGTCTTTCCCTTGAAAAATAATTGCCTTCTAGTATCAATATCAAAACTTTTTTTTGAATCTGTTAAATTGAAAACAAACCCTTCTAGTTGTTGCATTTCTTTTTTAGTTAAAGTATTTATCCTTTTTAAATTGCCATAAGCATAGAAACCATCACACAAAACAGATTTTGGTGCATTAAAATCATAGTTATAATAAAATATTTCAACTTGACTCTTTTTACTTTTACAGCTAATTAGCATGATGAAAACCAAAACGATATATTTAATCCTGCGTTGCATATGGAAGGTTAATTAACTTGTTTCGAAATTCTTTAGATCTAGAATTATTTATTTTTCTAGAGGTAGGGGCATCTAAACAAATATACAAAATGTTTTGGCAATTTAATAGTCGCTGTTTTTTGCCTTTAATGTACCACTAGCTATATGCTAGCGGGAACGGGGGTGTTTATAGAATATTCCTTTTAGGTTTTGTGTTTTATAAGGTCCTAAAACACCATCCTCATGACATATTTCGGTTTCATCATCAAGAAAAAAACAAGGGACTGCTGAACAAAATCCGGTTAAAGGATTGTTATTAGTCTTTTGTAAAAAATCATTTAGTTCAAAAAAATACTTTTTGCCTAATTCTATTTTATTCAAAGCATTTCTATTATCTACTTTCTTACTAATGATTTTATAAGACTTTTTATTTTTAGAACAGTAAACTAAATAGTACGAATTTGTGCTATCAATCTTAGTAATTAAAAATTTACTAGAAATTGAATAATCACTCCTATTCTTTTTATTATTCTTGTTTACTTTATGAACAGCACAACTATTTACTGTCAAAATAATTATCATAATATGTAAATAACGTATCATAATCTTACTTTTCTTTAGGTATTGTATGAAAAATTCTGTGATTACCCGTAGAATACTTTAATTTTACAGGATTAAAGTTATTATTTCCTCTAAAAATTTCTGTTCCACTTAAATTGTAAAAATGCTCTTTAAGAACTCCCGATTGAGGAATAACTCTATGTGATTTGCTATATATACTATTCTCGTTTTTAGCATCCGCTGGAGTTGCTTTTCCGGCAGACATATTAAGACTTTGAGAAAGGCTTCCTCCAATATATGATTCTACCACTTCGTGTAATGTAGTTTTTCCGGGTAATTTATTAATTTTATCAAATTTACTAAGAGCTACCGGATTTATTTCCTGGTAAGTAAAGGTAGCGCCTCCCCTTTTTTCTCCGAAGGTGCCAAGAGGGGTGACTATATTTCCCATAAAATTTCCTAGAAGAGGGGCAGATTTATCAGAAATAAAATCATTATCGCTTGCAAAAATATTTACAATAACACTACTATCAGTTATTGCTAAATAAAGAAATTCACCACCTTTACTAAGAGCTTTTTCAGTTAATTTTGTTGCCGTTACTTTTCCATTTCCATCCATTGATAATGATAATTCACCTTTAACTGCCGCCTGTAATTCTTCAAATGCTTTTTGTTTTTTATTCCCAGTTATAATAACATCATCCACACTCCGACCGTCTGGGTCAATATATTTAACAGGGTTATTTAGCGTATAATTATAAGGTGAGTGGCTTGGGTATTTTTCTGCCAAGGGGTCAACAGACAACCAAATGCTAAACTTTGGGTTGTCTGTTGACCCCTTGGCAGAAAAATACCCAAGCCACTCACCTTATAATTATACGCTAAATAACCCTGTTAAATATATTGACCCAGACGGTCGGAGTGTGGATGATGTTATT
>CAMZLD010000016.1 GCA_947311635.1 uncultured Flavobacteriaceae bacterium | reverse complement strand
TTTAATATTGGCAACAAATACATTTCAAGCGGTAAGTATTATTGGCTTTCCAGAATCTCGTATTATTTTAAGTCAATGTACTGTATATTTAGCAAATTCTGCTAAAAGTAATGCTTCTTACCTTGCCATAAATCAAGCGCAAACACTTGTAAAACAGACAAGAGATCTATCCATACCACTTCATTTAAGAAATGCACCCACTAAACTAATGAAAGATTTAGACTACGGAAAAGACTACAAATACGCTCATAATTTCGAAAATAATTTTGCCGAACAAGAATTTCTTCCGAAAGAAATTAGCAACACAAAGCTATACGATCCCGGGAATAACACACGTGAAAACTTATTTAGAGAATTTTTAAAGAAACGTTGGAAAAATAAATACAACTATTAAGCGTTTTATTTACATGAGGTTATTCACATTTATGATATTGATTGGTTGCAGTTTTTTATCTTGTAAATCACAAGAAAATACTGTTGAACCTACAAACAAAAAGGCCATTTGGATTACAAACGCATTAAATAGCGTCAAAAACAATCAGTTTTCTAGAATAAAAGCAATTGCTTGGTGGCATGAAAATTGGAATACTACAAAACTACGAATAGATTCTTCTGAAGAAGCTAGGCAAGCCTATGAAGATGGCGTTACTTCCGATTTTTTTAAAACAGATTTACAATTTATTAATCAAAAATTAGTAGCCCCAACAGAAGGTGTTTATCACAATGCATTTCCAGATTTTGGAGGTGAAGAAAATATAGTTACAGAACAAAGGATACTTGATTTTGAAACCTTAGCAAACAAAGAAATAGCTTGGGCTTATTTTTCTGACAATTGGTTAGATAACTTGCATTTTCCATCAGGTGATGTTACAACAATTCATAACGCCGGCAAAGTGCCTTTTATAAGAATGATGGCGCGCAGTGCTTTTGAAGAAGATCAAGCAGATCCCGTTTATTCAATGCAAAAAATAATTGATGGTGTTTTTGATACCCAATTAACGGCTTGGGCAACAGAAGCAAAAAACATTAGATATCCATTACTTGTAGAATTTGGAACAGAAGTAAACGGCCAATGGTTTCCTTGGAATGGCATCTATAGCGGAGGTGCATCTACAGACACTTATGGTGACCCATTACTTGCAGACGGACCCGAACGTTTTAAAGATGCATACCGCCATATTATTGATCTTTTTAATGCAAATAATGTTCAAAACATTACTTGGTTTTACCATGTAGATGCGCATAATGATCCAAATGAAGATTGGAATACAAAAGCAGCATATTATCCAGGAGATAATTATATTGATTGGATTGGTGTTAGCGTCTATGGACCCTATAATACCAACGAAGAACTAGAAAGTTTTAGCTCAATTTTAGAAGCTATTTACCCAAAACTTACCGCATTAACCAATAAACCTTTGGCTATTCTAGAATTTGGAATTAGTGAAATTGATTAAGCTAAAAAAGAATCTTTAATTTTTTATTTCGTAGTATTTTACCATCATAATATTCTATTACCCAAAAATCTCCTTGCTTATAAAGAATGGCATTTTTGTTGAACAACTTCTCTGTATTTTTAATAAAAAACACATCTTTTAAATGGGTGTTTAAAATGGTGTAATGCAGTGCTTCAGCTTTATCTAGCAAAACAAATCCTTCTGCTATAGGTTTTGCGTTTAAAATTTTAAGAGGACTTTGAGTAGAGATCATTGCTTTTGCTTTAGTTGTTGGCAACTTTCTAACAGCTTTTGAGACAATTATTTTTTGCGGTTTATTTGAATACACATAATTTTTTCCTTTTAAAGATCTAAAAGCCATTCGTAAAGCCTCATGGTACGCTTTTTTATAATCTTTATCTCTACTTACACCTTGTTTACTAGAAAAAACAGTGTTTTTATTACAATCTACTAAATCGAAATCTAATGTTATTTTAAACAATGTATTATTTTTATGCAAGTTAAAGAACAAACCCAAACAACGATTTGAAGTATAATCAAGAGGGTATTCACTATTTTGATAAATGACATTAAAATGCTCTTTTTCTAATAAAAATTTAGTTAAGGCGTTTAATTGATATTGATTTTCAGCTTTTTGAAATTCAAATTGTTGTGGTACAATAATGTACTTATAATCATTCAATTGCTGTTGTCCATAATTTGTGTAGAATGTCAACAGAAGTATAATAAAGAAGCTGCTTTTTTTCATACTATTTTTATAAAATATGCTTTAATTGCTCAAGAGCCGTTATTTGTTGTACTGCCAATTGTTTTTTGGCATCTATAAAATTACAATAAATTGCTTGCATACCAATATTTATTGCACCATAAACATCTGCTTCTAAATTATCGCCAATCATGATGCTATTGCTTGGCACTGCATTGGCTTTTGATAAAGCTTCATGAAATATTTTTGGATTCGGTTTTTTAACACCTACCATTTCTGAATCTATAACCACTGTAAAAAAATGAGAAATTTTTGAATTTTTCATTTTTTTATGTTGCACCTCGCTAAATCCGTTGGTTATAATATGCAACGTATATTTTTGAGATAAGTATTCTAAGACTTCAATGGCATTGTTAAATAATTTATTATGATTTGAAAGGGCTTCTAAATAATCTTCTGCTAGTGTATTAATTAAATCATCATTGATGCTATAATTAAAAGCAGTAAAAGCATCTTTTAATCTACCTTTTTTTAACGCTTTTTTGGTTACTTTTTCTTCTCTAAAAAGTTTCCAATAGTGATAATTGATGGGTCTGTAAATGTCAAGAAATGCAGGAATAGCTATTTGCATTTGATGCTTGTTAAATATTTGCTGAAAAGCAAGTTTAGAATTACTTTCAAAATCCCATAATGTGTGATCTAAATCAAAAAAAACATGCTTAATATGTTGCATTTTACAGTATATTTGAAACAATATTAGAATTATTTTTTTGAATTCAGAAAAGAAACTACATATTTTATTTTTATCCAGTTGGTATCCGAGTCGTGTTTTTGAAACACACGGAAACTTTGTACAAAAACATGCTCAGGCAATTGCGCTAAAACATAACGTTAGCGTTGTTTACCCTGTAGGTGATACAACAAAAAAAGGAAACGACTTAGAAATTTTTGATACTACAAATGATGGTGTACGAGAAATAATTATTTATTTTAAAAGACATCAATTACCTATTATAAATGCAAAAAGAAAATACAAAGCGCTTTTAAAAGGGCTTAAAATGATAGAAAAGTTTGATATCATACATGGCAATGTATTATTTCCTATTGGCTTATTGGCTGTTAAAATAAAGAAAAAATACAAAGTGCCACTTGTTTTTACAGAGCATTGGACTGGTTATTTACCAGAAAATAAAAATCACATATCTCGTATTAAAAAAATCATCATTACTTACATCATTAAAAACACTCAGTATATAATCCCTGTTTCTAAAACATTAAAAGAAGCTATGATTAAAATGGGGTTTAAAAGCAAGTTTACAGTAATTGGAAACGCAATTGACACTACTATTTTCAAACCTGCAAAAAAAGAAAATAAGATACTTAAAATTTTACATATTTCTTATTTAAATGATAAACAAAAAAATGTTCGAGGGTTGCTGAAGGTTATAAAAAAACTTTCAACAATGAAAATTGATTTTAGACTAGATATTATTGGTGATGGCAGCCACCATGAAATTGTAAAACTAATTAAACAATTAAGTTTACCTAAAAATATAGTTTTTTTACATAAAACTAAAAACACAAAAGAAGTAGCATGTTTTATGCAAAAGGCAAATTTATATATTTCGTTTAGTAATTATGAAACATTTGGTGTTGTCTTAATTGAAGCCTTAGCGTGTGGAACACCTGTTATTTCAACTAAAACAGGTATTTTAACTGAGCTTAAACAACAACCCTTTGTTTATCTAATACCTATAAATGACAGAAAAATGCTTTTAAAACAAATACTAAAATTTAATAAACACAAACCTAGTTTTGACTTAAATAACTTACATCAATTTGTAGCATCAGACTTTAGCTTTGTTAGTATTTCAAATCAATATTCATGTTTATACTATAAAATACTGGCAAATGAATGATGTTTTTTTATTTATCCAAAATTTTATTTCAAGAAAAGGAGGTTACATTTTTATAGCAACCGTTTTTTCTAGATTGCTTTCTTTTTTGGCTTCATGGATTGCATTGCAATTAATCCCAACTACTGAATTAGGCTATGCAATTTATGCCTTTTACATCATGACGTTTATAATACCACTAGCAGGCTTTGGTTTTGACCAAGGAGTTTTGCGCTACGGTTCTCAATTAAAAACGATTGAAGAAAAAAATAGTCTTTTTTTAGTTGCATTAAAAAAAGGTGTTTTATTTACCCTCATCTTAATAATTTTTGTGCTCATAAGTAGTGGTTTTATAACAGAAAATTTACAAAAGTCTAGATCTTATTTTATTATATTCTCCTTTTCTATACTAACATTTTATTTATTTCAGTTATTAAAAGTTCAGTTTAGAATCTTAGAAAAAAACAAACTTTATGCATATTTAGAAGTTGCATATAATATTATTTTTGTGCTTTTAATTTACTTTTTAAGTATAAAATATCATGCAAAAGGCTATGCCTTTGCTTTTGTTATTACACCACTAATAGCTTTTATACTTTTTGTAAGGTATCTTAAAATTGATTTCAAAAAAGTAATTGGTTTAGACTTTATCAACTTTGCTTTTTACAAATACGGTTTCTTCTCTAGCCTTGCAACTATCTCTGCTCAACTATTACTGGCAATTGATATTTTACTTATAGGAAACATTCTTAAAGACCCTGCACTAGTTACTGCTTATAAATATGTAATGTTGGTTCCTTTTAGTCTTCAAATATTAACAAGAACAGTACTCACTACAGACTTTGTTACGTTGACAAAAAATATACAGCAAAAAATGTTTATCAAAAAATATATTAAAAGCTATTTACAATTATTGACTAGCGTTAGTTTACTTATACTTGTTTTTTTCTTTTTCTTCGGAAAAAACATCTTACACATCTTTAAAACTGATTACCAACAATATCATCTTGCATTTATGTTACTTACAGGAGCCATTATTGCTGTAATCTTGTTAAGAGGTTTGTTTGATAATTTACTTTCTGCTATGGGAAAAGCAACCATTATCTACTACATTTCTACAGTAGGGTTAGTACTCAATTACAGTTTAAACAAGCTATTAATTCCGAAGTATTCTATTACAGGTGCTGCATTTACAACCTTAACTGTTATGTGGTTTACGGGGATTATTAGTGCGTTGGTTTTTTATTATTATTTTCAAAAAGAAAAAGGCTTTTCAAACAAAAAATAAGGCTCTAATTCGGCACCAAAACTTTTAAAGAAAAAAGCAATTCCTTTTACTTCTGAACCTTCAAAATCTAAAATACAAGAAGAATTTTCGTGTTTTTTTATAACAGAATCTATAATAATACTCATTGCATTAAGTGCTTTACCAATCTTGTTTGTGGTAGAAAATAAATATACAATCCTCTTATTATCAATTAAAAAAAAGGCAGCTGCACATAAAAGATTTTTCTTGTAAGTAGCCATAACCTTTAATTGTTGTTTTTTTAAGAGTACGGCGCATAAATTTTCTAATTTAATGAAATCTGACTCAGGAATACCTAAATCTCCAGCTGTATTTTCTTTAAACATTGCTATGACTTGCTCATATTTAGCTGTTTTTACAAGCAAATCTTTTGACTTCGTATTTATAACACGCTTTCGGGTTTTCCTGTATTCATTTAACAGTTTTTGATAGGGTTTGTTTAAGGGTAAAATGAAATTTGTTTTATTTTGTAGCTGTGGTAATCTATTAGCTGAATTTAAATAAATAGTTTGTTTTTTAAATACATTAGGTATGCTGGTTAAAAAAGACTGCATCAAATTTTCTGAAATAATTTCTGAAGAAAACACACCCAATTGTTGTGTCCAACATGGAGGGTAAATATACTTAACAAAATATTTTGTACGCCAAGGCAATGGCATAACAGCTAAATAATCTTTATAAACCAATACTCCCCAATTATCTGCAACACAATCTAAATACCAACTATACGCATAAATGCGTGTATTTAATGCTTGTTGAATACAGGCATTATACTTAGCTTCATTTAATTCCTTCCGAGATAAATAACGAATCATTTATTGGTTATTTTTGGCAATAAACGCTCAAACATTGTATTCCAACCCAACCAGCGTTCTGTTTCACTTAAGGTGTCATTATGAAATAAGGTTATAAACGTTCCTCCTACTTTTTTAACTTCAAAACTCAATTGTAATATTTTTTGTTCGCTTTCTTCAACTGTTAATTTTAAATAATCTTTTAAAGTTCCGTCCATAACTGCTAGAGGAAAAACTTTTAAAGGTGTTTGAATTTCAAAATCAATATTATAAAAATAGAAAGGCGTACAGGTACTAGCTCTAAAGCCAGGGTGCGAAGCATAGCCCATAGAATATTCTTCTGTTATATCGACATCTAATAAGTGTTGATAGGTTTCTGGTATATCAAATCGTAAATAGTGTTGCCTAGATTTTACAATTGGTGTGTTTACAATATGCTCTAATCGCTTTTTCTCTTTTTTTAATTTTTCTATTTGGGCTTTGCTATAAAAAGATGGGTGTAAACCAACTTTACTATAATCTGCTACAGATTTAATTAAAGATTGAAAATGACTATTATTTACAGCAATATTTTTATCATACTTACTGTAATCTGCCACTAAAAAGAAAAAAATAGTTTTAAATTGATATTTTTTAGCTAACCCTATAATATGTTTATATGTATCAAATAAATCTGGTTTAAAACCTCCAACAACTAAAATACGATTCCATAATTCACCAAACTTTAAAGAAAATAAATCTTTCACAAAACCACCAACATTTCTAACAATACCTTTATTTTTATACATATAAGCATTGTCTATATCAAAAGTTGCTAAATACTTATAATCTCTATTGGCAAATTGATATTCTGGAAAACGAACTTTTAATATTTCTAAAAATTTAAAAGCCCAAACATCTATAAGTGGAATTTCTAAAAAATTATTTTTAAATGCTAAACTTTCTGTAGCACTATACCTATCAAAAGTGTCTTTTACATGCGGTAAATATTCTTCATACCTACTTAGCAAATAAAAACTTGCAGCAAATAGATCAAAAGGCAACGCAGAAGCTACATTGGAAGCAAAAAAACTTGGTGTATCTTGCCAAGAAGTAATTGTAATATCAATATCGTTTACGCCTTGCTCAAATAAAAGCCCGTGGCTATTAATAAAAAACTCTTTTCCTAAGGCGATGTTTGTATAAGACAATTTTGGACCATTATGAGCAACAAAGTCTTCTACTTTTGAAGTAAAAGCAATAGGAATTTGTAATATTCTCACAAAAATATGCTTAAATATATAAGTTACTCTTGGGGTTATTTTATGCGTATAAACTAAAAGCAAAGTCTTTTTAATTAATTATAACAGACTATTGTCTGCAAAGCTAAAATACGCTTTTTCGGTTATAATTACATGATCAAAAACTTTAATATCTAAAGTTTCACCAGCAACGCAAATTTTTTGGGTTAATTGTTTATCAGAAACACTAGGGTTTACGTTTCCAGAAGGGTGATTATGACAAAGTATTATTGCCGTTGCTTGCTTGGTGATAGCTTGGTTAAAAAGAACTCTTGTATCTACCAAAGTACCTGTTAACCCGCCTTTACTTAACTGAAAAGTATCTATAACCTTATTGTAATTATTTAAAAACAACACCCAAAATTCTTCATGTGATAAATCTCCTAAAAGGGGTTGCATAATTTCAAATACTTTAGCACTGCTTGTAATTTTTGGTGTTTCAAGGGCTTTTTCTAAACGCCTTCTTTTCCCTAGTTCTAAAGCGGTAATGATAGCAACTGCTTTGGCTTGACCAATGCCTTTAAAATGCATTAAATCTTCTACAGATAAACGTGCCAAAGATGCCAAATTTTGATCTACAGACCGTAAAATACGTTTTGCTAAAGCTACAGCACTTTCATTTTTACTGCCAGACCCTAAAAGAATTGCAATTAACTCAGCATCTGATAAGCTTGTTTTTCCTTTTAAAATAAGTTTTTCTCTTGGTCGGTCATCTTCTTTCCAATCTTTAATTGAAAATGTGGTTTTTATTGGTTTCATAGCAAAACATTTTTACTGATTAAGTAAGTAACAACTTTTTTAAATCATCAAAATCTAAACCTCCATAATTTCCAGAACTCATTAAAAGCAAAGCCTTGTTTTTTAAATTTTGAGAAAATAAAAAATCTTTAAATGCTTTTGAATTGGTATAAATAATAAGATCATCTCTTTTAAACGCTTGGGAAATTTGCTGCGTAGTTACTGCTTCTAATTTTTTAATTTGCACTGCATGTGGTGAGAAAAACACAACAGCTACATCTGCTTTATCTAAAGCGCCTTTGTACTCTTTTAAAAAAGCTGCATCTAAACTACTATAAGTATGCAATTCTAAACAAGCAATTAAAATGCTGTCTGCATATTGTTCTTTTACAGCATTGGTAGTCGCTTTTACTTTGCTTGGAGAATGCGCAAAATCTTTAAAAATAACAGTATTTTTATTTTCTGCAATTTTTTCTAATCGCTTACTAGCTCCTTTAAATGTAGCAATTGCCTCATAAAAATCATCTTCTTGAACACCCATATGCTGACAAATCCATTTTGCTCCTGCAAGGTTTTGCAAGTTGTGTTTTCCGAAGATTTCTAAAGGCACATCACCATTTGCTGTTACTAAAAAAGTGGTTCCATTTTTAATATAATGCTTTGGCGTTACATAAGGGTATTTTTTTATAATATTTGTTGAGCCTTCTACAACTCTTTTTACTTCAAGATCTTCCTCATTATAAACCAACATACCGCCTCTACTTATTTGATTTGTAAATATTGAAAATTGATCAACATAATTTTCATAAGTAGGAAACACATTGATATGATCCCAAGCAATACCACTAATCAATGCTATATTTGGCTTGTACAAATGAAATTTCGGCCTTCTGTCAATGGGCGAACTTAGATATTCATCACCTTCTAAAACCATAAAATCATTCTCATTGGTTAAATGCACCATGGTGTCAAAGCCTTCTAACTGTGCGCCTACCATATAATCGACTTCTTTTTCATGGTAATGCAACACGTGTAAAATCATAGAAGTAATGGTCGTTTTACCATGAGAACCTCCAATAACTACGCGCGTTTTATTTTTAGATTGTTCGTATAAAAACTCTGGATAGGAATAGATTTTCAACCCTAATTGTTGGGCTTTTAACAATTCTGGATTATTTTCTTTTGCATGCATGCCTAAAATAACTGCATCTAAAGCTTTTGTAATTTTTTCTGAAAACCACCCAAACTTAGTAGGAAGTAAATCTTTTGCAGCTAATCTAGATTTAGAAGGATCGTGAATTGTATCATCACTTCCTGTTACTTGATATCCTTTATTACTTAATGCTATGGCTAGATTATGCATTGCACTTCCTCCAATAGCAATAAAATGTACTTTCATAATCTCATCTTAATTTTACGAAATTAATTAAAAAATCTATCTTTTGAAGGATTGTGAATTGTATCATCACTTCCTGTTACTT
>CAMZLD010000015.1 GCA_947311635.1 uncultured Flavobacteriaceae bacterium | reverse complement strand
TACTTATAAGGAGATGATGGCAGAAGAATGGTCAAAAGTTAGAAATGCAAGATTACTAAGTGTGGAAGAAGAGTGGAAGAGATTTAAGGTTGAAGTAAATGAAGGAGAACCTCAAGTAGAATATAAAGAAGCTTTAACAAAAACTGCAGAACACAGAGAAACATATAAAAAGCAATCTGGTGGTCGTGGTAAATTTGGTGATATTGTATTTGAAATGGGACCAGCAGACGAAGATTTTAAAGGACCAGGATTACAATTTATAGATCAAATTAAAGGTGGACGTATTCCGAAGGAATTTATCCCTTCAGTAGAAAAAGGATTTGCAGCAGCAATGAAAAACGGACCTTTAGCTGGCTTTGAAATGGATACCATGAAGATCGTCTTAAAAGACGGATCTTTTCACCCTGTAGATTCTGATGCACTTTCTTTTGAATTGGCAGCAAAATTAGGATACAAATCAGCTGCAAAAGCAGCAGGTGCTGTTATCTTAGAGCCAATCATGAAAATGGATGTAGTAACTCCAGAAGAAAACATGGGAGATATCGTAGGAGATTTAAATAGACGTAGAGGGCAAGTAAATGCCATGGACGATAGAGCAGGAGCAAAAGTTGTAAAAGCAGACGTTCCATTATCAGAAATGTTTGGATATGTAACAACATTAAGAACATTGTCATCTGGTAGAGCAACATCTACTATGGAATTTTCACACTATGCACAAACACCTTCAAATATATCTGAAGCAGTAATCGAAAAAGCAAAAGGTTAATTTACTAAATCAAAAAACGATGAGTCAAAAAATTAGAATAAAACTAAAGTCTTACGATTATAATTTAGTAGATAAATCTGCTGAAAAAATTGTAAAAACTGTAAAAAGTACAGGAGCAGTTGTAAACGGACCAATTCCGTTACCAACACACAAGAAGATTTTCACTGTATTACGTTCTCCACACGTTAACAAAAAGTCTAGAGAGCAATTTCAGTTAAGTTCGTATAAGAGATTATTAGACATTTATAGCTCTTCATCTAAAACCATTGATGCTCTTATGAAATTAGAGCTTCCAAGTGGTGTTGAAGTAGAGATTAAAGTTTAATTTCTGAAAAGACGTTTTAAACGTCTTACATGTCCGGAGCGATTGACGAAGGAAAAACGGTAAAATACATTCAGGGTTGAAGTATTTGACCCTGAATTTTTTTAAATAACAAGTGCTGTTGCTTACCAACAGAAAAATAAATTATTAATTATGATTTTTAGTAAAAGCTAAAAGTCTTAAAACAAAAACAAATGTCTGGGTTAATAGGAAGAAAGATAGGCATGACTAGCATTTTTGATGAAAACGGAAAAAATATTCCGTGTACAGTAATCGAAGCTGGACCATGTGTAGTTACCCAAGTCAGAACCGAAGAGGTTGACGGGTATAGTGCTTTGCAACTTGGTTTCGATGACAAAAAGGCAAAAAGTTCTAATAAAGCTTTAGAAGGTCACTTCAAAAAAGCGGGAACTACTGCCAAAAGAAAAGTCGCTGAATTCCAAGGTTTCGAAGAAGAATTTAAATTAGGTGATGTTATCACCGTAGATCATTTTGCAGAAGGTGAGTTTGTTGATATATCAGCAACATCAAAAGGAAAAGGTTTTCAAGGAGTTGTTAAAAGACATGGTTTTGCCGGAGTTGGACAAGCTACTCACGGTCAACACAACCGATTAAGAGCACCAGGATCTATTGGAGCTGCATCTTATCCAGCAAGAGTATTCAAAGGAATGCGAATGGCAGGAAGAATGGGCGGAAAAAAAGTAAAAGTACAAAACTTAAGAGTTTTAAAAGTAGTTGCTGAAAAGAACCTACTTGTGGTAAAAGGATGCGTTCCTGGCCATAATAACGCTTACATAATGATACAAAAATAATGAAAGTAGCAGTTATAGATATCAACGGAAAAGAAACAGGAAAGAAAGTAGAGCTTTCTGACGCTGTTTTCGCAATAGAACCAAATGATCACGCTGTTTACTTAGATGTAAAACATCATTTAGCAAACAGAAGACAAGGTACACATAAAGCCAAAGAAAGAGCAGAAATTTCTGGAAGTACACGTAAAATTAAAAAACAAAAAGGTACAGGTACTGCCAGAGCAGGTAGTATTAAATCTGGTGTTTTTAGAGGTGGTGGACGTATGTTTGGTCCTAGACCAAGAAACTACTCTTTTAAATTGAATAAAAATTTAAGAAGATTAGCACGTAAATCAGCTTTAAGTATTCAAGTAAAAGAAGCTAATATTGTAGTGTTACAAGACTTTAATTTTGACGCTCCAAAAACCAAGAATTTCTTAGAAGTTTTAAAAGGTTTAGGTGTTGAAAATAAAAAATCGTTGTTTGTGTTTGGCGAATCAAATAATAATGTATATTTGTCGTCACGCAATTTAAAAAACGTAAAAACCGTAAGTGACTCAAAGATAAACACTTATGATGTTTTAAATGCAAACAAAGTAGTTCTTTTAGAGAGCGCTTTAGAAGGAATTGAAAATAATTTAAGCAAATAGGGATCAAAATGAGTATTTTAATTAAACCTATTATAACAGAAAAAGCAACCAATGATAGCGAGTTACATAACCGTTATGCATTTGTTGTGAATAAGAAGGCTAATAAAGTAGAGATTAAAAAAGCAGTAGAAACTGCTTATAATGTGTCTGTGCAAGCGGTTAGAACTTTGAATTATCCAGTAAAAAGAAGTACAAAATACACAAAGAATGGTATTGTTGCTTCTAAAATTGGATCTTACAAAAAAGCAATCGTTCAAATAGCTGAAGGAGAAAATATAGATTTTTATAGCAATATCTAAGAAGAATTAGAAAATGTCAGTTAGAAAATTAAAACCAATAACACCAGGTCAGCGTTTTAGAGTAGTAAATGGGTTCGACGCCATTACTACTGATAAGCCGGAAAAAAGTTTACTTGTTCCGAATAAAAGATCTGGAGGTCGAAACAACAGAGGAAAAATGACAATGCGCTATATTGGCGGAGGTCATAAAAAGAAATACCGAATTATCGATTTTAAAAGAGATAAGAATGGTGTTCCTGCAAAAGTAGATTCTATTCAGTATGATCCAAATAGAACAGCATTTATAGCACTTTTACATTATGTAGATGGAGAGAAGCGTTATATAATTGCTCAAAATGGATTGAAAGTTGGACAAACAGTAGTTTCAGGAGAAGGTGCAACGCCAGATATCGGAAATACTATGTTGCTAAGCCAAATACCTTTAGGAACTACAATTTCTTGTATAGAATTACGTCCAGGTCAAGGTGCCGTAATTGCACGTAGTGCAGGTTCATTTGCACAATTAATGGCAAGAGATGGTAAATATGCTACGGTAAAAATGCCTTCAGGTGAAACAAGATTAATCTTGTTGACTTGTAAAGCAACCATAGGTGTAGTTTCAAACTCAGATCATCAATTGTTAGTTTCTGGTAAAGCAGGTAGAACAAGATGGTTAGGAAGAAGACCTAGAACAAGACCGGTAGTGATGAATCCAGTAGATCATCCAATGGGTGGTGGTGAAGGTAAATCTTCAGGAGGACATCCAAGATCAAGAAATGGTATTCCTGCAAAAGGATTCAAGACGAGATCTAAGACCAAAGCGAGTAATAAATATATTATAGAACGTAGAAAAAAATAGATAAGATATGGCACGTTCATTAAAAAAAGGACCTTACATTTTTCATAAGCTTGACAAAAAAGTACAAGCAAATATTGAATCAGGAAAAAAATCAGTAATTAAAACATGGTCAAGAGCCTCAATGATCTCACCAGATTTTGTTGGGCAAACAATTGCCGTTCATAACGGACGCCAATTTGTACCTGTATATGTAACTGAAAATATGGTAGGGCATAAATTAGGAGAATTTTCACCAACACGTTCTTATAGAGGGCATGCAGGTGCAAAAAATAAAGGTAAAAAATAGTAGGTAATCATGGGAGTTCGTAAAAAATTAAGAGCGCAACAAATCAAAGAAGCAAAAAAGAAAATTGCTTTTGCAAAGATTACAGGTTGCCCTACATCACCAAGAAAAATGCGTTTAGTTGCAGATTTAATTAGAGGTGTAGAAGTTGAAAAAGCGTTGCAGATTTTAAAGTTTAATGCTAAAGAATCTTCAGTAAACTTAGAAAAATTACTTTTATCTGCTATTGCAAATTGGCAAGCAAAAAATGAAGATGCAAGTATTGAAGATGCAGGTTTATTTGTAAAAGAAATTTTTGTAGATAGCGCAAGTATGTTAAAAAGATTAAGACCAGCACCACAAGGGCGTGCACATAGAATTAGAAAACGTTCTAATCACGTGACATTAGTGTTGGGAAATAAAATTGTTCAAAGCAAATAATCAAAGTAGATATGGGACAAAAGACAAATCCAATAGGAAATCGTTTAGGAATTATCAGAGGATGGGAAT
>CAMZLD010000014.1 GCA_947311635.1 uncultured Flavobacteriaceae bacterium | reverse complement strand
ATTAACATGTTTAATTGGTTTGGTAGTGGCACCTATTTTAGGTGGGCATACTACGGCTAAATCACATGCAGAAAATACTAAAGTAGAAACTAAGATAATCAAAGCAGAAGTTACTACGACAGTTGCAAATGATGTAAAAGTGATTGAATAAGTTTTAGCAGTTTATACATAAAAAAAAGCGAAACCCACGGGTTTCGCTTTTTTTATATATGATATTTTTAGTTTTAAAACAATCCGTTAATTTGCGCATCAATACGCTCAATTATGGTTGCCAAGTCTTCTTGATTATCAACAAAATTAAGGTTATCTACATCAATAATTAAGAGTTTTCCTTTGCTGTATTTGCTTATCCAAGCTTCATAACGCTCATTAAGTCTACTTAAATAATCAATACTGATAGAATTTTCATAATCACGACCACGTTTATGAATTTGTCCCACCAAGGTTTCAATATTTGCACGTAAATAGATAAGTAAATCTGGTGGAGATACTAATTGTTCCATCAATTCAAACAAAGAAGAATAGTTATTGAAATCACGATTAGCCATTAAACCCATGGCATGTAAATTAGGAGCAAAAATATGTGCATCTTCATAAATAGTTCTATCTTGTATAATCGACTTTCCACTTTTTCGTATTTCTAAAATCTGACGAAAACGGCTGTTTAAAAAATAAACTTGAAGGTTAAAAGACCAACGTTCCATGGCGCCATAAAAATCGTCTAAATAAGGGTTTTCATCTACAGATTCGTAATGAGGGTCCCATTTATAGTGGTTGGCTAAGAGTTTTGTTAGAGTGGTTTTTCCGGCACCTATATTGCCAGCAATTGCTACGTGCATAATTTGTTTTTTATACTAAAAATATGAAGGCTAAAGTTAATCAAATTTTGGAACATTATAGCTTTGAATCTGTTTTCCATCAAAAATAAACAAAGTATCACCTTTAATACTAAAAGAAGTCTTCTTATCGCTTTCTAAGGTTATGATTTTTTTATACTCTTTTTTGTATAGACTGTAAAAAACACTACCTTCTTTAATAACAACGGTCTGATTGTCAACATCAAAATCAGTTATTTTTTTTTCTTTAGAAATAACTTTACTGTTTAAAAATGAGTCAAATGCAATTAGAGTATGCTTTTTTGTAAGAACATAAACGTGATTAAAATCGCTTTTAAATTTAATGGGCACTTCTTGAAATAGATTTTCTGAAGTTAATTCAGTTTTTTTTATTCGGTAATTGTACAACTCAACTTGATGTGTTTCCTCATTAAATATCCAGAGTTTATTTGCTGTTGCTTTGGTGGCAAAACGAATATTTCTTTCGAAGAAATTTACAGTATCTATTTTATTAAGTTGATTGTCTAGAATTATAGCAGTGTTAAAATCATGGTAGTAAACAACAATTTTTAATGGGTTTGTAATGTCTATATTACTAATGTTGCCTAGAGCAATGTTTGTATATTGTGATTCAGATTTTATATTTTTTTTAAGTATTGTATTATTGTTTTTTATATAGTATTGGTTGTTTAAATTATCGGTGCCGTAGAGCGTTTCTTGAGCAATTGATTTGATGAACACCAATAAAAACAGAAAGTATAATCTCATTTTTAAAGTATACGAATAATTCGAAACAAATCAACTATAAAAAGTATATTAAGTATAAGTAATTTCATATTTTTTGTTTTCTCGTTAAAAATACATAGCTTTGGACTAAATTTCAATTATTATGGTACGATATAACATATTATTCGCAAAAATTTTTACCTATTTAATATTTTTTATAAGTGTAAAAATGATATCCCAAGTTGGTATAGGTACAATTAACCCTAATGCTTTATTGGATGTGAGGGGGAGTGCAATTTTTAATGAAGATGGTTTAGTAAAAGATTTTAGAATTGAAAGTGATACTGAGCAAAATATATTTTTAATTGATGGGAGTCTTAATAATATTGGTATTAATATTGCAGCTCCTGCCTCACAATTGTATATGCAAAATAATTCAGCTGTGGGAGCAAATTCTATGGCAGAGTTTCAAAACAATGGTACTGATGGTGTTGGACTGACAGGTAGAAATGTTTCAACTACTAATCCGTATAATGGATTGGAGGGCTCTACAAACTATTCTGGAAGTACCTATACGGTTTCTGGATTGAGAGGTTTTGGTATTAATTCATCAGGTACTGCTAACGGAGTTTACGGTAGTTCTAATAGCTCTGATGGATATGGAGTTTATGGTAGTGTTCCAACAGCAGGAACATGGTTAGGCTTTGGTGGGTATTTTACAGGTGGTTTGGCATATGCAAATGGAATTTACAATGTGTCAGATTCTAGAACAAAAAAAAATATAGTAAAAATTGATAAAGCCTTGGAAAAAATTATTCAAATAAATGGGTGTCAGTATAATTACGATTTTAACCAATTTAATCCTAAAATTGCTAATAATAACCAAACTCATTATGGTTTCATTGCTCAAAATGTTAAAAAATATTTACCACATGCTGTTGCATTAAAGAATGTAACTTTTCCAAATGACGTTCAAAAAACAGAAACTGACGGAAAATTAATGTCAGTAACAAAAAAGCTAAATGTTGTAGATTATACTGCAATAATACCTGTTTTAGTTGAGGCTTTAAAAGAGCAACAAAAAATGATAAAAATGCTTGAATTAAGAATTGATCATTTAGAGCAAAATCATAATTAAATGTTATAAATTAAAAGCTTTTTTTACGTTATCTATATAATCTAGTTTTTCCCAAGTAAAAAGTTCAACATCTATTGTTTTTGTAATGCCATTTGGTTGAGAAAAAGTTTTAGAAACTACTTCGTTTTTACGTCCCATGTGTCCGTAAGCTGCAGATTCGCTATACATTGGCGAACGTAATTTTAAACGTTGTACAATAAAATAAGGACGCATATCAAAAAGCTGTTCTACTTTTTTACTAATTTCTCCGTCTGTTAAAGCTACGGTTGCTGTTCCGTAAGTTTCTACATTAATACTGGTTGGTTTTGCAACCCCAATAGCATAAGAAACTTGAACTAATACCTCTTTACACAGACCGGCAGCAACTAAATTTTTAGCAATGTGGCGTGTTGCGTATGCACCTGATCTATCAACTTTACTTGGGTCTTTTCCAGAAAAAGCACCTCCACCATGTGCTCCTTTACCACCATAGGTGTCTACAATAATTTTTCTACCTGTTAAACCTGTATCTCCATGCGGCCCGCCAATTACAAAAGTTCCTGTTGGATTAATATGATAGGTAATATTGTCATTAAATAAGGCTTGAATTTTAGCAGGTAATTTAGCAACAACTCTAGGTATTAAGATCGATACAATATCCGATTTAATTTTCGCAAGCATTTTATCATCTGCCTGTTGTTTATTGTCTGCTTTTATAAAATCATCATGTTGAGTAGAAACCACAATAGTGTCAATTCGAACAGGAATATTATCATCAGAATATTCAATAGTAACTTGACTTTTTGCGTCTGGTCTTAAATAGGTAATAGCATTGTTTTCTCTTCTTATTGCTGCCAATTCAACCAATATTCTATGACTCAAATCTAATGCTAAAGGCATATAGTTTTCAGTTTCATCAGTTGCGTAACCAAACATCATTCCTTGGTCTCCTGCACCTTGATTTTCTTTATCAGCACGTTCTACACCTTGATTAATGTCTTGTGATTGCTCATGAATTGCAGAAAAAACACCACAAGAATTTCCATCAAACATATACTCGCTTTTGGTGTAGCCAATCTTGTTGATTGTATCTCTTGCTATTTTTTGAACATCTAAATAAGTGCTAGATTTTACCTCTCCTGCTAAAATAACCTGACCTGTAGTTACCAATGTTTCGCAAGCGACTTTAGATTGCGGATCAAAGGCTAAAAAATTGTCGATAAGTGCGTCAGAAATTTGATCTGCAACTTTATCTGGGTGCCCTTCAGAAACAGATTCCGAAGTAAATAAATAGGACATAATTCTTCTTTTTTAAATGACTTTGAGAAAAATTTTATTGGCAACAGCGCTTAAAGTAGTAGAAATTACTGCTTTAGCATTTTTTGTTAGAACCTTTAAGTTCATTGAGGTTGCAATCAGTTCAAATTTTTCCTCTTTATTGAATGCTGCAAAGATACTTTATTTTTTGTAAATGTATTTAACATTTTAGCTTCCTTTTTTATGTAAGGTTATCAATTGAAGTGATACTATGATAGAGAAAAATTATTTTCATAAAAACGTTATGGCGAAATATTTGATTACTTTTGCAATATAAAAAGAGATCATTAACTATTAATAAAATAAATTATGGCATTAGAAATAAACGATGCAACTTTTGAAACAACAGTATTAAAATCAGACAAACCAGTATTGGTAGACTTTTGGGCAGCTTGGTGTGGGCCGTGTAGAATGGTAGGGCCAATCATAGAAGAAATCGCTAAAGAATATGATGGCAAAGCAGTTGTAGGTAAAGTAGATGTAGATGCAAATCAAGAGTTTGCTGCAAAATACGGCGTACGTAATATACCAACAGTTTTGGTTTTTATGAATGGCGAAGTTGTAGATAAACAAGTTGGTGTAGCGCCTAAAAAAGTTTATACAGATAAAATAGATGCATTATTAGTATCAAGTACAGAAGAAGAATAAAATTATTCTTTTTAGATTTTAAAAGGCTTACCCTAACGGGTAGGTCTTTTTGATATAAATAATAGCTGTATATTTACCCCGTATAATTTTTAGTGAATGTCCAAAGCAGTAAACCAAAACATAAAAGAATTAAAAAACTTAGAACTTTTAGCTACACAAGTTGTAGAAGGCTTTATAACGGGTATGCACAAGAGTCCATTTCATGGGTTTTCTGTAGAATTTGCAGAGCATAGATTGTATAATAAAGGCGAAAGTACCAAGCATATCGATTGGAAATTATTTGCAAAGACAGACAAATTGTATGTAAAACGTTATGAAGAAGAAACCAATTTACGCTGCCATATTATTGTAGATAATTCTGCTTCTATGCATTATCCCATAAAGAAAAACCGATCTTTAACAAATTTAAATAAAATAAGTTTTTCTGCACTGGCTGCAGCTGCGTTAATGGAAATTTTAAAACGCCAACGAGATGCCGTAGGACTTAGTATTTATAGCAATACCCTAACGTATTACGCGCCAGAAAAAGGAAGCGATAGGCACAGAAGAATGTTACTACACCAATTAGAAAATTTGTTAGACACTACATCTAGTGCAACAACAGCAACCTATACCATTTTACATGAGGTGGCAGAAAAATTACACAGACGTTCTTTGGTTTTTTTATTTACAGATATGTTTCAGACAACAACAGAAGATCTGGCGCTTTTTGAGGCACTACGCCATTTAAAATACAATAAGCATGAAGTGGTGCTGTTTCATACTTTTGATGGTTTGTTAGAGCGCGACTTTGCTTTTGATAATAAACCAAAGCAATTTGTAGATGTAGAAACAGGAGAAAAAGTAAATCTATATGCGCAAAATGTAAAACTGCTTTATACCAAAGAAGTTCAAAATTATTTTAATGCTTTAAAAGAAAAATGTTTGCAGTACAAAATAGATTACGTACCTGTAGATATAAATAAAGGTTTTAATGAAGTTTTGATTTCCTATTTAATTAGAAGAAAGCAATTTTTGTAATAGTGCTCTAAAACAGGCATATGGCCTTTTTAATATTGGCTCTAAGAAAATAGGATTGTAATTATTATACTAAACAACAATTAAAAACACACTTAAACACTTGTTATTGATGTCTTTCTAGTGTTGGTATAAAATTTAATAGGATTGTCATAAATTTTTCGCATAAAAGCTTTGCAAATATAAAAAACGCACTTATATTTGCATCCGCTAATAGCAACGGTCTGGTAGTTCAGTTGGTTAGAATACCTGCCTGTCACGCAGGGGGTCGCGGGTTCGAGTCCCGTCCAGACCGCGAAAAGCTTCTCTTTTATGAGAAGCTTTTTTCGTTTAAGTGTACGTACAAGTTGAAACTTGCAGCAAAAAAGAAATTTTATCATTACTATCATCTTTTTATTTTAATGCTTTATTTCTGTTTACTAATCTAAGGGTTCCCGATAGCTCGGATTTGCAATCCGTGCGGGTAGTGTACCCCAATTACGTGGTTTTCAATAGCTGTAGTGATACAATACGTACTAATGCAATGTTATTTTTTGTAACTTTAAGGCATGTCAACAAAATACAAAGCATCCCGATAGCTCGGATTTGCAATCCGTGCGGGTTTCCAGAAGACTATTTAATAGTTCCGCAAGAAATTATGCCGACTTAGAGCCTAAATTAGAGGTTGTAAAAGTGCTTTTGTTTTAAAACAAGTTACAGTAAACACGGATTACAAATCCGCGCCATTGTGTTGTAGGATTTTGGTCTGTTGGTGGTAGTATCATAAAGTTTTGTGTTTAGTCAATAATAAACCAAAAAAGTGCAATCTAAACTGCACTTCTAAAATATTCTTTTATAGAAAAAAATTAAACGCCCAGTACAATAGATGGCTCAATACTTAATTTCTTACTTATTGTTCTTGCTACTTTTAAAGTAGGCTCACTTTTACCAGTTAAATATTCGCTCACTCTTGAGGTACTCACTCCTAAAAGTTCAGATAATAACTTCTGATTTAAACCTCTTTCTGCCATACGCATTTTTACAACTTCGGTTAATGATGGTTTTGTAACAGGATAATTTTGTTCTTCATAATCAACAACAAGGTCAGATAAAATATTGAGTTCTATGTAGCCTTTTGCGTTCTGATTCTCAATATTATCGGAGTCTTGTAAGAGTTCTTCTATACGCTCTAAAATAGCTTTATATTGTTGTTCTGTATGTATCATAATTAAATATTTTTTAAATCATTAATTTTATCATATTCTGCGTGTGTGCCAATAAAACGGATATACACTTTTTGTGCATTAAATGATATAATAACAACTAATCTATAATTGTTTCCTTTAATATTAAACACGTATCTGTTATTCCCTACATAATCGACACTATTATATGTTTGTTTAATATCTGCAAGGTTTTTCCAAACTTTTGCGCTTGTTGTATGATACCAAACATTTAAAGGCGTTTCTGAATCTTCGTGTTTTGTAGCAAATTCTTGTATTCGTTTATAAGTAATTATACGCATTATTTACTTTTATTATTGATGCAAATATAATACCGACATTTTGTTTTTCAAAACAAATTTTTAAAAAATGTAATAGTTATTTATTTTTTAATGCTGGAATATATTTTATTGGGCTTCCGTGATGTAGGCTTTTGATGGTATAATTAACAAAAAAAGCATTATGATGTTTGGCAAACGCTTGTTTAACTCTTGATATATGTACATATATTTCTTTGGTGCTTAAATCACTCTATTGCGGCATTATCAATATTGGCGAGTGTGTTAATTAATGTTGTACCAGTATTATCTATGTATTTAAATTCTCCATATAAATAATCGGTATAATAAACCATTGGTAATGATTCATTATATAAATTCATCTCTTTTTTTTTAAGAATAATGGTAAATTCTTCAGTACCATTAGAGTATTTCCAGGTGCCAACAAGTCTGTCAAAATCGCCATACGTATCTTTATAATAAGCATTCATAGTTCTTGGTGACTTAGAGCCTTCAAAAAGGGCAATTATTGGATTTTGTGCTTTACAACTAACCGCTGACAAAGTACTAAATAATAGGATAAATAAATTTTTCATGATGTTTTTTGTTTTTAATTAATTGTTACAAGGTGTTTCTTTAATGCCGTTGGTTTGGTTTTTATCTAGCGTTAATTTATTCCAATTGGAAGAGTCAATTATAAAATCAGAGTTTGAGGTCTTGTATAGTGAAATTCCAAAATCGTGGGTTAAGCTTGTAAACTTTAAAAAGGCTTTAACTAATTTATCCTGGCTTGCTTCTGCAGGGTCACTTACTGTTATGCCAGGGCCACTTGGTATTGCATTTTTATAATCAGAAATTAAATTATCTTTTAATTCTTTTTCTTTCTTTTTATTCACAAAATGTTGTTCGATTGAGGCTAGTTTTGTAATATCATCAATTTTAATAGCGTAGGTGTTACCTCTTACAACCATAAAGACCGTTATACTAGAAATATTGTAAGTATAAGTGCTATTATTAGGTAAATTATTGTTGGCAAGTGTAAAATTAAAGCTTTGACTAAGTTTATATAGTGAGCGAATATCACCATTGCCAAACATCTCGTACTTTCCAATAAAATGATTGTGCATTATTGTAAAAACTAAAGGGTTAATAGGATTTTTTAGTAATGGTCCTAATCGTCTTAATGGTAAGGTAGTAAATCCTGGAAAAGTATTAGTAGCTCTAAGACCATAACCCGTTTCGTAATCATAATCTAATTTGTTTTTTACATCACTATATGCAGTTTGTAAATATACAGATGAACTTAGATGATCTAGTTCATTACAATCTTGTATATTAATTAATAAAGGAGGTAACACAGCTACAGGTGCTTGATTATTGCTACCTGTTGGGTTACTATTACCATTTGTTGTCCCTCCTGTACCACCAGAGCCTCCTGTATAACCTGCACCTGTATCTGTTCCTCCTGTTCCAGTTCCTCCTGTATTACTTCCGCCTCCGCCTCCTTGACTTTCACAATATACCCCTACAATTGATTGTACACATGTAACTTCCCCCGAACCATCACAATCTGAACAGGTACAAACATCATCTATTGTGTACTGACACCCATCTACATTTACAGTGAATCTACTATTTATGTAGTCATTAAAGGCCATTATATCGACTTCATCTTCTGGTATAGTTTGAATAGAAATGTCATAATTAAAATCTTCTTGATTTGCATTATAATAGTATCTATAAATACTGTACGAATAAACATTCTCAGATTCCTTTTTAAGTATGAAATTTTCAAAAGTCGATGTAGAATCTGTTGGGTTTTCAATTCGAAAAGTATACGTTTCTGTAGAATCGGTTAATAATTGAACTATCTCATCTGTTAAAATAGTGAAAGAATTATTATTAGAATTAATACCTCTCTCATTATCATTAGGTAAGTTTATGTCCAAATGGGGTTCTATCTTTTGCAAAGTAGTTTGTAATTCTTTTTTTAATTTTAGTTTTTCAAAATTTAAAAAATGTACTTTAATATTTAAATCTTTTTCTTGGGTTAAATCTTGATTGTTAGTATTAAAATCTTCTTCACGCTCACAGCCAATGGTAAACACAAAAATTAATAACAAAGCAATAAGAATTGGTAAGTGTAAAATCTTTTTCATCATAATTTTAAGTTTTAAAGTTAGTTAATTTTTATAAAAACTGCCTAGAAAACCCAAAATCATTGGTAAATACTTCTATTAAAATAAGGCTCATAGCAATTTGAACAATTCAAATATAGTAAAAATTTTATAAATGTAGTATTTTAAGGTTACATTTTATTTTTAATAAACATACAAATTGTGTGTATGTTAAATACCCTTTCAGAAAAAACAATACATACTTTAAAAAAAGAGTTTCCTATAAGGGTTGGTAAACGTATTCAACAACTTCGAAAAGAAAAATCTATATCGCAAAGCAAGCTTGCAGAACTTACAAATAAAGACCGACAGTATATTTATAAAATTGAGAAAGGCAAAGTGACACCCAATATTGTTACTTTAAAAATTTTGGTAACTGCATTTTCTTTTCTTCATTATAGCCTTTTTCAAGATATTCTAAAGCGGCGTCTGGTGCTTGTACATCTATTTTTATTTGAATGTTGGTATCTAGCTTGATTTCTGTTTTAATTTTTGCCTTTTGCTTTTTCATGACAATCTCAGATACTGCAAACTGATTACGCACTAACACGTCATTTAAAGTTTCAAAGTCTTGTTTATAAGCATCAAAACGTTCTTCTTGCTTCGGGTCATCTTCAAATACTGCGGCTTTAAAATCATGAATATTGACGGTTTCGTTTTCTTTAAAAAAATCGACTGTTTTGGCTAAGAATTTACTTTTTTCATGAACTCCAAAGTCTTGTTTAATAACATCTTCAGA
The DNA here is from genome assembly GCA_947311635.1 of uncultured Flavobacteriaceae bacterium. Classification (GTDB taxonomy): domain Bacteria; phylum Bacteroidota; class Bacteroidia; order Flavobacteriales; family Flavobacteriaceae; genus CAMZLD01. The sequence goes on along the minus strand of CAMZLD010000014.1, from coordinate 12,802 downwards.
AAAATCTTTACACAACTCAATATAATTTTGTGTGTGCTGGTTATTATCATCTGCCAATTTGATATTTAAAAAATTTTTAATCCAATATTGCGCGTCATAATTGTTATTATCTACACTAAAAACCGCTTTACCTTCGTCGTCAGAAAAATTAAGAATCAAACAACCTTTGTCCACTTTTTTTGTGCTAATGCCTTTTTGCACATAAACATCCAAAATATTTTCTTCCATATAGGTTTGAAAAAAATTGATTTTATTTTCAATTTTAAAAATACCCAAAGCTTGTGTTTTTGTGCCTTTGTGTTCTACCTCATCAAAAAGTGCAACAATCACATCGCCAATTTTAATTTGTGCGGCATTAGACTGCTCATACAAATGATTCACAATGTGTTTTGAAATTTCTACAAAAGTAGCATCATCATTAAAAATTTGAGTGGCGTAATTATTCAGTTCGTTCAACGCAATATCTGCATGGTGGTTAAAGCGAAAACTCTCTGCTACATTGGCAAAAGGCTTTAATAAAAAAGGAAGCATTAATTCGTAACTATCTTTATCAAAAGTTACCACTTCTTCAGAAAAAACATTGGTTGCGCTATTAAATTTATTACCTACTTTATGAATGATAAATTTAGAAATTACTGCGGTGCTTCTTTTAATCATGTTGTTTTTATTAAGAACGCAAATGTAACTTTTACGTACTAAAAAAACTACAATTCTAACTTTAATTGTTCTGGCAACAATCGAAAAGATTTTCGATGGTATTTCGTGCTTCCAAAGGCACGAATAGCTGCACGGTGTTGCTTTGTAGGATAGCCTTTATTTTGATGCCAAAAATACTTCGGAAATTCTTCAGAAATTTGTTCCATAAACGTATCTCTATACGTTTTTGCCAAAACAGATGCCGCAGCAATACTTAAAAACTTGGCATCGCCTTTTACTATTGTAGTAGCAGGAATGTCTTTGTAGTTTTTAAATTTATTTCCATCTACAATAATGTGTTCTGGCACAACCGTCATTTTATCTATGGCTTTGTGCATTGCCAAAATAGAAGCTTGTAAAATATTTATTTGATCTATTTTTTTTTCAGAAATAAAAGCAATACCATACGCCAAGGCATGTTCTTTAATATAAGGTACTAATGCATTGCGCTTTTTTTCTGAAAGCTGTTTAGAGTCATTTAAAAACGGATGTGTAAAATCTGCTGGTAAAATAACTGCAGCCGCAACTACTGGGCCCGCAAGGCAACCTCTACCAGCTTCATCAGTACCAACTTCTATGCAATTGTCTTTATAAAAAGGCTTCAGTTTCATAAGACATTAAAGATACTTATTTCTTTAACAAATTACTAGTGTTTTAATCCACTTCATTTTTTTACCTTTGTCGCTTATGAAAAGAAGTTTGTTTTTTTTATTTTTAAGTGTGAGCCTTCAACTAAGTGCTCAAATTAAAAGACCTGTAAAACAACCACGAAAAATTGGAAGTATCGGAAATATTGATACGCTTGGCACTCATGGTGAGGTAACCGTAAAATATGATAAAAAAACCAAGTACACCGATTTTAAAATAATTGATTTTTATAAAGACACAACGGTGGTTGACACCACTTTAACACTTTCTAAAAATTACCGTTTTAATTTTCTTCGGAAAGATGATTTTGAAACCATCTCTTTTCATAATTTAGGACAAACGCAAACCAAACTTGGTACTCATTTTACAAAAAATTCTTTTTTGCCAACCATTGGCGCACAATCGAAACATTATAATTACCTAGAAACCAAAGATGTTGTGTATTATAATGTACCAACACCAACGTCAGAATTGATGTATCGTTCTGGCCTAGAACAAGGGCAAGTATTGCATTCATTTTTAACAATGAATCTATCGCCACAACTAAATGTTTCTATTGCTTATAACGGACTACGTTCTTTAGGGAAATATAGAAACACACTTAGCAGTCATGGAAACTTTAGAACTACCGCTAGTTACCATACAAAAAACAATCGCTATTATTTAAGAGCGCATTATGCTGCTCAAGATTTAACCAATAGCGAAAATGGCGGACTAACACCAGAGGCTATTGTTCAGTTTGAAACCAATAATGAACGTTATTTAGATAGAGTGCGGCTAGAAACCCTTTATATAGATGCGCAAAATAGTTTAATTGGTAAACGCTATTATATCAATCAAGATTACACGGTTTATGGCGCTTCAAAAGATAGCGTATCTACAAAGTATTCCAGCTTAAAATTGGGGCATTCTTTTACCTATGAAACCAAGCATTATCGCTTTAATCAAGATGCGCCACATACTTTCTTCGGAAATGCTTATAGAAGTAGAATAAACGATCATGTTGTGCATAAATCTTCTTTAAATCAAGTATATGCCTCTTTAAATACACCTTATGTTTTAGGAAAGTTAACAGCCAACATTGGTTATTTAGATTATACGTATGGATATAATGACGTAGTTTTTTTAAACAGCCAAACCATTCAAGCACGAATCAACGGAAACGCACTTATTGCAGGTGCCGACTGGAACGGAGCCATTAAAAATTTTCATATCAACGCCACAGCTTCTACCATAGTTTCTGGAAACATCACTGGGTCTGAATTTAAAGGTGTTGCCTTTATCAAAAAAGATTCAATATTTACAGCAAAGGCTTCGGTTGCTATTCAGTCAAAAACGCCTAATTTTAATTTTTTATTATTCCAAAGTGATTATATAAATTATAATTGGCAAAATGACTTTAAAAATGAGCAAAAAAGAACTTTAGGTTTTGCGGTAGATACTCAAAAATTCGGAAAAGCTTCTTTAGATTTATCACAGGTAGACCATTATAGTTATTTTGATAATGCCAACAAACCACAACAAGCAACAAGTACTGTTAGCTATATAAAATTACGCGTACATAAAGATTTTCACTACAAAAAATTCACCTTAGAAAACACGCTGCAATATCAAGAAGTTGCCAGTGGAGAAACTGTTTTTAGGGTGCCAAAAATAATTACAAGAAATACACTTTACTTTTCTGACCATGTTTTTAAAGGGAAACCTATGTATTTGCAAACGGGTATAACTTTCAAGTATTTTACAAAGTATTATGCCAACAACTACAATCCGCTTTTAAGTGAATTCACCATTCAAAACAATACAGAAATTGGTAATTTTCCAATCGTAGATTTCTTTATCAATGCACAAATACGAAGAACACGTTTGTATTTAAAAGCCGAAAATTTTACCAGTGGTTTTACTGGCAGAAATTATTACAGTGCTCCTAATTATCCGTACCGAGATTTTATTGTACGTTTTGGTCTGGTTTGGAATTTCTTTATCTAAGAATCTTTTTTTACGAGTTTTCTTATTTTAATATTAAAATACGCAAAGATTAGCGTCATTATTGGACTTATAATATTAAAAAAAGCAAACCAAACGTATTCGCCCGTTGCAACGCCAAGGGTTTTTGATTGGTAAGCACCTCCTGTATTCCAAGGAAATAGAATAGATGTTACCGTACCAGAATCTTCTAAAGTTCTACTTAAATTTTCTGGTGCCAAGCCTTTATCTTCAAAAGCTTTTTGATACATTTTTCCAGGTACCACAATTGCCAAGTATTGGTCTGATGCTGTTCCGTTAAAAAAGATACACGTTGCTGTAGTACTGGCAAACAATCCAAACGTTGATTTGGCATAGGTTAATAAAGTGTGACTTATCTTTTGTAATGCCCCAATTTCTTGCATGACACCGCCAAAAAACATAGCACATAATATCAACCAAATTGTAGAAAGCATGCCACTCATTCCTCCAGAAGAAAATAATTCGTTTTTGTCAAGAATTTCATTTCCAGAAGGAATAAATATACCATTTGTAATGGCATTCATAACGCCTTTATAAGCAGCATTTAAGCTAAAGTTTTCGGCGCCTGAAATTTTTAAGAGTACTTCTGGTTGAAAAATAACAGCAAAAATACCTGCTAAAATAGTACCTACAAACAAAGCAGAAAGTGGCTTTGCCTTTTTAACAATCATAAAAATTACAACGGCAGGTACAATAAATAACAATGGCGAAACGGTAAACGTATTTTGAATACTATCAACCAATGCAGAGGTGTCTTGAATTTCGTTTCCAGAAAACTGAAATCCTAATACAATAAAAATAATTAAGGTAATTACAATAGAAGGTATGGTGGTATATGCCATGTATTTTACGTGTGTAAAAACATCGGTACCGGCCATGGCGGGTGCTAAATTAGTCGTATCACTTAATGGTGACATTTTATCGCCAAAATAGGCACCAGAAAGTACAGCGCCAGCTATCATACCCATAGGCAAACCTAGGGCTTTTCCTATACCCATAAGGGCAATTCCAATAGTTGCAGTAGTTGTCCAAGAACTACCCGTTGCTAATGAGATAATACAACAAATAATCAAAGCTGCCGCTAAAAAAAATGTGGGATTTAAAATTTTAAGCCCATAAAATATCATTGTTGGTATAATACCACTTGCAAGCCATGTACCTGCCAAAGCGCCTACCAAAAGCAATATAAAAATTGCCGAGCCTGTAGATTTTACATTATCTACAACAGCTTCTAACATATCATTATAGGGTATCTTTTTCTTAAAACCTATCAATGCAGCCACAACGCCTGCAAAAATTAAAGCAAATTGATTAGGGCCACCTGTAGCATCATCACCATAAATAAAAACGTTATAAGCCAACAGTGCTACCAAAACAATAATAGGAATCAGTGCTTCATAAAAACGAATGTGCTTGCTTTTTTGCTGTTGGTCTAAAAATTGTGATTCAGGGAAAAGTGGTTTGTCTGGCATACTTAAAAATTTTGTTTTGTAATGTTACGATTTTACAACAAGCTATGCAAATTGATTTGTTTACATTTATAACTATGGGTTCATTAACACAAATTGTTTTAGGAGCTGCATGTGGCGAAGCTATCCTCGGAAAAAAGATTGGCTATAAAGCCATGCTTTTTGGTGCCATTGACGGAACCATACCTGATTTAGATGTTATCTTCAAGAAACTATTTTTTCAAAACAACATTGATCATTTGGCTTTTCATAGAGGCTTTATGCATTCTGTCATCTTTGCTTTTATTGCTGATAAACTAAAAAAAACCAAGAAACTTTAAGATATTGGTAATAAAAATAAAATTTATCGATAAAAAATATGTTTTCTTTCTTTGCTGTTAAAGATGTTTTAATTAACTTAGTTGTTAATAATTTCTTAATTCATATTTACTATGAAATGTTTTTTTCGTTTTTTTTATTTTTTCTTCCGCTTTCGCACAAGTTGGCATTGGTACTACAACACCAGACGCATCTTCGCTTTTAGATGTAAATGCTACCGATAAAGGTATTTTAATTCCTAGAGTAAATTTATCATCAACAAATAATGCTAGCCCTATAACTAGCCCTGCAACTTCATTACTTGTTTACAATCAGGCTTCAGCTGGTGCTGGCGTAACTGCTGTGAGCCCTGGATATTATTATTGGGATAGCGCGCAATGGGTGCGTTTTGGAATAGGAACTGTTAAAACCGCCGAGAATGGCTTGTATGTAAATGCTGCAAATAGCGCTATTCGTTTGGTGGTTCTTTAATTGAAGATACTACAATCACACAAGGAACCAGACAAATGAATTTTAACCTAACAGGCACAGGTGATTTTAATGTACAAGATAATGGTACTACGCGTTTTCAAGTATTAGACAATGGAAGAATAGAAATGTCTGGAACTACAGATGCAAGTGGCACTACAAATTCAGGCATTCTAGAAATTGCAAATTCTTTACGCATAGATGGTAATGAAATTATTACCAATACGAATACTTCTCTTCTTCTTCAAAATGATAATAATGGAGATTTGATGGTTGATAACGGTTCTTTATTTGTTGATGCAAGCGCAAATAGTGTTGGTGTTAATACGACCACTCCAGGAGAAAGTCTTGATGTTGAAGGTAATCTAGTAATTCATAATGGATCGCCTTATCTACATCTTAGTGTTAATGATGAATCAGATGGAAAAATACGCTTTTCGGATGATGCTGCTGCTGCTACGCAAAACTTCGAAATAGCTTTCAATGCAGATGACCAAGATTTACATATTCGTAGCGATGATAATAGCGGAGCGGATATTATAAGAATCCATAATGATGGTAATGTAGAAATGGATCAAGGCTGGCTGGCAGTAGGGGCTAATCCTAGCTCAATAACTCGCTATGGTGTTTATGAAATGACTTGGCCTGGTAGTGTTTCCTTTAACGATGATGGTTATCGTTATTATAATATAGGCAATTTTAATTACCCTACAACTGGTTTACCAGGAAGTGTTACGGTCACCAAGATTGTATGGGGAATGGATGGCTACCATGAAGATGCAAACGAAAACCATGGTGTTTGGATTCATTTTGGTGGAGGCAATGCGGCTCCATGGTACGGTTGGAGAGGTAATGCTGGTAATGGCGCTAAAGATATCGACTGGCATTATGTAAGTTCGGCATTAACAACCAACCAAAATAGAGGAGCAATTATCCGCATGAGAGTTGAGGATGAAGATTGTTGGTTTTGTGGGTCAGATGATATGCGTGTATTTAATATGAATATCAAAATTTATTATCGTTATAATCAGGGACTCCAAAGAGGAGATATTGCTGCCCAAGGTCGAGTTTATGCTAATTCTAATACAGATGTAGGAGATATGGCAGAGTATTTTGAAGTCAATAAAGACGAAAATATAGAGCCTGGTAAAATCGTAGTCTTAGATACAGAAGGTGATAATCGTTATAGATTTTCTAACAAACCTTACGAGCAAAACATAGTTGGAGTCATTTCAGAAAACCCTTCTATTGTCCTCAATAATCCATCCGTTGGCCCTCCTGTCGCATTAGCTGGTCGTGTTAAAGTTAAGCTACAAAAATCAAATCAGCTTATCAAACCAGGTCAATTTTTGACAACTGCTGCAGATGGTTTTGCTATTTTAGCAACTGAGATGGGACCTGTTATTGGTTATGCTGTCACTAGTCAAAAAGTAGGAGAAGACTTTGTTGAAATACTTGTTCAACCAGGACGATTTTATTATCCTAAAAAAGAACGAAAAGAATATAATACAAATGAAAATAATGGACATAGTAAAAGCCGAAACTAAGTCTAATAGTTTGTAAAATAGCATATTATTTACTTTTTAAAATTTCAAAATAATGGGTGTAAATAGTAATAATAAAAGTAGTAGTGTCCGTCTAAAGACGTAAGACCGTTTCACTATTAGACAAAAGACTTGATTGTAACTATACGATAAACAGTTATTTAAAAATTATTGTTATTGATAGATAACATATAAAAAAATAGAAAAAGCAAGGTGTCCATTTAAAAAAGCTCTTAGAACCTCATTAAACATAACTTTTTAGAGTTTTTAATCGGACAACAATGTAATAAAAGCAATTAAAAATTTTTTACAACCACAATTCTAATCACTCTACATCTCTTTTAATTACCTAACCTAACTGCAAATAAGCAAAATTAAAGTTCTTAGCATACTTTGTGGTAAATATAATCAACCATAGAAGTAACAGTCACTCTATCTGTAGTAATAAATATTACTTTTACAAAAGAGTGTCTGCGATGTAAAATAGCCCTTTTTAAGATTTTAAATAAATGGTGTACAACATACAGGTGAAGTATTGGTCTTGAAATATTGTGTGAATAATACATTCTTATGCGCTTACATCAAGATGCAATATTTATTTACTTTTATTGGATTCATCTATATGTTGTAATTTAGGTGAAATATTCATTATCAATTGCTTATTTATAAAAATAAAGGCTTATTTTCATAATTATTGATAATTTTTTATTATCTTTAAAAGATATTTTAATTTTTAACCCCAATTGTCATGAAAAAAACTATCCAACTATTCGTGTTTTTTATTGTTTCATTTTCTTTTGCACAAGTAGGTATTGGTACTACAACACCAAACGCTTCTTCTCTTTTAGATGTAAGTGCAAATAACAAAGGTATTTTAATACCTAGAATTAATTTATTAGCCACAAATAATGCTAGTCCTATAACTAGTCCTGCAACCTCATTACTTATTTACAATCTAGCTACAGCTGGTGTAGGTGTAACTTCAGTTAGCCCTGGTTATTATTATTGGGATGGAGCACAATGGGTGCGTTTTGGAATAGGAGATGTTAAAACTGCCGAGAATGGCTTGTATCTAAATGCTGCAAATAGTGCTGTTCGCTTAGGAGGTTCTTTGATTCAAAATACTACAATTACACAAGGAGCTAGACAAATGAGTTTTAACCTAAATGGTTTAGGTGATTTTAATGTGAAAGACAATGGAATCACTCGTTTTCAAGTATTAGATAATGGAAGAATAGAAATGTCTGGAACTACAGATGCAAATGGCAATACAAATTCAGGTGTGCTAGAAATTGCAAATTCATTACGCATAGATGGTAATGAAATTATTACCAATACGAATACTTCTCTTTTTCTTCAAAATGATAATAATGGAGATTTGAGAGTTGATAATAATTCTTTATTTGTCGATGCAAGCGCAAATCGTGTTTCTGTTGGAACACTTTTAAATGCAGGCAAATTTAATGTCTTAGGAAATTCTTATTTTTCAGATGATATCCATCTTAGAGACGGTGCTGTAAATTCTGGCGATATCTTAGTTCGTATTTATGATTCTTTTGACGATGGCGTTATAGATATTTATGAAAACAATGTAATGAATCATCGAATTCATGGTAATTCAACTACTATTTTTAATGAACAAGGATTAGCATTAGACTTTAGAATAGAATCTGACACAAATCCAAATATGGTAATGTTAGATGCAAGTGAAAATTTGATTAGATTTGGTACAGGAACTACGACAAGTGATTATCAAAATGGGACTGCTTTTTATAGTGCTCTCTCTGGTACAAATACTACTATTAATTACGTTGCTGATTTTGATGCTGGGTCTGTTGATGGTACTACGATAGGAATAGGTTCTATAGAATATCTTGTAGATGGTCTTAGTGAGACTTTTATTAGTGATGTGTTTTCGCCAACAACAGATCTAATGATAGACATGGGTTGGGAAAATAGTTGGGATGATATTTATGCAGATAATTTTGTTAATATATCAGATAAGCGAGAGAAGAAAAAAATTACTAATATATCTTATGGTCTCGAAGAAATTTTGAAAATGCGTCCAGTTTCGTACATTCTAAAAAGAGATCCTTTTCAAGAAACTAAAATCGGATTGATAGCTCAAGAGGTGCTTCCTCTTGTCCCTGAAGTAGTAAAAACACACGATTGGAAAAAACTGGTAGAAGGTGGCGAATATGAAAAAATAGAAAGAAAAATGATGGGAATGACTTATCAGCAATTAATACCGGTACTTATAAAAGCAATACAAGAACAACAAGAACAAATAGACAACCTAAAAAAAATTACGAATAACATTAATTCTTTAAAAACCGAAAACAAAATATTGAAAAAAGAATTCGCAGAAATAAAATCTTTATTAAAAAAGAAATAATACCAACTACAAAAAATCTGAACTTTTATTTTCAGATTTTTTGTAGTAAATTCTTAGAGTATAACCTGCAATTCTTTCATACACGCATGCATCATCTCAAAAGTGCGCGCAATATCGTTATCTAATCCAATAGAAAACCGAATTAAGCCATTACTTAAGCCCATTGCTTTTTGCTCTTCTTCAGATATTTCTGAAGATGTAGAAGTGCCAGGAGCAGAAAACAAGGTTTTGTAAAACCCTAAACTTACTGCTAAATAGCCTAAATTTCGTTCTTGCATTAACTCCATCAAAGCATTTGCTTTTTCTAAAGACCCTACATCAATAGTAAGCATACCGCCATAGCCATATTCTGTATTTAACATAGACTTATACAGTACATGTGATGGATGAGAAGACAATCCTGGATAGACTGTTTTTAAGCCAAGTGCTTCAAATTTTTGCGCTAAATAGGTTGCATTTTTACTATGTTGTTTCATACGAATATGCAAGGTGCGCATGTTCTTTAAAATTGAAGAAGCACGTAAGCTATCTAAAGATGAGCCTAATAACATACATGCACCATCATGAACACTACGTAAAGCATCTATAAAATCTTGTGTTCCGCAGATAACACCACCCATAGTATCACTAGAGCCATTAATAAATTTTGTTAAACTATGCACAACAACATCTGCGCCTAAACGTGCTGGTGAAATTAACATAGGCGAAAACGTATTATCAACAACAAGTTGTAAATTATATTTTTTAGCCAATTTTGACAGACCAGAAATATCTGCTACCTCAAGTAATGGGTTACTTATCGTTTCGCAATACAATACTTTGGTGTTTTTTGTAATTGCTGCTTCTACCATATCTAATTTTGTAATATCTACAAAGCTGGTTTGGATGTTTAACTTCGGAAGGAAGTTTTTTAGAAAAGCATAAGTACCACCATAGATTGTTCTACTAGAAACAATATGCTCACCTGCATTACATAATTGCATTAAAACGGGTGCAATAGCGCCCATACCAGAAGCTGCAACATTAGCAGTTTCGGTGCCTTCCATTGCCGCAAGCGCTTCACCTAAATACAAGTTGCTAGGTGTGGTGTGCCTTGAATATAAATAGCACCCATCTGCATTACCTTCAAAAGTATCAAACATGGTTTTTGCAGAAAGAAAGGTGTAGGTTGAAGAGTCAGAAATTGATGGATTAACACCTCCAAATTCTCCAAAATATTGCAAGTCTTGTATATTATTTGCTGGTTTAAATTTCATAATAGTTTTCGTTTTAATGTCAAACAAAGAACGTCTATTATAAAACAATTATCAATTAAATGATATATATATAGTTTTTTTATCTATTTTTATAATTAAATATAGTTTTAAAAACTATATTACTGTTTATTACATCGTATTTTTAGATAATTTTACAATATGAAACTAGATCAAACAGATAAAAAACTAATTAACTTATTGCAATTTGACAGTAAACAAACAACAAAGCAGCTGTCTCATCAATTAAATCTTTCTGTTACCGCCATCTATGAGCGCATCAAAAAACTAGAGCGTAAAGGCATTATAAAAAAATATGTTGCACTTGTAGATAAAGAAAAAATTGACAAATCATTTTTGGTGTTTTGCCACATCAAACTCATACAACATTCTAAAACTTTTTTGTCTAACTTCGAAAAAGAAGTATTGAAATTAGAAGAAGTTTCTGAATGTTTTCATGTAACAGGAGATTATGATTATATCTTAAAAATTTATGTAAGCTCTATGAATGCTTATCGAGATTTTATGGTAACAAAACTCACTACCATTAAGCATATAGGAAGTACTCACAGTACTTTTACAATTAGTGAAATTAAAAATGCCACCGCTATTGTACTATAAAAAAAGCCAAGACTAAATCTTGGCTTTAATAGCATTGATAATTGAAGGACTAAGCTTCTATCTCAAAAGACAAAGCTATTTCATCATGAATAAATTTATCTTTTAAGTTTTTAAAGAATTTTTTAGACATATATTTAACATTATAGTCTGCTCTGTCAATAGTAAAGGTTTCACTTTTAAAAAGTACGCCTTTTCCTTTTTTAGATAATGATGCAGGTATAGTAATACTTTTAGTAACATCTTTAATGGTCAAATTTCCTGTAACAGATAACTTTCCGTCTTTATTATCTATATTGGTTATTACAAATTTAGCTGTAGGATAGGTAGCAATGTCAAAAAAGTCTGGTGATTTTAAATGGTTTTCAAGTTTTGCTTTATAAGTAGCATCTTGAATGTCTGTATTGGTAATAGAAGTTAAATCAATTGTAAAATTTCCTGATTTTAATACATCGCCTTGCATACTTAAAGAACCAGCTGTAAATTTAACAGTACCTTGATGCTTGCCAGTAGGTTTTGTACCTATCCAAAGCATTACAGATGTAGTAGTATTGATATTTCGTATTTGTTTATTTTGCGAACTACGCACTACTTCTTGTTTTGCTGTTTCCTGATTTACATCTGCTACATCTTTTTTAGTTTCTTTTTTACAAGAAACCAATGTAGTAATCATCATTAAGGATAAAATTACTTTTTTCATTTTAGATTGTTTTTATTATTTAGAACAAATATAAATAATGTTTTCCTATTTGACTGTTAAATCAACTAAAAAAGCACATTGAAAAATCAATGTGCTTTAAATAGTTGATTGTAATAACGTTATTTTTTATCAAACGTATAACTAAGGCCAACCATGATTAAATCTGTAGACATTTCATAACCTACTTTTGTGCCAGGAATTGAACCGTAAGGATTTGATGCTGTAATAGCAAGAGGGTTTAATAAAGTACCTTCTGTTTTACCTCCACTAGATCCATGGTGATACACAGCATTTAAAGTAATATTTTCTGAAGCTTCATACCCTAAACCTAACTGAAAAGCATTTTTAATAACAGCTGTTGCTGGTATTGAAAAGAAAGCCAATTCATTATCTATTGGATTTCCGCTGTAAGTATATCCAACACGTATTGGTAATTTATCAAAACCTTTGTATTGTAACCCAGCAGAAAGAATGCCAATATTTTTCCAACCAAATCCATTTACAGACGCTGTAGGTGACCATCCTTTTTCTTTAAATCCAGCAGTGTTTTCATAATTGACCATTCTGTAATCTAAGGCTAGGTCAATTTTTTCGTTTGAATACCCAAGACCGAAAGAAAGTATTGACGGAAAGTCCATTTGAAATTGCACATTTGGTGCAGCAGAACCATCTAAATACGTGTTTTT
>CAMZLD010000013.1 GCA_947311635.1 uncultured Flavobacteriaceae bacterium | reverse complement strand
GTCAATCTGGTAATGGGTCAATTTGCAAGTGGCAGTAGTGCTCAACCTTTTAAAACAGTAAAAGATTATAAAAACTGGCTAGGCAGATTAGACCAATACAACCTTTGGTTGCAAACCGCCTTGTTAAATATGAAAAAAGGCGTACAAAAAGGTGTCGTTTTACCAAAATCATTGATTCAAAAAATCATTCCTCAGTTTGAAGAATTAACAACCAAAGACTTAAATAAACACTTATACTTTACACCTGTAAAAAAGTTTCCTGAAAGTTTTTCTTCGGAAGATAAAAAAGAATTAAAAAATGAATTTACAGCTGTTTTAAACAACAAACTCATTCCGTCATTTACAGCAATTTACAATTTTTTAAAAACAGACTACTTAAAAGCAGGAAGGACAACTAGCGGAATATCTGCACTTCCGAACGGAAAAAAATATTACCAATTTGCTATTAAAAAATATACAACTACCAACATGACTGCAGATGAAATACACGCGTTAGGTTTAAAGGAAGTGGCACGTATTTTATCTGAAATGGAAAAGGTGAAAACAGAAGTTGGATATAAAGGAAAACTGAAAGATTTTTTCAATTACGTTCGTGAAAATAAAACATTGATGCCGTATAAAAATCCGAAAGAAATTTTAGACAATTTCAATGCAATTCACACCAAAATGATTCCGAAGTTAAACATCTTATTTGGTAACAAACCGAAAACCCCTTTTATTGTAAAACAAACCGAAAAGTTTAGAGAAAACTCTTCTAGTGCAGAATACAATCAAGGGTCTTTAGACGGCACACGTCCAGGTGTTTTTTATGTTCCTATTCCAGATGCCACCAAATACAATGTGTATTCTGACGAAGCTTTATTTTTACACGAAGCCATTCCGGGGCATCATTACCAAATTTCATTAACTCAAGAAAATCAAAATCTTCCAGATTTTAGAAAAACACTTTGGTACAGCGCTTATGGTGAAGGCTGGGCATTGTATACAGAAAGTTTAGGAAAAGAATTAGGTTTATATACAGATCCGTATCAATATTTTGGAATGCTAAGTATGGAAATGCACAGAGCAATCCGATTAGTTGTAGATACAGGTATGCATGCCAAAGGTTGGTCAAGAGAAAAAGCCATTCAATATTCTTTAGATAATGAAGCAGAGCCAGAAGCTAGTATTATTTCAGAAATAGAACGTTACATGGCTAATCCTGGACAAGCATTGGCCTATAAAATTGGTCAGCTTAAAATTAGAGAATTGCGTGCAAAAGCAACCAAAGCCTTGGGTAGTAAATTCGACATTAAAAATTTTCATAATCAAGTCTTAGAAACAGGTTGTATTCCTTTAGCTTTGCTAGAAACAAAAATTAATCTTTGGATTTCAAACACTAAATAATTACATTTTAAAAGGTGTTTTCACCTTGATGAACACACAAAACTATGGATAAACTACAAGAATTTGAAAAACACTACGTAAACAGAAGCGGTTGGATAAGAGCGGCTATTTTAGGTGCTAATGATGGAATTTTATCTACTGCAAGTATTATTATTGGTGTGGCTGCAGCAAGCTCTACAAGAGAACCTATTATATTAGCTGGCGTTGCAGGTATCGTTGCAGGTGCCTTATCGATGGCTGCTGGTGAATATGTTTCGGTAAGCTCACAAGCAGATATTGAACATGCCGATTTAGAACGCGAAATAAAAGAATTAGAAGATATGCCAGAAGAAGAAATGATAGAACTGGCAAGAATATATCAAGAAAGAGGGCTTACCAAAGAACTTTCTTTAGAAGTAGCCAAACAACTAACAGCACATGATGCCTTAGGCGCTCATGCAAGAGACGAACTTGGTATTAATGAAATAACTCAAGCAAGACCGCTTCAGGCTGCATTAGCTTCTGGTGCTGCTTTTGTATTTGGAGGTTTTTTACCTATTGTTGCAGCTTTTTATGCACCCGTAAAGCAAATGGTACTTTTACAGTATTTATTTTCATTAGTCTTTTTGATTGTTTTGGGTACAGCAGCAGCAAAATTTGGTGGTTCTAGTATTCCAAAAGCAATTTTAAGAATAACTTTTTGGGGCACAATTGCTATGGGTATTACTGCCGCAATTGGCTATCTTTTTGGGGTTAATATGGGCTAGCAATAAATTAAATTTATGACACCATAATTAATTATAATATTTTTTTAACATAAAACAACTCTTTTTGCCATACATTTGATCACAGATGCAGAAATTTATAGCTACATATCTTATTTTTATCATTTTATTTCAAAGTGTTTTTGTAACAACAAACTTTCTATTTGAAATAAATGAATTGGCACAAGATTTTAGCTTACACCAACTTAAATATGGTGATAATTTAACTTCTTTTATTTCTAAGCATTTTGGAGAGTTAAAAGAAGCACATCAGCAACAACACAAAGAGGAACACCAACAACACAAACACCCTTCTAACGAAATAAACAATGTAGACACTACAAACTTCACTGTTTACTCTTGTGATTTCACACCAAAGAATACCCTAGAAAACTACACATTGAAACCTAACTTTTACTATCAAGATAAGTTTTCTACTTTCGAAAAACAAAAGATTTTTCAACCACCAAAAGTAGCCTAATTACTTATTCGTTATAAAATTATATCATTCTTAGTATTACCATTTTAATACTGAGTATCTATTATTTTAAACCAAATTATCTTTTTAAAACACAATTACAATTAATCATTCGTAATTCGTAATTCG
>CAMZLD010000012.1 GCA_947311635.1 uncultured Flavobacteriaceae bacterium | reverse complement strand
TACATGTGAATAAAATAAACATTCTAAAAACCGATAATAATGTAAGCTCACCCTTCTCTTAACCCTCTATTTTCATTAGAGTAATTTACATTTCCTTTATAAGCTGTTCTTGTATCATTCATTTTGTTTTGTTTTCATGTACAGGTTATTATTTCAATAACATTTCCAAGTATGCTGTATTGAATATTTGATTATGTACAATTGGAAATTAATAAACGATATTGAAAAGTTGTGAGTTGTTAGTACGGAAACCAAATTCCAAATTAACATCGATATCAGTAAATGGATTTTAAGAGAAAATATTCAAAAAAAATATGGTAGTCGGTATGTTGTTAAAGGCATTTCACTTCAAGTAGAACAAGGGGAAATCATAGGGCTATTAGGTCCAAATGGTGCGGGTAAAACAACTTCATTTTACATGATTGTTGGTATGATACAGCCCAATGGCGGTAAAATTTTTTTAGACAATCAAGAAATTACCAATGATGCCATGTATAAGCGTGCTCAAAAAGGTGTTGGCTATCTAGCACAAGAAGCCTCTATCTTTAGAAAATTATCTGTAGAAGACAATATTTTATCGGTGTTGCAATTTAGTAAGTATTCTAAGGCTGAACAACGTAAAAAAATGGAGTCTTTAATTGATGAATTTAGTTTAGGGCATGTTCGTAAAAATCGTGGTGATTTACTTTCTGGTGGAGAACGAAGACGAACAGAAATTGCGCGTTGCCTTGCTTCGGATCCTAAATTTATTTTGTTAGACGAACCATTTGCTGGCGTAGATCCTATTGCCGTAGAAGATATTCAAAGTATTGTAGCGCAATTAAAAAAACGAAATATAGGTATTTTAATTACCGATCATAACGTACAAGAAACACTTGCCATTACTGATAAAACTTATTTAATGTTTGAAGGCGGCATTTTAAAAGAAGGCACTCCAGAAGAGCTTGCGGCAGACGAAACTGTACGGCGTGTGTATCTAGGTAAAGATTTCGAATTAAAGAAAAAGAAATTTTAATTAGTAGTGTCCGTCTAAAGACGTAAGACCATTTCGCTATTAGACGAAAGATAAAAGACTGTAACTATACAATAAACAGTTATAGAGCTCAGTAGATAACTACATAGGTTTATTTAAATTTAATAATACTTATTTATAGAGCTTTATAAATATGCTTTTTGTCAGTTCGAGCGCAGTCGAGAACTATTGACTATAATTCATCTCATAAAAAGGTCTAGACTTTAGTTTATCTTGAGCGTAGACGAAAGGATCGACCAGACAGAATTATTGATATATTGGGGATTATGGTTATGAAACTATCTACTGACCTTTAAACAGTTATTTGAAAATTATTGTTATTGACAGATAAAATTAAAAAAAACAAAAAAAGAAATTAGTCTATTTAAAAAAGCTCTTAGAACCTCTATTAAACATAACTTGTTAGCGTTTTTATAAATTTTAATAGGACAACAATGGTTTGTCTAGTTTAAAAAACAAAAGTCACTTATACTACGACGCATCTTTTGATATTGATGGTAATATTATATTAAAAGAATTTAGTGGTAAAAACAGAGTTATAAAATTGATGAAATTTTCTAAGTAAGTATTTTTTAGAAGGTTGGTATTCCAACCTTCTATAAATTAAACCTAAATATTACTCTTTTTGGTTTACTGTATAGTTTCGCCATTTTTCTAGACACAGTTGAATATCTTCGGGTATTTCAGAATCAAATTGCATAAATTTTCCGGTAACAGGGTGTTCAAAACCTAAAGTTTTGGCATGCAATGCTTGTCTTGGTAAAATTTTAAAGCAATTATCTACAAACTGCTTGTATTTTGTAAAAGTAGTCCCTTTTAAAATACGCTCTCCTCCATAGCGTTCATCATTAAATAAGGTATGCCCAATATATTTCATATGTGCACGTATTTGATGCGTACGTCCCGTTTCTAAACGACATGCCACCAACGTTACATAACTAAAACGCTCTAACACTTTGTAATGTGTTACGGCATGTTTTCCGAAGTTTCCATCAGGAAAAACATCCATCTGCAATCGGTTTTTTAAACTTCTACCTATATGCCCTTCTATGGTACCTTCTTCTTGGACTACATTGCCCCAAACCAAAGCTACATATTCTCTTTTAGAAGTTTTATCAAAAAATTGTTTTGATAAATGCGCCATAGCATTTTCTGTTTTAGCAACTACTAAGAGTCCGCTAGTATCTTTATCAATTCTATGCACCAATCCAGGACGTTCATTACTATTAGATGGTAAGTTTTCTATGTGATGAATTAAACCATTAACGAGTGTTCCGTCATAATTTCCGTGTCCAGGATGCACTACCATTCCAGCGGGTTTATTGACTACCAATAAGGCATCATCTTCATATACAATAGCTAACGGAATGTTTTGTGCAACAAGTAAATTTTCATGTGGCGGATGCTTAAAAACAACACGCACCACATCATTTGGCTTTACTTTATAATTAGATTTTACAATTATGTCATTAACTCTTACACAGCCTTCTTTAATTCCTTTCTGAATTTTACTACGCGTGGCATTTTCTATAAAATTCATCAAAAATTTATCTACCCTTAATGGCTCTTGCCCTTGGTGTGCCGTAAAACTATAATGTTCGTAACCATCTTCTGGTTCTGCTGGAAATGCACTCATCTTAACTACCTTTGCCATCACCTAATACAAGGTCAATTATAGAGTTCTTCGGAAGCTTATCTCCTGCCTTTACACGTTTTCCGTTATGCAAAACACCTCTAACTACGTCTTTTGCAATATCATTTACATAAATTGGTGATGTACCCAATCTAAAACCTGCACTACGTAGAATAGCCGCTGCATTACGCTTGGTTTTTCGTAGTACTTTTTTATATGGTATTTCGATACTTCTATAATATGACGGATTTAATGTTACATAAATCTTTCTATTTTCCTTTACAAAATCACCTGCTTCTGGATCTTGCTCTATAACTGAATTTGGTGGGTAATTAGGATTGAAATTTGCAGAATCAATTACTTTTAATACCAAATCAACTTCAGAGAGGGTTGTCTTTGCTTTTTGTACCGTTAATTTTGTAATATTTGGTACTTCAATTTTTTGATTGTGGTTGGTGGTAATATTGAGCCATTTTAAAAATAAAAAAACAAACACCAATAAACCTAACAAGGCAATTGCTATTTGTTTAAAAAATACTTTACTTTTAATAAATTGAAATAAACTCATTAGGATGCTTTAAAATATTAGCGTTTTACGAAAATACAAACTTACAGTAAAAAAACGAATTTATTTGGAGTTTATTGATTTCAAAAATCATAACAACATAGCAAAGTATCACAAACAATAGCCTTTATTTACTACTAACCTGAGTTCGACCTAAACTTACATCAAAGAAGCCTTATAAATAGTGAGATTTGGACAATAAAAACGAAGATTTAGTATTAAATTAAGGCTTTTATTGTTCAAAGATTGTTGTTTAGAAGGCTTTC
>CAMZLD010000011.1 GCA_947311635.1 uncultured Flavobacteriaceae bacterium | reverse complement strand
CATCTTCATTTCCGAAATTTGCTGTAAAATTAAAGATATTCATATTGACTTATTTTCCTCAAATATAAGACTTTATTTTTAATTATGAGTATTTACGGATATACAATTTATTTATATAACTATTAATCGTTCAATTTTAAAACCGCCATAAAAGCTTCTTGAGGGATTTCTACATTACCTACTTGGCGCATTCGTTTTTTTCCTTTTTTCTGCTTTTCTAAAAGCTTTCGTTTTCTAGAAATATCTCCACCATAACATTTAGCTGTAACATCTTTACGCAAAGCTTTGGTAGTTTCTCTAGAAATAATTTTTGCGCCAATAGCTGCCTGAATAGGAATATCAAATTGTTGTCTTGGTATCAATTCTTTTAATTTAGCACACATTTTTTTTCCAATACTATGTGCATTGTCTGCGTGTATCAATGCAGAAAGAGCATCTACTGGTTGGCTGTTTAATAAGATATCTACACGTACCAATTTAGATGCGCGCATACCTATTGGGTGGTAATCAAAAGAGGCGTAACCTTTAGAAACAGTTTTTAAACGATCGTAAAAATCAAATACAATTTCTGCTAATGGCATATCAAAAGTAAGCTCAACACGCTCTGTAGTTAAATATGTTTGATGCGTAATCATTCCTCGCTTTTCTATACATAAAGACATCACATTGCCTACAAAATCAGATTTTGTAATAATAGTAGCTTTTATATAAGGCTCTTCTACACGATCTAAACCAGAAGGGTCTGGCAAATCTGTAGGGTTGTTTACGATAATGATTTGGTCTGGATGTTTTCTGGTAAAAGCATGGTACGATACGTTTGGTACAGTTGTTATCACTGTCATATTAAACTCACGCTCTAGACGTTCTTGAATAATTTCCATGTGTAACATACCTAAAAATCCACAACGAAAACCAAAACCAAGAGCAGCAGAACTTTCTGGCTGAAACACCAAAGAAGCATCATTCAATTGCAATTTTTCCATAGAATAGCGCAATTCTTCGTAATCTTCTGTGTCTACAGGATAAATGCCTGCAAAAACCATTGGTTTTACATCTTCAAAGCCTTCAATAGCATTGGTTGTTGGGTTTTTAAAATCGGTTATGGTATCGCCAACCTTTACTTCTTTGGCTTCTTTAATACCCGTAATTAAATAGCCAACATCTCCTGTTTTGATTTCTTGTTTGGGTGATTGTTTTAAATTTAAAGTACCTACTTCATCTGCGTAATAGGATTTTCCGGTAGCAATAAATTTAATTTGCTGTTTCTTTTTTATAGAACCATTAATAACTTTAAAATACGTTTCAACACCTCTAAAAGAATTATAAACCGAATCAAAAATTAAGGCTTGTAATGGCTCATCAGGATTCCCTTTTGGTGGAGGAACACGTTCTATAATAGCTGTTAAAATTTCTTCGATTCCTAAACCAGTTTTAGCACTCGCTGGAATTACTTCTGAGGCATCACAACCTAATAAATCCACAATATCATCGGTCACTTCTTCTGGGTTTGCACTTGGCAAGTCAATTTTATTAAGCACAGGAATGATTTCTAAATCATTTTCTAAAGCTAAATATAAGTTAGAAATTGTTTGTGCTTGTATGCTTTGCGCAGCATCTACAATTAATAAAGCGCCTTCACAAGCAGCAATAGAACGAGAAACTTCGTACGAAAAATCTACATGGCCTGGTGTATCAATCAAATTTAAGATGTATTCTTGCCCTTTGTGAGTATAATCCATCTGTATAGCGTGTGATTTAATGGTAATGCCACGCTCGCGTTCTAGATCCATATTATCTAGCAATTGGTCTTTTTTTTCACGGTCAGTAATAGCGCCTGTAAATTCTAATAAACGGTCTGCTAGCGTGCTTTTACCGTGATCAATATGGGCAATAATGCAAAAATTTCTAATGTACTTCATAGGTTGTGCAAGATAGTAAAAAAAAAGGCAAACAATCTGGGTTAATAGCTTATTAAGATTATTGTTTTTGTTAATTAATAATCTAGAGGTTTTTGCTATTTTTAGCGGAAACCACTAGGTCACAAAATCATTGAAAACAACTATATGAGAGCACTATTATTTGTTGTAATTTTGAATGGGGAAATTGCTATGAAAAAGTTTTAAATTTTGGTATTGCCATATCAAAATAAGAAATTACAATCTCTTTATGTTTTTAACGGATTAGTTACCTCTCTAGGTTACTCAACCCAATCAGCAACAAATAAGTTGGTGTCGTGACCGCCATTATTATTTCTGTTTGAAGAAAAGATTAATTGTTTTCCGTTAGGTGAAAACATAGGAAAAGCATCAAAAACACCGTCAAAAGTTATTTGTTCTAAATTTTCACCATTTGTATCTACCATAAAAAGGTTAAAGCTGTCATGCTTTGCTTTATGATGATTGGTAGAAAAAATAATTTTCTTTCCAGAAGGATGAAAAAATGGTGCCCAATTAGCAGACCCTAAAGCTGTTATTTTTTTCATGTCTGTACCGTCAACATTACAAATATACAACTCCATATGTGTGGGCATAACCAACCCTTGTGCTAGTAAATCTTTATATTCTTTAATAGCCTTTGGGGTTTTTGGTCTTGAAGATCTAAAAATCAATTTGCTACCATCTGGCGAGAAAAATGCACCACCATCATAGCCCAATCCATTGGTTACTTGCTTTATATCTGTACCGTCAATTTTCATGGTATACAACTCTAAATCACCACTACGCATCGAGGTAAAAACAATTAAATCTCCTTTAGGAGAAACGGTTGGTTCTGCATCATATCCCGGTGTGTTAGTCAGCTGTTTTAATTGATTGCCTTTGGTGTCTGCAACAAAAATATCAAAACCAGCATACACTGGCCAAATATATTTACCTCCATGATCTTCTTTTTTTGGAACTGGCGGACAATTTGCAGCTGCCAAATGGGTAGAAGAATACACAATAGTAGAATCGCCCGGTAAAAAATAACTGCACGTTGTTCTACCTTTGCCTGTACTTATCATTTGAGGAATATTATGATCGTGCTTTAAACTTTTAACCGGCATGGTGAAAATTTGATCACATTGTAGGTTCCAATGGTTTGAAGCTTGAAAAACAATTGATTTTCCATCAAAACTCCAATACGCTTCAGCATTGTCTCCGCCAAAAGTTAATTGTTTAACGTTTTTTAAATGCTTTTCTTTTTTATAATGAATTTTGTTTACTATTCGTGTTGCCCCAGATTTAGCATCTGGTTTTGTAGCCTTTTGATGTTTTTCTTTTTTACAAGAAACAACTCCAATAATAACGATGGTAATAATAAGAAGAACACTTTTTTTCATTCTGAAATACATTTTGAAACGCAAATTTAAGCTTAATAAAAAAATAAAAGTGTCGCTAGAAGGACTATAAATAACTATTGAAATTTCCTTTTCTTTTTCCGAAGTAAAAAAGCTATTTTTGCAGCACTAATTATGGTAAAAATAGGAAACATAGAATTATCCGATTTTCCGTTGCTATTAGCACCTATGGAAGATGTAAGTGACCCGCCTTTTCGTGCTTTGTGTAAAGAACAAGGAGCAGATGTGGTGTATACAGAATTTATTTCTTCAGAAGGATTAATACGTGATGCAGCAAAGAGTGTAAAAAAACTTGATATTTACGAAAAAGAACGCCCTGTAGGGATTCAAATATTTGGCGCCAATTTAGAAAGCATGTTACGCACCATAGAAATTGTAGAACAATCTAAACCCGATATAATTGATATCAATTTTGGTTGTCCAGTTAAAAAAGTTGTCTCTAAAGGTGCCGGTGCAGGCATCTTAAAAGATATTGATTTAATGGTTGCGTTAACCAAAGCAATGGTAGCGCATACCAACATACCCATTACCGTTAAAACGCGTTTGGGTTGGGATGAAAGTTCTATTAAAATAGTAGAGGTAGCAGAACGCCTACAAGATGTAGGTTGTAAAGCTATTGCTATTCATGGTAGAACACGTGCTCAAATGTACAAAGGAGATGCCAATTGGAAACCTATTGCGGCAGTAAAAAACAATAGCCGTATGCACATTCCTGTCTTTGGAAATGGAGATGTGAATACGCCAGAAAAAGCCATTGAAATGCGTGATGTTTATGGTTTAGATGGCGCCATGATTGGTAGAGCTAGTATTGGTAACCCGTGGTTTTTTAAACAAGTAAAACACTTTATGCAAACGGGCATGCATTTGCCAGAAATTTCTATAGCAGACCGTGTTGCCATGGCAAAGCGGCATTTAGAAATGGAAATTGCTTGGAAAGAAGCCGAAATTGTTGGTGTGATGGAAACGCGCAGGCATTATACCAACTATTTTAAAGGCATTCCACACTTTAAACCTTACCGACTTAAAATGGTAACATCAGATGTAGCACAAGATGTTTTTAATGTCTTAGATGAGGTATTGCAAAAATTTGGTTAAGCACTTTGTAATGTGTTTTTTAGTTAAAAGACTAATTTATTTACCAAAATAAAAGTGCTAAAGATAAATCAATTTAAATCCTTGTAAAGATTCTTGACAAGAAGTTCTTGAAATAAATACAAGGATTTATTAATGCTTAAGTTAGTCTCTATTTGGAGCCATAAATTTATAAGCTAGCCCTGCTAAAACTGCCCCAACAATAGGTGCAACCCAAAAGAGCCATAACTGCCCCATTGCATGTGTTCCTGTAAAAAGAGCAACAGCCGTACTTCTTGCAGGGTTTACTGATGTGTTAGTTACAGGGATACTAATTAGGTGAATTAATGTTAATGCCAGTCCAATTGCCATTCCTCCAAAACCAGGAGAAGCATTTTTATGAGTAGCCCCCAGAATTACAATTAAAAACATAAATGTCATTACAATTTCTGTGATTAATGCGCCAACCATTCCAAAATTTACTCCGTAAACATTGGCATCATAAAAGTTTGTTGCAAATGCGCCTGGATTAGAACCTACTCCAGAAAAGTCTGCTGCACTACTTACAATTAGATATAATACGGCAGCTCCTAATGCACCTCCTAAAACTTGAGCACCTATATAGGATAATAAATCTTTTTTATCAAATCTTCCTCCAGCCCAAAGCCCAATAGAGACAGCAGGGTTAAAATGCCCTCCAGAGATATGACCTAGTGCGTAAGCACCAGTTAATACGGTAAGTCCAAATGCAAGTGATACGCCTACAAGTCCAATGCCAACATTTTCAACACCGGCAGCTAATACAGCACTTCCACAACCCCCTAATACTAACCAAAAGGTTCCAATAAATTCTGCTAATAATTTTTTCATAATTTTTCTTTTATAGTTAATTTTCTTAAAGTTACTAAAATTTATAGATTTAACAAAATTATTCTTTTTAAGAAAGTATATTTAGGACTATAATAGGGAGTTTGTTATATGTAGATTAACGCACTAATTTTTCAGATATTCGGCTACTTGCAATTTTAGCAGATAAATAGCCTAAAACAACCATGGTTACTATAACAATTAAGATGTTTTTCAATGTTAATGCAACCGGAAAAGCAAGTGTTTCTGTAAGCATTAAAAGGCTAAAATGTTGTTGAAATATGACTAAAGAAATTCCTAAAAAAAGCCCAACCAATAACCCAAAAAAGGAAAACAAAAAGCCTTGTAATATAAAGACTCGTTTAATTTCTGTAATGCTAGCTCCTAGATTAAAAAGTGTTTTAACATCGTCTTTCTTATCTAATATCATCATAATGATAGCGCCAATTACATTAAAAAGAGCAATGATTAAAATCAATGCAAATATTAAATATCCAAATAGATTTTCTAAGTTTAGCATTCTATAAAAAGCACTATTTAGCTCTTCTCTAGATTCAATTTTATAGTCACTGCCTAATGTTTTTTTTAAACGTTTAATTTCACTAGCAACTTGTTGTTTATCTTCTACTAAAACTTCTATGGCAGAAATTTGTTGGGATTGATACCCTAAAAGCTGTTGTGCAAGCGGTAACGAAACAAATGCAAATTTTTTATCCAAATCTTCTGTGATGGCATAAATGCCCGAAACCTGCGTATGAATACTGTTAAAAGCACTTTGGGCATTTTTTATATATCCTTTTCCTGGCTTCGGAACATAGATTTTAAGGGGCTCTGCGATTGACAAAATACCTAGTGACAAAGTGTTAGAAATACCATTACCAATAACCGAAAATGAGGAGGCTTTTTTAGGAAACCAATTGCCTTCAATAAGTGTGGTATCCATCCGTATAACTTTGGTGTAATTACTGTCAACACCTTTTATATAGGCAATTACGTTTTTTTGTTTAAAACTTAAAAAAGCACGTTCTTCTATTACTTTGGTGTAATTAGCAGTGTGTTTGCTTGCATCTAAGGCTTTAAAAATAGCGCCATTGGTTAAAAAAGTTTTGCCTTTAGTGGCAGAAATTTTAATTGCAGGATCAGAAGTGCTTAAAAGTTTTTCGCTAAAAACGCGTAACCCAGAAAATCCTGATAATACTAAAAACAATGCCAATGTGCCAATAGAGACACCAATGGCGGCAATAATTGAAATAATATTTATGGTATTGTTGCTGCTTTTAGAAAACAAGTAGCGTTTGGCTATGTACAGCGAAAAATTCATTTACCTCTTTTGGCGCTTAGGTAAAATTTCTGGATGTAAAATTGGATTCACTTCTTTGCCCTTTAACGAATTGTCAATAGCCTCTATATAATCCAAACTATCGTCTGCAAAAAAATGAAGATTTGGCATTCTTCTTAATTGGTTTTTTGTGCGTCTTGCAAGCTCATGACGAATCATAATGGTGTTAGAAACAATCCCTTCCAGAATTTTTTCTCTTTTTTCTGAAGGAAAAACACTAATGTAAATTTTTGCCTGACTTAAGTCTGTGGTGACAGAAACTTTACTTACAGAAATAATAACACCTTTCATGCCGTCTCTAGCGGCATTTTGTAATATTTCTGCTAGGTCTTTCTGAAGAACTCCGGCAATTTTTTTTTGTCTGTTTGTTTCCATGCTGCAAAAATACGCTTTTCTTCTTAAAAGCACACTATATTCTAGTTTTGTGAGTGGTTTTTAAGAAGAATTAAACAGTTTTTTTGTTTTGTTTGTCCTTCAGCATTAAAAAAACCAACTCAGATTTTAAAAATTGTTACACAGAAAATGTATTTTTGAAATATGAAGAAAATAGAGCACATAGGTATTGCAGTTAAAAATTTAGAAGTTTCTAATCATTTGTTTGCAAAACTCTTCGGAAAAAAACATTACAAAACAGAAACTGTTGCAAGTGAAGGTGTAAAAACATCATTTTTTAAAAATGGTCCTAATAAAATTGAACTATTAGAAGCTACAAATCCAAATAGTCCCATAGCAAAATTTATTGAAAAACGAGGAGAAGGCGTGCACCATATTGCCTTTGCTGTAAAAGATATCAAGGCAGAAATAAAACGTTTGCAAAAAGAAGGTTTTACCGTTTTAAACGAAACACCAAAAAAAGGTGCAGACAACAAACTTGTGGCTTTTTTACATCCAAAATCTACCAATGGTGTATTGATAGAATTGTGCCAAGAGATGCAGTAATTTAGAATGCCAAAAGAAAGTTAGAAAGAACAACATCATCAATCTTTATTATTTTAAACAACCAACAACCCGCTAATTTTCTAATTTATTTAACACCTTACATTGCCATGAAGTTTGTATATTGCAAACCTAATTTTATTTTAAAAACAAGCCATTAGCAAATGAGTGCATCTTTTGAAAAGTACCAAAAAAGACGCTTACGTTCTTCGTATCTATCTGTCATTGTTAGTATTGCCTTGGTATTGTTTCTTGTAGGTTTGTTTGGCTTGTTACTTATTGGCACCAATAGCGTATCTAAACATTTAAAAGAGCAAGTTGCTATTGGTGTGTATTTTAAAGAAAATGTAAAGGAAACGGATATCAAAACTTTTCAAAAAAAATTAGAAAAAAAAGAGTTTACCAAAAAAGTAAGCTATACTTCAAAAGAAGCTGCCGCAAAACAATATATTGCAGAAACAGGAGAAGACTTTATGGAGTTTTTAGGAGATAATCCACTACAAGCAAGTTTAGATGTCTATGTGAAATCTGCATTTGTTTCCGAAGAAAAGATAAAAAATATCGAAAAAGAAATTATAAAATCAACACTGGTTTCAGATATAAGTTATGATAAACCCTTAGTAGAGTTGTTGGTAAAAAACATTAACAAACTCAGTTTTTGGATGCTGCTTTTTAGTGGTGTTTTCACCCTTATTGCTATTGCGCTTATTAATAGTTCAATTCGGTTAAGTGTATATTCTAAGCGTTTTACCATCAAAACAATGCAGATGGTTGGTGCTACCAAAAGTTTTATTCGAAAGCCTTTTGTTTGGAAAAGCATACGTTTAGGTGTTTTAGGAGCTTTACTAGCCATTGCTTGTCTTGCAGGAATGTTATTTTACGTACATACCTATATACAAAAAATAGACCTGTTAGTAGAAGGAACATATATTGGCTTTTTATTTGCTGGAATTTTGATTTTAGGAATCATTATCTCTTGGCTTAGTACATATTTTGCAACCCAACGATTTTTAAATTTAAGAACCGAAGAATTGTATTATTAATTTGATATTATGACAGAAAAAAAACAAAAACCGACTTTTTTATTTGGCAAAAAAAATTATAAAATCATGCTTATTGGTCTTGCAGTAATTGCATTGGGGTTTATACTAATGGCTGGTGGCGGAAGTGATGACCCTAACATCTTTAACCCAGCTATATACAATTTTAGAAGAATTCGTCTAGCACCAACCTTAGTATTGATTGGTTTGGGGATTCAAATTTATGCAATCATGGCAAAAGACACAAAATAATGAATACACTACAAGCCATAATTTTAGCAATTATTGAAGGAATTACAGAATATTTACCTGTTTCTTCTACAGGGCACATGATAATAGCCTCATCATTTATGCGCATTGCAAGTGATGATTTTACGAAATTATTTACCATTGTAATTCAATTAGGGGCCATACTATCTGTTGTTGTTTTGTATTGGAAACGTTTTTTTCAAAGCTTCGATTTTTATTTTAAATTATTAGTAGCCTTTATACCAGCAGTTGTTTTAGGACTGCTTCTGAATGACGTAATAGACAATTTATTAGAAAGCCCAGTTACCGTTGCCATCTCATTAATACTAGGTGGTTTTGTTTTGTTAAAAGTAGATGATTGGTTTCAATCAAACGAAATAGACGATCCTCAAAATCCAACAGCACATACAAATATTAGCTATGCTACTGCTTTGAAAATCGGTTTTTTTCAATGCTTAGCAATGATTCCAGGTACTTCTAGAAGCGGCGCTAGTATTGTTGGTGGGATGACACAAAAAATAAACCGAAAAACAGCCGCAGAATTTTCTTTTTTTTTAGCAGTACCAACTATGTTTGGAGCTACAGCTAAAAAACTATACGACTATTATAAAGCTGGTTTTGAGTTGAGCAGCGATCAAATTAATTATCTTATTATTGGAAATGTAATTGCCTTTGTAGTAGCACTTTTAGCGATTAAATCATTTATAGATTATTTAAGTAAAAAAGGATTTAAAATTTTTGGCTATTACCGTATTATCTTAGGTGTTTCTTTGTTGGTAATTCACTTTTTTATCTTTAGACTTTCTGTATAGTGCGTACTTTAGAAGATTTTAAAGAAGGACAAGTACTTTTGATAGACAAGCCACTTGAGTGGACTTCCTTTCAGGTAGTAAACAAACTACGTTGGGAAATAAGACAACGCTTCAATATCAAAAAAATAAAAGTTGGTCATGCCGGTACTTTAGATCCGTTAGCAACAGGTTTGTTGATATTATGCACCGGGAAATTCACCAAAAAAATAGACACATATCAAGCGCAAGAAAAGGAATATACAGGCACCATAACTTTAGGTGCTACAACACCAAGTTATGATCTAGAAACTGAGGTGAATGAATTATTTTCTACTGCTCATATTACCCATGAAGCAATTCATGATGCAACACTTCAGTTTCTTGGAGAAATAGATCAAAAACCACCTATTTTTTCTGCCATAAAAAAAGACGGTGTTCGATTGTATGAGCTAGCACGTAAAGGGCAAACGACAGAAATTAAAACACGAAAAATAACCATTTCTACCTTTGAAATTACTAAAATTGACTTGCCAAATATTGATTTTAGAGTAGTTTGTAGTAAAGGAACATATATCCGTTCTTTAGCATTTGATTTTGGAGAAGCGTTAAATACTGGTGCTCACTTATCAGCACTTAGAAGAACCAAAATTGGAGATTTTTCTGTAGAAAAAGCAGTTAAAATAGATGCATTTATTCAAAGCTTGAAAGCAGGTTTATAAAAAACGTGCATACCAACTGTCTGCAATTGGTATTTCCCAGGCTTCCTCTAACTCACCTTTTGTTTGAATTAAATTATCAAAAACAATGGTTTTTGCAGAAACAGCTTTGTTTTTTACAAGTTTTTTAAAATCTTTTAAATCTTTGTATTGAACAAAAGTCCCTTGTTTAAAACACACATTCATTTTGTCAATTAGCAAGATGTCGTATTTTTCTTGTAAGACAAAAATAAATTGTACCAAAGCATCAATAGTTTTTGCAGCTAAAGTACCTTCTGTTGTATAGACAGTAATGATAATGAAACGATTGTATTTAATATGAAAAGAAGCAGTAAGTGGTGCATCTAGATTTTTCCAATTTTCAATAAATTGCTGTATAGATGTTGTTAGTTCTGCTAATTCTTTTACATAAAATTTTCTGCTAGAAGGATATACAAAAACTCTAGCGGTTTCTGGTAACGTGGCGTAATCTACTAGCATAAATTTAGAGATTTTGCATTTCTGGTGTGGAATGGTATTTTAACTTTAGATTTTTTAGCATTTCAATAGTCATGTTTTGTAAATCAAAATTATGTTTCCAATGCCAATCTTTTTTAGCATGACTGTCATCAATGGTTTGAGGCCAGCTGTCTGCAATTTCTTGCCTAAAATCTGGAGCATATTTTATAGTAAAATTGGGGAGGTGTTTTTTAATTTCTAAAGCAATTTCTTGCGGAGTAAAATCAATGGCAGATAAATTGTATGAAGAGCGTATTCTTATGCTGCTTTTTGTTGTAGACATTATTTGTACGGTTGCAGCTACGGCATCTTCCATAAACATCATTGGTAGCCGCGTGTTTTCTTTTAAAAAACAGGTATATGTACCATTTGTAATTGCTTTGTGATAAATTTCTACGGCATAATCTGTAGTGCCACCGCCTGGGTTTGTTTTCCAACTTATAATTCCAGGGTATCGTAAGCTACGTACATCAACACCAAATTTATGATGGTAATACTCACACCAACGTTCTCCAGCTAATTTGCTAATTCCGTAAACGGTAGTGGGCTCCATGATAGTATATTGTGGTGTGTCTTTTTTAGGAGAATTTGGACCAAAAACGGCTATAGAACTTGGCCAAAATATTTTACTTATCAAGCCTTCTTTTGCCAAATTAAGCACGTGTAATAAAGAATTCATGTTGAGGTCCCAGGCTTTTTGAGGCATTTTCTCTGCCGTCGCAGAAAGCATGGCAGCTAACAAGTATACATCTTTAATTTGATGCTTTAGTAAAAGCGCTTTAATAGCTTCTTTTTTAGTAGCGTTTAAAATTTCAAATGGACCACTTAGCATTAAGGCTTTACTGCCTTCTCGTATATCTGTTGCAATGACATTATCATTGCCGTAAAGAGCTCTTAATTTTATAGTTAATTCTGTGCCTATCTGACCGCTTGCACCAATAATTAGAATTTTTTTTTGCATTTCTACATTAGGGGATTTAGGTAATCAAAGGTACTTAAAAATGTATCAAAAGGCTAATTTTTAACATAATTTAAGCGTATAATTTTTGTACATTTGTTTAAAATTTTCATTGATAGCAACTTAACATACTTGCTATAAATCTTATAAAAATACTGTTCTTATATGAAACTGTTTTTAAAATTTGTTATTGTGCTTCTCGTCTTTAATTTTATTTCTTGCACTAAGCATGAAGTGTCTAAACAGGTTAAAGATGTTATGCAAGATTCAATACCTAAAAACAATAAAAAAATGGTTAATAGCATTGCAGAAGTACTGCTTCCGAAGGCAAAAAAAACGGTTTCTAAATGGAATGATTATAAAGAATTAGACGTCTTAATGACACGGTATTATGCAGTTTCTAAAAATGATGCATACAATAACGCAGAAGAATTAGTTGCTTTAACTAGCCATTTAAAAGATTCTATTGTGATAAAAAAATTAGAAACACCAGCTATGAAAATACGTTTTAATGTGTTGCATAACGAAGCCTTGCGACTTCAAGATATGGCAAGTTTAAGTGATATTTCTAAAGAAGCATTGAATGCGCAGTTAAAAAGAATTATTGCTGCGTATGGTGTAATGAATGCTAAAATAAATGATTTAATTTCTGTAGACGATCTAGAACAAAAAATGAAAGATTTTGATTCAGCATTATTAAATGCAAATTTTGCTGAAATTGAAAAACAATCAAAACAACAAAAAACACAAAAGCAACCTTCTTATGGTATTTCAAAAAAGACGAAAAAAATTAATAAGAAAAAGAAAATTAGACAACAACGTTTTCAAAAACCTGGAATAAAACAAGAAATAAAAAAATGAAAAAACCTTTTATTTTAGTACTTTTTGTTGCCATGACGGCTTGTAAAAGTAGTTTAAGTACAGCCACTATAAATCAAGAAAAGAAAACAATCGAAAAGGTTATGGATCAATGGCATGCAGCTGCAGCTAAAGCAGATTTTGACACTTATTTTGGCTTGCTAAAAAAGGATGCCATTTTTATAGGTACAGACGCTACAGAAAATTGGAAAGTTAAGGATTTTAAAGTCTTTAGTAAGCCTTATTTTGATAAAGGGAAGGCTTGGAGTTTTAAAGCAGTAGAAAGAAATATTTTTCTTTCTAAAAACGGAAAAACTGCTTGGTTTGATGAATTGTTAGCCACTTGGATGGGCTCTTGCAGAGGTTCTGGGGTCTTACAAAAAGAAAATAATCAATGGAAAATAGCACACTATGTGTTGTCTGTCACCATCCCGAATGATGTTATAAAAGACGTTATCGAACTCAAAAAAAAGCAAGACTCCTTATTGTTGTATATGAAGTAGTGCAGATTGAGACTTCAAGATGGAGTAGCGCCATTTAAAAAACAATCCACAAAAAAAGCTAATTTTATGTAAACAAATAATATCTTTGTAAACTTAAAACTATAATATTTATGAAAAAAACAGTTGTTATAATAATGCTTTTTGTTGCAGCTTTTGCCAATGCACAAGCATTTTCAGGAAAAGGAGATAGCAAATTTCAAGTAGCTGCTAACTTTCAAAAAAATGCCACAGGTATTAATGTGAATTATGACTTAGGTCTTGGCGAAAACATTTCTGTAGGTGTTTCTGGGGTGTATGCCTTAGGAATTAATGATGTAAGTGCTAATTTTGGAGATCGTTTTGATCTGAAGGCAAGGTTTAGTGCAAACATAGGAAATGTATTAAATATCGATGAAAAATTTGATATTTATCCAGGGTTACATTTAGGGTTGAAAAATTTTGGAGGTCATTTAGGAATGCGTTATTTCTTTTCTGAAGGCTTCGGAATTTTTTCTGAATTAAATGCGCCCTTTGCAATTTATAAAACAGGTGTTTTAACACCAGCAGAAACGATTCATAACCAATTTAATGTGTCTTTCGGAACCG
Source organism: uncultured Flavobacteriaceae bacterium (assembly GCA_947311635.1). Classification (GTDB taxonomy): domain Bacteria; phylum Bacteroidota; class Bacteroidia; order Flavobacteriales; family Flavobacteriaceae; genus CAMZLD01. Next base: position 3,817 of record CAMZLD010000011.1, on the reverse strand, counting down.
TATTTAACTTGTAAATACCCAATACCATAAAAAAAAGCCTCTTAAAAAGAGGCTTTTTTTTATGGTATTAATTCTGTGGTTTTTGCATAAACCAAGTCGTTTTCCCAACCACGATACAGTAGGTAATCTGCTAGTTTTTTTCTTTTTTTAAAGCTGTTCGCTTCACTAATCATGTGCAATCGTTTTAAAGCTAATTCATTTAAAGTATCTATGTATTCTGTTGGGTCAATTTCCTTTAAGGCTGTATTAATGTTATAAGAAGAAATGTTTCTAAATTTTAATTCGCGCACAATACGCTGCTTGCCCCATTTTTTTATTCTAAATTTTCCTCTTGCAAAACTTTTAGCAAAGCGCTCTTCATTTAAAAAATTGTGTTCTAAAAGGTGTAAAAGAATATATTCTCTTGCCTCAAGGGCAACATTCATTTCATAAAGTTTTGTTTCAACTTCTTTATGACATCGTTCTTGGTAACTACAATAGCGTTCTAATAATTTTAGCGCCTTTTCAACAGTGAAACTTTTTTGGTTTTGCATAGATGTAAAAATACAATTAAAAAGTTGCTAATAAAAACTGTTATGAGGTCAGTAGATAACTGCATAGGTTTATTTAAATTTAAAACACTTATTTATAGAGCTTTATATATATGCTTTTTGTCAGTTCTAGCGCAGTTGAGAACTGTTGAATATAATTCATCTCATAAAAAGATCTCGACTTTAGTTTATCTTGAGCGTAGACGAAAGGATCGACCAGACAGAATTATTGATATACTAGGAGATTATGGTTATGAAACTATCTACTGACCTTTAAAAAACTGTTAATAAAATATAATGAATTGTTAATATAGCTTTGAAAATTAGCTGTTTAAATTGATTTAAATATATATATTTGCTTAAACCTAATTTAAATAGTTTATTTTTTTATGAAAAACAGATATATATATTCAATTGTTATAATTATTTTTTCTTTAAGTTTTGGTTTTTCTCAAGAAATAGTATCCTATAGTTCAGTACAAAATAGTGCTTGTAGTGGTATTGTTTCTGTCAATGCAAATGCAAGTGCAGCAGGAGTGTGTAGAGGGTCCGGTATTTCTCAATCGGCAGGAGGTACCTATAATTCTAATGGATGGACAACAAGTGCAGCAGAAAATGCTAACGATTATTTAGAATGGAGCTTAACACCCAATGCAGGCTTTGCTTTTAATTTAACTTCAATGGATATACGGTATGATCGAAGTAATTCTGGTCCAAGAAATGCTGTAATCAAAATTGATACAGGTGCTGGTTTTACAACAATTTTTACAGACACTTCAGTAAGTGCTTCAGGAGAAAATAACACTATAAATTTATCGGCATATACTAATTTAACTAATATTGTAACTTTTAGACTTTACGTTTATAATGCTAATTTATCAGGAGGTACTTTTGATATTGAGCAAAGAACAGCTACAAATAAAGGTATTATTATTAACGGAGCAGTTGTTTCATCAGGGCCAACAATTTCTGTAGCTCCTACTTCTTTGACAGGATTTAATTACGAGATTGGCACCGGCCCTTCTGGAATACAAACATTTACTGCCGAAGGCACCAGTTTAACAGCACCTATCATCATAACAGCACCAACAGATTATGAAATTGCAACAACTTTGGGAGGTCCTTATAGCACTTCAATTTCTTTACCACAAACAGGAGGTGTTGTTAATACAACAACGATTTACGTTCGATTAAAAGCAGGTCTTGTAATTGGTTTGTATGCTGGGAATGTCACCGCAAATAGTACAGGTGCTACTACACAAAACATTGCTCTAGATGGTCAAGTTACGGGCTCTAATAATTCTGATATCATAAAAATAGTAGCTTCTGAAGCTGTTAGTATTTCAAGTTTGATAAACAATCCCGCACCCTTAAATGCTACACAAGGAGTACAAGTATGGCAGTTTAAAGTTAGAGATGGTGGAGCAGCGTTAAATGATGCAGACAATTTGCCAACAATTTTAACAGCTTTTAATCTTTTACAAGCTCCTGGAAATTCAATAGGAACTTGGTTAGATGCTATTGAAACGATAGCCTTGTTTGATGGAGCAACATTTATAGCTACAGGTACAGTAACGCCAAATCAAATACAGTTTTCAGGTTTAAATGTTTCGGTAGCTGATAATACAGAAAAAACATTATCATTACGATTGTCTTTAAAATGTCCTTTAGGGGCAGATGCTTTTGATGGTGAAGACTTTGTTTTTTCGTTAAGTAATGCAAATGTGACTTTTGCATCTTCTGGTTCTGGAAAATTTGCTTTTCCAGCCCAACAATCAGCTAATGGGCAAAATATAATTGACGTCGTAGCAACACAATTAACATTTGTTAGCCAACCAACAAATGCAGGGGTTAATTCAGCCATGTCTAATGTTGTTATTGGTGTAACGGATGTTTGTGGAAATAATGATACAAATTTTTCTGGAAATATAACTTTAACAAGTACTGGTACAATGACAGGGAACCCTCTTTCGGTAACTGTTGTTTCTGGTCAGGCAGTTTTTTCAGGAATTATTCATACAGCTGCTGGAACAGGATTAACTATGGATGCTTCTGCTACTGGGCTTTCAACGATAACAAGTGTAACTTTTGATATTTCAGACATTACAACATATAATCCAGGAGAGCTTATTTTTGTAGGTTATGATGGTCAAGTTAATGGCTTTGGTGCAACAGATGAATATTTAGTTGCTACGTTGGTTGACCTTATACCTGGAACAACATTTTCTATTGTAAACTCTCGTTATGAGGCTGGTGCAGCTGCAAATGTGAGAACAGATAAATGGGGAGGCGGAGGTAATAACCCTAGCCAAGCACCTTATGAAGTGAAAATTACTTATAATGGGCCAGGAAACATAACAGCAGGATCTATCATGCAGTTTAGAACAAATGGCACTTCTTCATGGATTAATTCTGTTAATGTAATTACAGGTACAACAATATCCAATAGAACAATAGATTTTACTGGACTGTTGACAAATGTAGGGCAATCTCCAAATATCTCTACAAGTGGGCCTGATCAAATATATTTGATGCAAGGAGATTTTGTTTTTGATGGTACAAATACTGCAAATCAAGCAAATTATACTTTAAATGGTACTTTATTACACGGCCTAACAAATAGAGTTGCGTGGGTTCCATTATCAGTAGCTTGTAGTGGAAGTAGTGCCTCTTCTGGAAATCCCAGAGAATCTAGATTACCTTCTGAATTAACTTGTTTTAATGTTGAGAGTACTAATAATAGTGCTGTTAGTGGCTATTATGAAAATGATAAAGAGCACGGTATAGCAACATTAAGAAATATTGTTTTAGGGGTTTCTGATGTGTTTAATAATTGGACATTAGGAACCGGAAGATATACCCTTAACCCTGCAAGTAATGCAACTAATAGAGCAGGAAAAACGTTTTTAATAGGCGCTAGTAACCCAAAAGGACAATGGGTTGGAGATACAGATGCAAATTGGTTTAACTGTGCTAATTGGGAAGGGCTTTCAGTGCCAACAACAAATACAAATGTAACTCTCAATGGAGGAGCTACATTTAATGCCATTGTTGATTATACAGCAACGTATTCAGATGAATATAATGACATAGCTGTTTGTAATAATATGACAATATTAGGGAATCAAGTTGAACTAACAGGAAACAATTTAAACATCTTAGAAGTTCATGGCGATTTATTAATAGACGCTCCTGCCGGCGCTTTAAGTATGGATGATAACAATGCAGCTACCCTAGATGGTCAATTGTATTTATATGGCAATTGGACCAATAATATGGGCAATACT
>CAMZLD010000010.1 GCA_947311635.1 uncultured Flavobacteriaceae bacterium | reverse complement strand
TTTTTATTTTTACTCATTCTTTATTATTTTATTATGGGTATTCGTGATGTGCTACGCAGTTCTTGTGCGTAAATCGCAAATACTATCGGCTAAAGTTGGTTGTTTGTGTAGTTTCATGAATTAAAAATACAACTTTACATCCTGTTAATCAAATGTATAACTGTTTATTTAATCTAATTTATTGTGATTCCCCCTTGCAACGGTCTTACTTTTTCTATTGAGAAAAGTTGAATTTTAAACAGTTTTATTGACTTAAAAGTATGGTTTTAGAAATAATCGTATTTTTATCGGACATAAATTAAAATCAACAAAAAATATTAACAATTAGTAGTGTCCGTCAAAAGACATAAGACCGTTTCACTGTTAGACGAAAGATAAAAGACTTGATTGTAACTATACAATAAACAGTTATTTGAAAATTATGGTTATTGATAGATAACATAAAATTAAAAAAACAGCAAAAGCAAGGTGTCTATTTAAAAAAGCTCTTAGAACCTCTATTAACATAATTTTTTAGAGTTTTTCTAAATTTTAATCGGACAACAATAATTATCAAATTCAATTGAAATACACCAATAAAAAACCCTTGCTAATTAGCAAGGGTTTTAAGGTTTTGTAAATTAAAAAAACGAATTTAGTTTCCTGTTACTTTTACATTATCTATTTGAAAAGTAGTAGTGATTCCTCCATCACCTCCTTTGTATTTAAAGGCTACATATACATCACCATTTAAACATGATAAGTTAATTGATCCAGAAGGAGTAAAAGAAGTTCCATAACCACTTGTTGGTCCTGTAGGGTATGTTGCGTTAATCAATGCCCATGTTGCTGTTGTAACATCACCTGAAAAATCTGTAGAAACATAAACACTTAAAGCGTCTCCATTGTAATAACCAACTTTAGTATCAAATGTTAATTCTTCATCTGTAGAGCTATCTAAATTAATTGCAGGTGTAACCAACCAAACTTCCATAGGAGATTCACCAGATCTAAAGGCAGATGCTTGCATGTAACTATTTCCGCTAAATGTTCTAAATCTATAATCATTTGAGCCACCGTTTACATTAACATTTATCCAACCTTCTGTGATTAATTGTGATATCGAAGAGCCATCAAACTGCTCGTCAAAAACGACATTCGTACCTCCTACAGCATTTGTGCCACAATCTAATAGTAATGGGTCACATCTGTCGGTATTTGTAAAATCAATATCTGTTGGTGTGTTTATAACTAAAACATAGTTTCTTGCTCTATAGTCTTTTTGTAAAACAGCATTAAAGTTTCCTTTCATTTCTGGAAGAATGGCAGCACTAAAGTCTGCAAACGTGCTTGTTTGAACCATAGCAATACCATCTGTATCACAGCTAATCAAATTTCTAAAACCATCAAATGAGTCAGAAGGTCCTGCTGAAAATGTTTTTCCTATTTCATTTAATTCAAATTGTACATTTTGTAATTGAATAAATGTATTTATGTTGGCTTCTGAAAAATCTTCCATTGCAATTGGCATGGCATCTATTGTAGCTACTTCTGGAGATCTTAAAACAATATTTGAATAATCAAATTGTGAAATTTGATCTACTTGCCCTCCTGTATCAACACCAATTAAAAATCTTCCAGGGTTGTTTGTGTCTGCAGGATCGTTATTTCTACCATCTTCGTAGGTTACACTTAAACCTGCTAGTTTGATATATACTTTTCTTCCGAAGTCATAGGTTTCAAAAAGAGATGTTTTATTAACCATCACTTCAATTCCTCCAGAAGGATTACTTGGCGTATCTTGAATGATTAAAGATTTATAATTGTTGCCCGCATAATCACTAGAAACCACATAGCCTGTTAAATACAAATTAGCATCGTTTTGAAAGGTAAAAATAGCTTCGTTATTAGCATTGTAATTTTGTGTCCAAGCATCTTTTGCACCTTGAATGCTACTTGCCATTAATCCAGATAAATCTGGCTCTACAGTATTGCCCAATTGAGGTATTGTATACTCATCATCTTGCACACAAGATGTTGCAAAGCCTACAATTAAAAAGAAGGCGATTAGTTTAAAAATGTTTTTTGTTTTCATGTTGTTTATTTTATTTTTTTAAAGAACTTTAATTATTAAAATCGTACGTATAAGTTAAGGTAAAAATTTTGACCGTAACCATACCAATATTTAGATCCAAAGACTGGCTTATCCAAAGCTTTATCGTCTCTTACTTGTCTGTAATTTGCATTTCTTGATTGTTCAAAACCACCTGTTTTGTATTTGGTGTCAAGAATATTGCCTAGGGTTGCAAAGAAACCAATATAGTAATTTTTTACTTTCCAAGATTTTCCTCCAACAGCATTCCATACAAAATAGCTATCAAAACGCTCTTGCTTTAATAGATCTTTTGCTAAAGCAGGATCGTAATCATTAAATACCTGACCATCAATTGGGTCTGTATAGAAATTTTGAGTTCTGGTGATAGCGCTTATATTCGAATAGGCATGAGAGAAATAGTTTACCGTAGTTCCTATAAACCAATAATTTGGATCTCTATATTCAAATCCTAATGAATATGCTTGTTGTGGCCCACCAGCAACGTGATACTTATCTAAACTTGCTTCTCCGTACTCAATGTTTTGGTTAAAATCTTCTGAAGCTAAATATAAATTTGCATTTCCATCATACGTATAGTCGCCCATAGCTGCTACACCTTTCAATTTAATGGTTGGTGTAACTTGTGCTTCAATTCCTATTTCTCCACCTATGTTTTTCTTACTTACTCCTGTAAGTACAGATTGTACAAAGGCAGAATTGTTA
>CAMZLD010000009.1 GCA_947311635.1 uncultured Flavobacteriaceae bacterium | reverse complement strand
GCATTAACCCCTTCTGGATATCCAGAAAACCTTCGAAAAATAGCTATGATTAATGGTAGCGGTATCAATGCCAGATACCAAGACATTAATGGTGTAGATTTACTACCCGGAAGACGTATTGTAAATACCACATTTAATGTAGCTGCTGGTACAGACATTACATTAAGTATAAATTTTACACCACCAGCAGGAACAGAAATCAATGTAAGCCATGTGTATTTAGACTTTGCTTGGTGGGTACCTGCTTTTGATGTAACAAGCAACGCAAGATCAATAGCGCATCCCTATTCTGACGGTGTAGATGCCGCCTCTGGCGGTTTGTTTGATATTGGCGGTTTGACAGAGAATTTAGGTACTACCGGCACAGTTGGTAATTTTTTAGCAGCATTAGAAACAGACTTTTTTAATTTTATTCCATCTGTTAGTGCCATGGCTTTAGAAGTTACTAATAACGAAATAAACTGGTTTCATACACCAACCAATCTTGTTACAACCAGAGCAGTGAATAACATAACTCCATTTGATGCTTGGTATATGCCAGATGCAAATGAGCCTCATGTTACCTTAACTCAGGGCAATGTAGATTTTGCTTGGAATGAAATTGTTTTAGCTGTTTTAAATACACCAGACACAACAATTTCTGAAGGTATTAGCATCGCTAACAACCCAATGAAAAACACATTAACTTTACTTAATAAAGAGATTAGTGCCGAAAATTTACATGTTAGCATTTATGATACAACTGGTAAAAAAGTATTCGAGTATTCAGAAAAAAGCCCATCAAACACAATAAAAATTCCACTACAATTAACAGCAGGTATTTACATTACACACATTACTACAAATACTTTTTCGCTACAAAAGAAAATTATTATAGAATAAAATCACCAAAATCAACTAACTTTATAAAACGTTAACTTTTTGTTGGCGTTTTTTTATGGTTTATATTTTAATGGCAGGTGCACAATTTTTTTAGTTTCAAAAAATGCTTCCTTAAAATAATCAGAAATATTATAAATAACGGACTTCGGAAAATTTTCAAGCTCATTACATAAATCGCCGCCTTTTAAGTATAAAATACCATTTTTGAGATTGTGATTGCTTTTTTTAGCGATTTTACCTTTATTCCAACGTACAAAAGTTTCCATTTGCGCTACTGCTCTACTCACAATAAAATCATAATGCCCATCCACGTCTTCTACCCTTGCATGTGACGTCTTGACATTGGTAATACCCAAACCTTGTACTACCTCATTGACAACTTTTATTTTTTTACCAATACTATCTACCAAATGAAAATCCACTTCAGGAAATAAAATTGCCAAAGGTACTCCTGGAAAACCACCTCCCGTTCCAACATCCAATATTTTTGCTCCAGCTTTAAAAGAAATTACTTTTGCTATAGCCAAAGAGTGTAATACATGCCGTAGATATAGTTCATCAATATCTTTTCTTGAAACGACATTAATTTTTAAGTTCCAATCCTTGTATAAAGATTCTAACAATAAAAATTGCTCTTGTTGTTGTGCTGTTAAATTTTGAAAATAGTGGTTTAGTAACTCCATATTGATTGGCAAAATTAAGATACTTTCAAGTATTTGTTAACAGAAACATGTTTTTTTTTAAAATACTAAGTTGTAAGGAAAATAAAAACTGTAATTTTACAGTTATCTATTACTAATATTGATAATATAAATAGTATGAAAACATCCATTCAATTTTCAAGAGAAGACAAAGCCAAGTTTTTTAAAACGCTAAATAAAAAAGTAAACAGTTATTTTAAAGAGCACAATATTAAAAAAACTGGCAATTGGAAATTATATTTAAAGGCCATCATTATGTTTACTATTTTTCTAGCTCCTTTTATAATACTACTAACGGTAACAATGCCTACTTGGCTTCAAATTCTTTTAGTTATACTTACAGGTGTTGGTATGGCTGGTGTTGGTATGAATGTAATGCACGATGCTAATCACGGTTCTTTTTCTAGTAAAAAATGGGTCAATAAACTTATGGGTAGCAGCATCTATATTTTAGCTGGTAATGACTATAACTGGAAAGTACAACACAATGTCTTGCATCATACCTATACAAATATTCAAGGGCATGATGAAGATATTGATGCAGGTAGAATCATTCGTTTTTCAAAACATACAAAATGGTTGAAAATTCATAAATATCAAAAATATTATTCGTTTTTTTTATATGGTCTTTTGACAATTAATTGGGCTATCACCACAGACTTTAAACAATCTTATAATTATTTAAAACGAAAATTGTCTTATGGTAAATTTCCGAATCCGGCTACACAATGGACAAAATTAATCATTAGTAAAATTTTGTATTATTCCGTTTGGATTGTACTACCTATCTCATTAGGGTACACGTGGTGGCAAGTGCTTATTGGTTTTTTTATTATGCATTACACTGCAGGTATTATTTTAAGTGTCATTTTTCAGTTAGCGCATGTAATGCCAAATACAGATATGCCTTTACCAGATAAAGAAGGGAATATGAAAAACACCTGGGCTATTCACCAGCTACATACAACATCTAATTTTGCTCCTTCAAATAAAATAGTTGAATTTTATACAGGAGGTTTAAACCACCAAGTAGAACATCATTTGTTTACTAACATTAGTCATGTGCATTACAAGCAAATTGCAAAAATTGTAAAAGAAACAGCGCAAGAATTTAGTTTGCCATACCACGAGTATCAAACCATGTGGAAAGCTATTTCTGAACACTATAAACAACTTAAATCACTAGGACAAAAACCTACCCTATCATATTAATTTATAATTCAAATGACGAAACTATCTAACCGTATTCTAAACCTGCCTACCTCTCAAACATTGGCAATGGCTGCAAAGGCAAGAGCATTAAAATTGCAAGGTAAAGACATTATTAGTTTAAGTCTAGGGCAACCAGATTTTAATACTCCAGATTTTATAAAAGAGGCTGCTATACACGCAATTAATGATAATTATAATAGTTATACGCCCGTAAACGGATATCTTGAACTAAGAGAAGCTATTTGCACTAAATTTAAACGTGACAACAATCTTGATTATTTAGAAAATCAAATTGTAGTTTCTACAGGAGCAAAACAGTCACTTGCAAACGTAGCCATGGTACTTTTAAACCCTGGAGACGAAGCCATTTTACCAGCACCTTATTGGGTAAGTTATGATGCTATTGTTAAATTAGCAGAAGGCGTTTCAGTAGAAATTCCGACTAGTATAGAAAACGATTTTAAAATTACACCTCAACAATTAGAAGCAGCGATTACACCAAAGACAAAACTCTTATTTTTCAATTCTCCAAACAACCCAAGTGGATCTGTTTATAGCGAAGAAGAATATAGAGCTTTAGCTGCCGTTCTTAAAAAGCACCCAAACATTTATGTAATTTCTGATGAAATCTACGAACATATTATTTTTGAAGGAAAAACCTTTAGTTTTGCATGCATTAAAGAAATGTATGACCGTACTATTACTGTAAATGGTGTTTCTAAAGCCTTTGCAATGACTGGTTGGCGTATTGGTTATATTGGCGCACCAGAATGGATTGCTAAAGCATGTACTAAAATGCAAGGGCAAATTACTTCTGGAGCAAATTGCATAGCGCAGCGTGCTACTATAACTGCATTACAAGCGCCTGTTTCTAAAATTGAATATATGGTAAAAGAGTTTCATAAAAGACGTGATTTGGTTTTACAACTTTTAAATGAAATTAAAGGATTAAAAATCAATGTGCCAGAAGGAGCTTTTTATGTTTTTCCAGATGTCTCTTATTTCTTCGGAAAAACAATACAAGGAGTAAAAATTAACACCGCAACAGATGTTGCTTCTTTACTTTTAGAAAAAGCAAACGTTGCTACTGTTACAGGAGATGCATTTGGTGCGCCCAATTGTTTACGTTTATCTTACGCTACTTCTGAAACACAACTAAAAGAAGCTATTGGTAGAATTAAATCTGCCTTAGCAAGCTAATTTAATTACATTAAAAAAAATCCAAAGCATTTAGAGCTTCGGATTTTTTTGGAAAGAATGCTTATAAAGAAGATTATTCTACTTTTTTTGTGCTAATATGAAACTCATCAAAGAGTTCTAATAAATTCATAAGCCCCGATATTAAATCTTGTGTTTCTACCAAAATACTAAAATATAAAGTGGTGTTTTTTGGGCTAGTTTCATCAGTTCTAATTCTAGTTATTTGCTTTTCAATTGAAGCTGCTACATTTTCAAATAAATCTTTCTTCTCAGCAATAATTTCTTTTAAATTATCAAAATTCCTTTTTTCAAAACTAGTACTCACTTTACCTAATAATAGTTCTAGCTTGGCGTCAATATGCTTTAAATCTTTAATCTGTCCTTTTTTAAGATTTTTATGATTGTTATTAACATGCTTATAGCTTACCTTAGAAATATAACTAATAGATTGGGCTACGTCTTGTAAATAACTTAATATTAACACATAAAATCTGCTTGCTTCTACAGAGGTTTCATCTAAAGACTTAATAAAATAAAACACCCCATCTTTTAAGTTATCTATTTCATCATTTAACTTAGAAACATGTTTTTCGGTCTTTCGCAATTTATTTAAATCGTGCTTTGCTAAATCATTAACCACATTGGTATAAAGTTTATTAACACGTTGTGCTACTTCTGCAATATGATCAGAGCTTTCGTCCATAACACCATTAATGGTAATTAATTCTGACCTTTGAATGTAACGGCGTTGCTTTTTTTCTTTTACTTTTTTTCTATGCGCTATAGAATTTCTAGCAATTAAGGCTACAACTGCTGCTAACAATATTGGAATCATAACCAAATCCCAACTTATCAAAAAAGCGACCAATCCAGCAGCTAAAAAAGCAATAATAGCAGTTAAAAACCAACCACCTATTACATTTAAAACTCCTGCTACTCTGTACACGGCACTTTCTCTACCCCATGCTCTATCTGCTAATGATGTACCCATCGCAACCATAAATGTTACGTATGTTGTTGATAAGGGCAACTTCATAGAGGTGGCAATAGAAATTAAAATACCAGCAACTATTAAATTAACAGATGCTCTTACTTGATCAAAAGCGGGTATCTCGTAAGTTTTATCTTTTGGTAATTGAATAACGGGTTTTTCAAATTTCGAATTTATAAACGCTTGTGTTTTCTTCGGAATAAAAAAATTAAATCCACTATTGATCCCCATTGCTGCTCTAACAACTACTCTAGACAACGTATTCGGCTGAAATTTCTCATGGCCATCTCCTTGACGAGACAAATTAATACCAGTTTCTATAACCGATTTTGCTTTACTAGATGTCCATAAAGTAATAACCATAATGGCTCCTGCTAAAAGCAATAACCACACATTTGAAGGTACTTTTTTAGCCAATACACCCATAGAAAATGCATCTGCAGCAACGCCAGAAGCACTCCATTCTGTGTACGAATTCCATGCAGCAATTGGCACGCCTATAAAATTAACCAAATCATTTCCAGAGAAGGCCATTGCTAAAGAAAATGTACCAATACCAATAATTACTTTTAAAATATTAACTTTAAAAACAGCTATAAGAAGCTGAGACAACAAGGTCCACACAACAAAACTACCTACTATAATAGCAGTCGTGTTTCCTTCTATTAAATGCTTTATATCTTTATAATATGGTGTTCCTTTTAACCCTTTTATGATAATAAAATAGGTGATTGCTGTAATGGCAAAACCACCAAATAATGCACTAATATATGTCGCTCTTTTTTCGAAATTAAAAGAATATATAAGTCTCGAAAAAAACTGTACTATGGCACCTACAGAAAAAGCGACTACTACAGACAAAAGGATTCCGTTAATAATCTGAATAGCTTTTTTATGATTGATGTAATTCCAAAGATCTGCTAAAGACTCGGTATTATTCATCGATATTTTAATTAAAGAAATTGCTACAGCGGCACCTAACAATTCAAATACAATAGAAACTGTTGTTGAGGTGGGCATCCCTAAAGTATTAAAAACATCTAACAGCAAGATGTCTGTAATCATCACTGCCATAAATATATACATGATATCTTTAAACATAAACATATGTGGATTAAAAATTCCTTTTCTGGCAACTTCCATCATTCCACTAGAGGTTACGGCGCCAAAAAAAACTCCTAAACTAGCAATAATCATAATGTTTCTAACAGAAAGAGCTTTAGAACCTATGGCAGAGTTTAAAAAATTTACAGCATCATTACTTACACCAACAACTAAATCTACAATTGCTAATACAGACAATGCTATAAGCATTAATACATAAGGGTTTTCCATTTTTTATCTTATAATTTAATTCTACACAAAATTAACAATCATTCTTTTTTTTGTGTTATTTGAATGTTAACATTTCTTTATTTCTAAAATGCAATTTGAAATCGCATTTGAATGGTATTTAACTTTCCTTGATCTTTTATTGTTGACCAAACATTGTTGAGCATTATTCTTGTAGATGGATTTAAATACCAATTAACGCCCAAAGTCATATTTGTTTGTTCTCCGCCTTGAATATCTAAACTATTCAAATTAATAGTAGAATAGCGTAGGGCAATTTCCCAAGCTCCAGAACCTTTTCCGAAGTTATTATTTGGAGTTAACTTCGAAAAACGAGACCGCTTATAGGATCTGTTTTCTCCTGTTATAAAATATCCAACTTGCCCATAATATGTATTAAATTTATACCTATCAAGATTTTTTGTAAAGACACGTGATGTTAGATATTCTGTTTGAAAAGTGATTGGTCCCGAAATAAAAGCAGCTTCTAAATTAAAAATATCTACATGATTCACCGTTGTAATAAGCCCCGTTGACACATATTTTTTACTACTTAAATGAGCTTCTGGTCTTGCTGCAATTTTATATTCTTTTAATGCTGTTTTACGATTGCTATACCCAAGCCCTAAATGCAAAAACTGGTTTTTATTTTTATCTTCTAATAATTTACCAGCAAACCTACCTGTTATTGAATAACCATCATTTGCTTCAGTGCTATTTGCTGTTTTATCTGCAGCTCTAAAAACACCCATTTCTAATGTTGCTTTATTTTTAAACAACGTACTATTTGAAATTAAAAGACCATTATTTCGTTCTTGCATAAAATCTATTGCAAAAGCACGTTCCATAAAAGTAATGTGCTTACTACTCATCTGCCCTTCTAATCTAATGGGCTCTTTTACATGACCAATTAAGACATTTCCAACTATAGGAATGTTTTTAACACCAAAAAAAGCATCTTTTAAAACAACATCTCCACCAGAAAAATCTAATTGTAATTTATAAAAAATATTAGAGTACATGACTCCAGAAGTGTATAGCCTAGCTCTTCTTAATTCGGTTCCGCTCTTGGTAGTCAATTGCCCAAAAGAAGTTTTTAAACTTTCATTTTGGTTAAAGAAAGCATGGTCAATCATTAAACGCCCTCCTAATTTTATTTTAAAGCCTTATCTGCTGTTTCTAGCTGAAGTCCATTTGCTATCGTTAATTTTAAGTTAGATTTTTCTTTTACCTGAGCAGTTAATTTATAACTGACGAATAGAAATACTAGAAATACTTTTATGTAATTAAATTTCATTTTAGAAGAACGTTAATTTTAATTACAAAAAAACACTTACAATGTTAAGTAAATGTTTCCGCTTGTTTAATTAATTAACATTCTTGTCCGATTAAAATTTATAAAAACTCTAAAAAGTTATGTTTAATATAGGTTCTAAGGGCTTTTTTAAATTTTAATCGGACAAGAATGTTAATTAATTAAACAAGCGGAAACATTTACTTAACATTGTAAGTGTTTTTTTGTAATTAAAATTAACGTTC
>CAMZLD010000008.1 GCA_947311635.1 uncultured Flavobacteriaceae bacterium | reverse complement strand
GAAAATCACAATAAATTAGATTAAATAATCAGTTATATATTTGATTTACAGTGTGTAAAGTTATGTTTTTAATTTTACTCATTCTTTATTATTTTATTATGGGTATTCGTGATGTGCTACGCAGTTCTTGTGCGTAAATCGCAAATACTATCGGCTAAAGTTGGTTGTTTGTGTAGTTTTATAAATTAAAAACATAACTTTACACACTGTAAATCAAATATATAACTGATTATTTAATCTAATTTATTGTGATTTTCCCTTGCAACGGTCTTAAATTATAAATTTAAATTGGAATAAGTTTAGCTTCTATTAAACAAGTAAATAGAAAAGCCAACGTCTTTAAAATGACGTTGGCTTTTAAAATAATAAATAATTAAATTTTACTGAATAATAAGTTTTTCTGAATGCGAAAAATTATCACCTTGAATTTTCAGGATATAAATACCTGCATTAAGACTAGAAGCATCCATTTGTGTTTCGTTATCTAGTTGAAGTTTTTTACTAAACACCTTTCTTCCGTTAATATCGAATATTGTTGCTTTCACATCGCCTAAATTTTGTAGCGGCTTGATAGAAATATTTCCATTAGAAGGGTTTGGGTATACACTAAATACTTTAATATTTTGTTCTTCTACACTCAATCCGCTTGCTGCAGTAAAATCTCCAGAAAAAACGCCTCTTCCAAAGGTGGCAGCAAATACTTTATTATCATCTCTTAGATCTAAATCGGTTACCTTTACATTACTCATACCATTAAATCCTTGCTCCCAAGTTGGAGAAGCGCTCGAAAAGTCATTGGTAAACCAAATTCCTAATTCGGTACCTATAATTACCTGCTCTGTATTTAAAGGGTTTTGTAATATTGCTTTAACTGGTAAATCTGGTAAATTACCTTCTTTATTCATCCAAGTAGTCCCGCCATCATTGGTATACCAAACGTTTACAACACCATAATTATGCATGGTGACAAAAATATCATTTTCTGAAGCTCCATATTCAACATCAGAAACACTACCAACAAAACTAGGCCCTGATATTTCAGACCAAATAGGCGTAGTATCCGCATTATTAACAAGCAATAAATCACCTAAAACTGTACCGACTAATAATTTAGAACTGGTTGTTGTATATGGTGATACTGTAAATGCTGTTGGGGTAGTTGTTAATAAAGCGTCTGTTAAATTGATTTTTGTTAATGTCCCTGAAGATTTTATGCCCTTATACCTTTTTATAATATAATTTCCTGAAGCAGAATAGTTAGAATATAAAATATCTAAATTAGAATCTAAAGCTTGTGGATTAATGAAGCTTCCATTAGTTCCTCCTTCGTTATTTATTGTAACATTAGCTCCAGCGTAATTATTTAACAAAACAGTTTGATTATAAACATAATTTGTAATATAATATTTATCCGTACCATCTTGATCAAAGAAACTATATGCTCCATCTCCTCCTGAAGCTTCTGTTGAAGCGTCTGTACCAGCATTAGAATTCTCGAATAATTGAGATCCATTATCTTGAGCTCCAGCAATAAAATAATCTCCAGTGTAATTTGCTGTTGGTGCAACACCAAGGCTATAAAATTGAGTCACATTAAATCCTTTATTTCTAGCTGTGGTGGTTGTCCCAGCATTACTTGAATAAAAAACTCCTCCATCATTACCGAATAACAATTTTGAAGCATCATTATTTCCAAATGCTAAACCATGCTGATCTGAATGCACATCTTGGTAACCATATCCTCCAAACCAGTGTGAAAATTGATTCCAACTTGTAGCTCCATTAGTAGATTTAAATAAATCTATTCCACCAACATATACTGTTTCATCATTTATTGGGTCGACTTCTAACATCAAATCATAAAATGCTTGCCCTCTTGTAAAATCTGAAGATGTAATACCGCTATCAGCATCATTCGGTAATGGCATTGTTTGAACACCAAAACTTGGAACAAAACCAGAAGTTGTTTTATTAATGACAACGTAAGGTGCTTGTGTTCCTGTTCCTGCAGCATTTGGAGTTGTAACTTCTGCAAGTACGTAAACTTTATCCGGAGCCGTTGAAGACACTGCTATTTGTGTTCTATCTCCATTCGTAATACTCCACTTTTCTACAAAATTAACTCCATCTGTTGAAGAAAATACTTTCCCGCCACCATCATTAAAAAGTGTGCTCTTAATTGTTGACAACCAAATTTTATTATCTGAAGCTATTTCAATATCATTTGGGCAGTATTTATTTCCAGCAGTTGTCGCTGGTAAAGTTACTTCTGTCCAATTTACACCAGCATCTGTGGATTTATACAATCCGTATTCTGGACCTCCAAGATAAGTTGTTGCGTTAGAAGACCCATAAAATGAATCTCCTGCAGCTACATAAACTTCTGACACACTTCCATTTGCTCTTACTTTAATGTCGTTTATATGTTGAATTCCTGGGACTAAAATACCTGTAAAATCTCCAGATGCTGGATTTAAAGAACCATTCACAGTACCACTATTTACAGCGGCCTCAATAAGATCGCCATCTGCTTTTGATATCATGACAGAAGGTATAGTGATACTCGGATCCGAACCTCCCATTGGGATTGGTTCTCCATCAATATTATTCATCATAATTACTCCAACTGCTCCTGCTAACTGGGCATTCTTCACTTTAACTGTAAAGTTACAATTGGCTCTTCGTATTAATGCTATTTTACCATTCATAGCAGCTGTATTTGTAAACGTATTACATCCTTCTGTTGGTGCGGATGTTCCATCATCTGCTAAAACAATATTTGCAGTTATTACAGAAGTAATTTCTGGACCAAAAGCTGTGGTTGGAAACGAAAGATAATTTCCTGCTATTCCAGCCGGAGAATGAACGGTAATGTTTGAAGCTGATTGAAAGTAACTATCTCCAGATATACCTCCAAAGACTTTTGTCCAAGTTGTTCCAGAATCTACAGATTTCCAAACGCCATCTCCATTAACTGCACCGCCAACATATGATTCTCCAGTTCCTACATAAAAAATATTCGTGTGTAACGGGTCATATGTAATACAAGAAATAGCCAAATTTTCAGGAATTCCAACTCGAACCCATGTAGAATTAGCATCTGCAATATTTGTGTTTTTCCATAAACCTCCACTCACTCCTCCAGCAAAAACGGTGTTGTTTGTAGCGTCATTAGGGTCAAATAAAACAGCTCTGGTTCTCCCTCCAACATTATTTGGGCCTCTTTCTACCCAAGGGTTGTCTAAAGCATCTCCAGGAACTCTGCCGTTTAATAAAAGTTCTTTGTGTTTTTCTTGTTGAACTGCTCTTAATTTATTTATTTTTTCTGGTGTTGGTCTTCCTAGAATAGGATTCATCTCTAGTTCCCATTGTTCTTCAAAATATTTATTTGGTGGTAATCCTTTAGCTTTTCGTTCCTTTTTAGAAAGCTTTAATTGATCTTTAAAAGGGCTTTTCTCTAAATTATTTTTATGCCTTTGTTTTATTTCTGCTATCAGATTTTTCTTAGATCTTTTATTTGAGTCTAAAGAATTAAGGTAAAAAAATGAAGCTGCTAAAATGAACAATAAAATTAGGTATTTTTTTTTCATGGTATCAAATATTAAATTAGGTGTAATGATTGTAGTTTACATGTGATTAACAAAAGTAGTAAAGAAAAAGTCTTATTTCAAGACATTTAACATCTTTGTGTTATTTTTATCAAAAACTCAAACCTTTTATCTTTTTATGCTGTATTACTGCATATCTGTCAGATAAACTAGCTACATAGTTGCAAATATTCAACAATCTATCATATATATTGGTAGCTTGTTTTTGAAATTGTTTTGGTAACATCTTAATAATAAGCTTATCATAATTACTTGCCGTACTATTAAAAGTGTTATTACTAGCATTAATAAATACGTCTAACAAATCATTTATAACTTGATAACCTGCCACCTCTTTTTCAATGACTTCTTTACTTTGATAAATCTTTTCGACACTTATTTTAATAATGTCATTAATCTGTGCTTCGTATGTGCTTTTATCTAATAAACCATATTCAAATGTTCCTTGTAATATTGCTGTTTCATTTTTCATAAAAATAGCTGCGGCTTCTTGAATAAGTGTGTTTATAGCTAATGCACGTAAATAACTCAGTCTATCTTCTCTGGTTGTTAACGAATGGTATTTAGAGGTATTGATGGTGTTTTTTACCAATTTTATTAAATACTCTAAAGCAAACTCTTCTTCTATCAAACCTAAGTTAATTCCGTCTTCAAAGTCTATAATGGTATAGCAAATATCATCTGCAGCTTCTACTAAATACGCTAATGGATGACGTACATAGCCTAGAGCACTAGAATTTCTAAAAGGGTGCATGCCTAACGTTTCTACAACGTCTTTAAACAGCGAAAGATCTGACTGAAATACTCCATATTTTTTTTCTGCTATGTGTTGCGACGCTTTTTTGGGAAGTGATTCTTTTGGGTATTTTAAAAAAGCGCCTAGAGTTGCATAACTTAATCGCAAACCTCCTTCGATGCCGTCTCGGGTTTCATTTACGAGTTTAAAACCATTGGCATTACCTTCAAAATCTATTAAATCTTGCCATTGTTTAGGAGATAATTTTTCTTGATATTGTTTGCCTTTGCCTGTTCTAAAATATTCTCCTATCGCTTTTTCTCCTGAATGCCCAAATGGAGGGTTTCCGATATCATGCATGATAGATGCTGCAGCTACAATAGCACCAAAATCATTACTTTGATAGCCTTTTTCTTTTAAAATTGTGTATTTTTCGAGCAATTGTTTTCCTACTATTCTGCCTAATGAACGTCCAACCACCGAAACTTCTAAACTGTGGGTTAAACGCGTATGTACAAAGTCGGTTTGTGATAATGGCACTACTTGTGTTTTGTCTTGTAATGATCTAAATGCCGAAGAAAATATGATTCTGTCAAAATCTACTTCAAAACCTAAGCGTGTTTCGTCTTGTTGGTTTCGTAAGCGTGGTTGTGTATCTCCAAAACGTTTTAATGACAATAGTTGTTCCCAATTCATAGTGCTTGTTATTATGTTGTAAAAGTAGTGTTTTAGAACTAAAAAAATCCCGAAACTATTCGGGATTTTTTATGGTTTGTTGATTTCTGTTTTGAGGGAAAATATTTTATGATCCGCACATTTCGCAATCGTCTGGGTTTTGCTGTGATGCAATTAACATTTGTTTTAACTCTTCTGCTGTTAATGGCTTGTCTTCTTCTTTTTTCTCTTTTGAAACAGTAAATTGTATGGCATTTACAGCAGATTTTGTGCGTAAGTAATACATACCTGTTTTTAAGCCAGATTTCCAAGCGTAGAAGTGCATTGATGTTAATTTTCCATAATCTGCATCTTGCATAAAAAGGTTCATAGACTGTGATTGATCTACAAAATAACCTCTTTGACGTGCCATGTCTATGATGTCTTTCATGCTTAATTCCCAAACAGTTTTATACAGTTCTTTTAGATCTTGAGGAATCTCTTCTATACCTTGAATTGAACCGTTGGCACGCATAATTCGTTCTTTCATATCATTATTCCAAAGTCCCATTTCTACCAAATCTTCTAGTAAATGTTTGTTTACGACAATAAATTCGCCAGAAAGGACACGTCTTGTGTAAATATTTGATGTATAAGGCTCAAAGGCTTCATTGTTTCCTAAAATTTGTGATGTAGATGCGGTTGGCATTGGCGCTACTAATAGTGAATTACGAACACCGTGTTTTTTGATGTCTTTTCTTAGTTTTTTCCAATCCCAATTTCCGCTTAATTCGTCTTCAGAAACATTCCACATGTTGAATTGAAAAATTCCTTCTGAAACTGGAGAGCCTTTAAAAGTTGAATATGGTTCTTTTGCTTTTGCCATCTCCATAGAAGATGTCATGGCTGCAAAATAAATGGTTTCAAAAATATCTTGATTTAATTGTTTGGCTTCACCACAAGTAAACGGCAAACGTAGCATTATAAATGCATCTGCCAAACCTTGAATACCAAGACCTATTGGTCTGTGTCTAAAATTAGAGTTTTCTGCTTCTTTTACGGGATAATAATTTCTGTCAATTACCGTATCTAAATTTCTGGTTATTTTTTTTGTTACTTCGTAAAGTTTTTGATGGTTAAAGAATTTCTTTCCGTTTTCATCTTCATCAATATACATTGGTACGGCAATAGATGCTAAATTACACACTGCTACTTCGTCTTTGGCAGTGTATTCCATAATTTCTGTACATAAATTTGAAGAACGAATTGTACCTAAATTTTTTTGATTTGACTTTCTATTTGCTGCATCTTTGTACAGCATGTAAGGTGTTCCTGTTTCTATTTGTGATTCTAGAATTTTTTCCCAAAGTACGCGTGCTTTAATGGTTTTTCTTCCTTTTCCTACTTTTTCGTAGCCTTGGTATAATTTTTCAAATTCATCTCCGTGGGTATCAAATAAATGTGGACATTCATTTGGGCACATCAAGGTCCAATCTGCATCTGCTTCTACACGTTTCATAAATAAATCTGGAATCCACATGGCATAAAATAAATCTCGTGCTCTCATTTCTTCTTTTCCGTGGTTCTTTTTTAAATCAAGAAAATCAAAAATGTCTGCATGCCAAGGTTCTAGATATAAAGCAAAAGATCCTTTTCGTTTTCCACCTCCTTGATCTACGTATCTTGCAGTGTCATTATATACTTTTAACATAGGCACAATTCCGTTTGAAGTACCATTGGTGCCTGCAATATAACTTCCAGTTGCTCTAATATTATGAATAGACAAACCTATTCCGCCAGCAGATTGCGAAATTTTTGCAGTTTGTTTTAAGGTGTCATAAATACCATCTATACTATCATCTTGCATTTGCAATAAAAAACAGGATGACATTTGGGGTTTTGGTGTGCCTGCGTTAAATAATGTTGGTGTTGCATGAGTAAACATACGTTTAGACATGAGCTCGTATGTTTCTATAGCTTCATCTATGTCTTCTTTATGAATGCCTATGGCAACACGCATAAGCATGTGCTGTGGGCGCTCTACAATTTCACCATTAATTTTTAATAGGTAAGAGCGTTCTAAGGTTTTAAAACCAAAATAATCATATCCAAAATCACGATTGTAAATTATGGTAGAATCTAATTGTGCTGCGTTATCCTTAATGATTTTATAGACATCGTCTGCTAGTAAGGGAGATTTTTTTTGATTTCTTGGATTTGTATAGGTATACAAATCTGTCATGACTTCAGAAAAAGTTTTCTTGGTATTTTTATGTAGGTTTGATACGGCGACTCTAGCAGCTAATTTAGCGTAATCTGGGTGTGAAGTGGTCATTGTTGCTGCAATTTCTGCTGCAAGGTTGTCTAATTCTGAAGTGGTTACTCCGTCATATAAGCCTTCTATAACACGCATAGCTACTTTTACTGGGTCTACAATTTTGTTTAATCCATAGCACATCTTACGTACACGTGATGTGATTTTATCAAACATGATTGGTTCTTTTCTGCCGTCTCTTTTTACTACATACATATGTTTTTTGGTTCTTAGTTGGTTATAAAATTATTTTTATGCTGAAAACAGCTTGGTTTTTATTAAAAATCTGCATCAAAGCTTATCGCTCCTGTGCCTCCAGATTTTACGCCTGCTTTTTGATATTCTGAAACTCTTTTTTCGAAAAAATTTGTTTTTCCTTCTAAAGAAATCATTTCCATAAAATCAAAAGGGTTGGTTACATTGTAAACTTTATCGCAACCGTATTCTAAAAGCAACCTATCGGTTACAAACTCTAAATATTGGGTCATTAATTTAGAATTCATACCAATTAAGCTTACGGGTAAAGATTCTGTTATAAATACGCGTTCTATATTAAGTGCGTCTACCAGAATTTCTGTTATTCTTGACTTTGGCACTTTATTAACAATGTGATTTTGATGTAGGTACACTGCAAAATCTGCATGCAATCCTTCATCACGATTAATAAGTTCGTTAGAGAAAGTAAGCCCTGGTAAAAGCCCTCTTTTTTTCATCCAAAAAATAGAACAGAATGCACCTGAAAAGAAGATGCCTTCTACGGCAGAGAATGCAATTAATCGTTCTGCAAAAGAATCTGATTCTATCCATTTTAACGCCCAATCTGCTTTTTCTTTTATAGCCGGAAAATGATCTATGGCTTTAAAGAGTTCATCTTTTTCTTCTTCATTTTTAATGTATGTGTCAATCAAAAGTGAATATACTTCTGAATGAATATTCTCCATCATTAATTGAAATCCATAAAAGAATTTTGCTTCTGGATATTGTACTTCACTTACAAAATTTTCTGCTAAGTTTTCATTTACAATACCATCACTTGCTGCAAAAAATGCTAAAATATGTTTAATAAAATATTGCTCGTCTGGTGTTAGTTTTGTTGCCCAATCAATTACATCTTGGTGTAAATCAACCTCTTCTGCGGTCCAAAAACTGGCTTCTTGTCTTTTATACCAATCCCAAATATCATGATGTTGTATAGGAAAAATTACAAATCTATGTGGATTTTCTTTTAAAATTGGTTCAATTTGAGACATTGGTTTTACTTTTTTTAGGCTAGAATTTTTTATTATTTGGGGGACAACAAAGATTGTAAAATGTCCTTGATTTTGAAAGCTTGTTTTTTACTTTGCTTCAAAAGTTTTTAACACATTTTGTTGAAATCCAATGTGCGTTGTGAAGTTTGTTGAGTTTATCAAAATGATAATTTATTTTTCAACAATTCTGTCCCAAACGTTTAAAAAAATAAAGAGAATGGTTTTTTAAGAATCTCACTCAATTAACTTTGAGTTGCACAACAAAAAACATCATTCTTTATTAGTAGTGTCCGTCTAAAGACGTAAGACCGTTTCACTATTAGACAAAAGATAAAAGACTTGATTGTAACTATACGATAAACAGTTATTTGAAATTTTTATTAGGACAACAATGATTCTTTATGTCGAAAACATCACTTTTTGGTCAAGTAATTCAAAAGGTAGCCCGTTTAATTTTTAAGAAGTTAGTAAAAGAACATAATACTTAGAAACATCAAAAATTAATAACCTGAGTTCGACCTAAGGATTTAACAAAACAATGCTAATTGATTTGTATTTTCGGTTTCAAATTTGATACTTGGTTTTTTTCTTGAAACGAATAGGCAATAAGACTTGCTACTAAATTGGTAATAAAGTTACCAAAACTTCTATGTCTAGAATGTTCTGCTTGTGCTATATTTTTAAGTTGGTCGTTGATGGTTTCAATTACAGACCGTTTTCTT
>CAMZLD010000007.1 GCA_947311635.1 uncultured Flavobacteriaceae bacterium | reverse complement strand
TTGACAAGCAATACTGATGATTTTGTTAATTATTCTATCAATGCAGAAAACATTGTAATCAACTCAAATTTAGTAGATTTAGAAAAAAGATATTTGTTAATATTTATGTCTACAGCTAGAATTGGTGTAGGTTATTACAATTAGGTTTTAAACATAAAAGGAGGGTTTAATATAACCCTCCTAAAAAAAATAAGACAATGAAAAAAAAAATAATTATACTACTTTACACGTTTTTTATTATTACAAACCTTTATTCTCAAGAAAAGAAATCATTATTTTATTACGGTTTTGGTCTCAGTAATTTTGGTACAATACAATTAAATACAATTTTAGATTCAAGTAATATTAGTCAAATAAATTCTAATACACTTTTGCTTAATATTGGGTTTGAGTATTGTCCTAAAAAAATTGGGTTTTATATAGAAGCTAGACAATATATAGGGTATAGTAAGAATAAATTGTACTCCCAAAATGGTATTTTAGGTTTAGTATTTAAAGCTTTTGATTCTGAATCATATAATATTAAGATATTGGCGCACGGTAAATATGCTGGATATTCTGCAATTGTAAATAATCAGACAAATAACTCTACACCACAAGATTTGACAAATGCAAATGGAGGTTTACTTCATTTTAAAACATCTGGTGTTTCTTTTGGTACTTCAATTGTATATGAGAGAAAACAGTTTGGATTAAGGGTTGGCTTTGATAAAATAGCAGACATTAATTCATGGCAGTTAATAAACAATAATTTTTCCCCTAATATAAGAGAATCATTTAATGAGTTTTATTTTCTTATTTATAAAAGATTTTAAGAATGCTCATAACAAAACCTAAGAAAGCATAGCCGCCCTACGGGCGGCTACGTTTCTTAGCTTAACCGTCAGACTGCGCAAAAACTAACATTCATTTTTTGACAACTATCTTTTAGTTTTCCTCTTATTTTTCGTATCTTGAAGAAATAAATTCAAACTAAAAAAACATGGATTTCATTCAAGGATTTAACAGAGATCAACTTCAAATATTATCATTTGACACAATGGTTAAACAAGATTCTTGGGCTAGAGTTGTCGATTTATTTGTCGAGATTCTTCCTTTAAAAGATTTAGGTTTCAAAGACGTCCCTGCAAATGAAGGCCGTCCTCCATTCTCACCTTCAGACATGCTGAAGCTTTATCTTTATGGGTATAAAAGTCAACTGCGTTCTTCTCGTAAACTTGCCCATGCTACTCAGGTAAATATCGAAGTTATATGGCTTTTAAAAGGATTAAGTCCTTCGGCTAGAAAGATTGCCTATTTTAGAAAAGAAAATGCCAAAGCTTTTAAACAAGCATTTCGCTACTTTGTAGTTCTTCTAAAAGATATGGACCTTATAGATGGAGAAACCATCGCCATAGATTCGTTTAAAATAAGAGCACAAAACTCGTTAAAAAACAACTTTAACCAAAAGAAAATTGATCGACACATTGACTATATCGACAATAAAATCAATGACTACCAACTGCAATTAGAACAAGAGGATGATATTGATGAGCTCGAAAAAATAAATGCCAAAATCGAATACCAGAACACAAAAAAGCAGAAATATCAAAGTATAGAAAAAGAACTCAAAGATACTGGACAATCTCAAATATCCCTCAATGATCCTGATGCAAGAAGCGTAATTCTACATCGAAATGTTGTCAATGTTGGTTACTGCGTGCAAGCAGGTTGCGATGGAAAACATAATCTATTCATCAACAACGATACAGGAACAGTAAACGATACGCATGCACTTTCTCCAATGGCTTTGGATGCTAAAAAATTACTAGGTTTAGAAACAATGAATGTCATCACTGACAAAGGTTACACCACAGGAAAACACATTGATATTTGCTCAAAAAATGGCATTACAACCTACTCTTCTCCAAAAGACCACTCTTCTCAACACAATGGTTTGTTTGACATGCAAATCTTTAAATACAATAAAGAGAAAGACTATTACAGTTGTCCTGCAAATGAAATTCTAGCAACCAATGGGACAGTTTACAATAAAGGAAGACATAAGGTTAAGCACTACAAAAACAGACAGGCATGTAAAACATGTACGCTTTCAGAGCAATGCACAAAAAACAAGAATGGTCGTTTCATAGAGCGTTCTATTTATCAAGAAGCACTTGAAGAAAATCAAAAACGAGTAGAAGACAACCCAGATTATTATCGTTTGAGACAGCAAATAACCGAACATCAATTCGGGACTCTAAAACGACAATGGGGCTTTACTTTTACCCTGATGAAAGGCAAAGAAAATGTGCTTTCGGAAGTCAATCTGATGATGATGGTTTACAACCTTAGGAGACTTATGTCCATTTTTTCGGTAAATGACTTAAAATCCAAGCTAAAAGAGCTTGCCTTTGATTTTTTGAAGATATTTAGACTAAACCAAGCTGTTTTAGCTACTTTTTTCGTTCAAAAGGAAATGAAAGTAAGAGAAGGCAGGGGAAAAATTATACCCTTAGAGATGGCGTAAATGAAAAATAAAAGATACTTTTAAGGAAAATAAGGGTTTGTGCGCAGACTCCCGTTAGGTCGCAATCTGTCGCCGCCCCCCCACTCCTAAAAACTCTGCAACAAATTTGGCTATTACGATTGCTTGCAAATCTTAAAAACGAAAGGACTTGAAAAGCGGATTTGCAATGCGCCGCAAATTTTTTTGTCTGTAAAATGAGGTTGATAAAACGTCTTTATGGAAAAAAACTGAACGTTCTGACGTGTGCGAAAAAAAGGACGGGCAATTGGACTTCGAAAATCGAGACTGACAACCACGGTTTTGATTGATTAATTAAACTGTTTTCGGTTGACTGAACCTGCGTGTATATAAAAAACAGTTCCCATTGCTTACCGAGGATTGATAACCAATCGTTTTATTGTCTAAACTGACTTAAAACCGCCCTTTTTCGACCAAATTTGATTAAAAACAGACAAAAAATAGCCAATTTGTACGAATTGGACTTGAAATGCAGACTTTTTAGAAAGGCGGCGCAGACATGCGCCTAACATTAGCTATATTTT
>CAMZLD010000006.1 GCA_947311635.1 uncultured Flavobacteriaceae bacterium | reverse complement strand
ATCAGGAAAATCTACCCTATTAAATATTGTTGGTCTATTAGATGAGCATGATGAAGGAGAATACTGGTTAGATGGGCAATTAATAGAAAAACTAGACGAAAAGAAAGCAGCTATTCTTCGTAATAAATTTTTAGGATTTGTATTTCAATCCTTTAATTTAATTGCTTATAAAACGGCTTTAGAAAACGTTGCTTTGCCTTTGTATTATCAAGGTGTTGGACGTAAAGAACGCCAAAAAATAGCCTTAGAGTATCTAGACAAAGTCGGCTTAAAAGATTGGGCAAAACATTTACCAAATGAATTATCTGGTGGACAAAAACAGCGTGTAGCTATTGCAAGAGCCTTAGTAACCAAACCAAAACTTGTCTTAGCAGATGAGCCAACAGGTGCATTAGATTCTACTACAACAGATTCTGTTATGGAATTACTTAAAGAAATTAATGATGAAGGAATGACCGTTTTTGTCATTACCCACGAAGAAGAAGTCGCTGCGCAAACCAAACGTATTGTGCGTTTAAAAGATGGTATTATAATAAGTGATGATCTAGTAACTAAAAAAAGCATAGTATAGTTATGTTTGATTTGGATGCTTGGCAAGAAATATTTCAGACTATCAGTAAAAACAAATTGCGTACATTTTTATCTGGCCTTACCATAACATTTGCCATTTTTTTGTTTGCTATATTATTAGGCATGGGCAATGGACTTAAAAATACCTTTGCAGGTTTTTTTGTTAGAGATGCAGAAAATTTAATTTCTATTTGGTCTTGGAAAACATCCAAACCCTATAAAGGTTTTAAAACAGGTAGAAAAATTGAATTAACAATGGACACCTATGATTATATTAAAGATAATTATAAAGGAAAGTATCAACATTTAACCGGTAGAATTACTAAAAATGTACAAGGCACTTATAAAAACGAAAGTGCTAATTATAGGCTTCTGGGCTCTCACCCAGATGTACAATATATAGAAGCAACCAAAATTATTAAAGGTAGATTTTTGAATCAGTTGGATATGAAAAACCGTAACAAAGTTGTTGTTATTGGTAGAATGGTAGAAAAAGATTTATTTAAAAAAGGTGTCAGTGCAGTAGGTAAATATATCAACCTCGGAAATTTTGCCTATAAAGTTATCGGAACAGTGTCTGATGAAGGTGGTGATAATGAAGAGCGTTTTATTTATACACCATTAACAACCATGCAGCTCATTTATGGTGATAAAGATCCGTTAAGTAGAATTTATCTAACATACAACCCTAAAATGAGTATTAATGCCGCAATAAGTTTCGGCCTCAAATTAAAAAGAGATTTAAAAGAACGTCTTAACATCGCACCCAAAGACCAAAGAGGCTTAGGTGTTCAAAACAATGCAAGTAATTTAAAACAAACCAAACAAACCTCAGGGGCACTAGATATGATTGTCTTTTTAATTGGATTAGGGACACTTATTGCCGGTATTGTTGGCATTAGTAACATCATGATTTATATTGTAAAAGAACGTACCAAAGAAATAGGTATTCGTAAAGCACTAGGCGCCAAACCAAGCGCCATTATTTCTATGGTGATGTTAGAATCCTTATTAATTACTGCAATTGCAGGTTTAATAGGTTTGTTGTTGGGTATTGGTGTGTTAAAACTTATAGGAGAAGACGGATTGGAAGATTATTTTATAAAAGACCCAAGTGTAAATACACGAATTGTGATCATAGCAACAGTTTTAGTTGTGTTGGCAGGTTTAATTGCAGGTTATTTACCAGCAAAAAGAGCCTCAAAAATAAAACCCATAGTAGCTTTAAGAGACGAATAATATGTTAAAAACACTTTTTGATAGCGATTCTTGGCGAGAAATTTACGAAGTACTTCGGAAGAATAAATCACGTACTATAATTACCATGATTGGTGTTTCTTGGGGTATTTTTTTATTAATAGCATTACTAGGTGCAGCAAAAGGTTTTGAAAACAGTTTTGAAAAGAACATGGGTGGCATGGCAACCAATAGCGTTTTTGTTTGGACACAAGTTACAAGTAAACCCTTTAAAGGATTTCAAAAAGGAAGACCAGTACGATTGTTTTTTTCGGATGTAGAAATCTTAAAGAAAAGTATTAAAGGCATTGAATATATAGCACCTAGAAATCAAACAAATGGAAATGTAGCACATAAATTCCAAACAGGCTCTTATAATATTTCTGGTGATTACCCCATTTTAGATAAAGTAACCAAGAAAAATTTACTGTATGGACGTTTTTTAAATACAAATGACATTGATAAAAACAAAAAAGTAGCAGTTATTTCTAAACAAGTTTATGAGCAATTGTTTGAAAAAGAAGCCAATCCTGTTGGAGAATATATCGAAATAAATAATGCAAACTTTAAAGTAATCGGTGTTTTTAAACCCTCAAAAACTATTAATTTTGGAGACGAAATTCACATTCCGTTTACCACTTTTCAGCAAATATACAATCAAGGCAATAAAATTGGCTGGATGATGATTACGGGTAAAAAAGCATTTGACATAAAACAGTTAGAAGCAGATATAAAGTTGCAATTAAAGACTTTGCATAAAGTGCATCCAGAAGATACAAGAGCCTTCGGAAGTTATAATTTAGGAGAAACTTTCAAAAAAATTAGTGGTTTTCTATTCGGAATGCAATTTTTAACCGTTTTTGTTGGTTTGGCAACACTACTGGCGGGTGTTTTTGCAATCGGTAATATTTTATTAATAACCGTAAAAGAACGTACTAAAGAAATAGGAATCCGTAGAGCCTTGGGTGCAAAACCTTGGGAGATTAAAACACAAATTATATTAGAATCTATTGTGCTTACTATTTTAGCAGGGATTATAGGGATTATTGGTGGAGCTTTTGTGTTATTTTTAATGAACACTTTTTCTAATGGTCCAGATGCCACCTTATTAAACTCTTCTGTAGAAATAAAAACGGTATTAGCAGCCTTAACAATATTGGTTGTTTTAGGTTCTTTAATAGGAATGATTCCAGCAAGCAGAGCAGTAAGTATAAAACCCATAGAAGCATTAAGAGTCGAATAAAATTAAATACAAAACTATAAACACAATGAAAAAAATAATTCTTTTTTCCCTTTTGGGATTTGCTTTAATAGCATCCTTTCTGTATTTTTCTAAGATAAATAATAAAGCACCAGAAGCTTTTAAAACAGAAAAGCCATTTAAAGCGACTATTATTAATAAAACCGTAGCAACCGGCAAACTTGTTCCGTTAGAAGAAGTAGAAATTAAGCCTCAAATATCTGGAATTATTAAAAAAATAGTAGTAGAAGAAGGCGCACTTGTTAAAAAAGGTGATTTGATTGCCATTGTGCGTGTTGTACCAAATGAGCAATCTTTATCTTCTGCTAGCGGAAGAATTGGTTCCATAAAAATAAATGTAAGCAATGCGAAAACAGTATATACTAGAAACAAAACTTTATTTGATAAAGGAGTAATTTCTAGAACAGATTTTGAAGCTTCAGAATTAGCCTATAATCAAGCCAAACAAGATTTAAGAAATGCTCAAAGTGATTATCAGATTATTAGAAAAGGATCAAGAGGTTCTTCTGGTGCAAGTACTAATATTCGTGCAGAAATATCGGGTACCGTATTAGAAATACCTGTTAAAGTTGGAAGTCAAGTAATTCAAAGTAATAATTTTAATGCAGGTACCACTATTGCTTCTATTGCAGATATGACTAAAATGATTTTTGAAGGGCAAGTAGATGAAGCAGAAGTAGGAAAACTTCAAAAAGATACAAACATAGCTGTTTCTTTGGGCGCTATTGATAAGAAAAAATTCCCTGCTAAATTAAACTTTATAGCACCCAAAGGTACAGAAGCTGGCGGAGCGGTTCAATTTAAAATAAAAGCAGATGTAACCTTAGATGATCAATATTTTATTAGAGCTGGCTACAGTGCAAATGCAGATATTGTTTTAGCACAAAAGGACAGTGTTTTGTCTATTAGAGAATCTATTTTACAGTTTGACGAAAAAACAGAAGCTCCTTATGTAGAAGTAAAAACAGGAGAAAATAAATTTGAGAAAAAAGAGGTAGAGCTAGGCTTATCAGATGGTATTAATGTAGAAATCCTTTCTGGTATTTCTGAAGATGATGAACTTAAAATCTGGAACAAAGCAGATAAAGGCAATAAAAAGAAAAAGAAAGGTAGAAGACGTGATTAATGCGTGCTAAAATGCTTATAAAAAAATCCCAAATACGTGTATTTGGGATTTTTTATGTTTCTAAATTATTCTTGTCCGATTAAAATTTATAAAAACGCTAAAAAGTTATGTTTAATAGAGATTTTAAGAGCTTTTTTAAATAGACACCTTGCTTTTTTTGATTTTATGTTATCTGTCAATAACAATAATTTTAAATAATTAGTTACAATCAAGTCTTTTATCTTTCGTCTTATAGTGAAAACGGTCTTATGTCTTTAGACGGACACTACTAATTCTAAATTGTAAATTAAGCAAACATTTTCGCCACTTTTTCAGCTTTTCTATTTTCAGTATAATCATAAAAACCCTCTCCAGATTTTACACCCAATTTACCAGCAGCCACCATATTAACTAATAATGGGCAAGGGGCATATTTAGGGTTTTTAAATCCGTTGTACATTACATTTAAAATAGACAAACATACATCAAGTCCAATAAAATCTGCCAATTGCAAAGGACCCATAGGATGCGCCATTCCCAATTTCATAACAGTATCAATTTCCGTTACACCAGCAACACCATTATATAAAGTTTCAATAGCTTCATTAAGCATTGGCATTAAGATACGATTGGCAACAAAACCAGGATAATCATTCACCTCTGTTGGTGTTTTTCCGATGGTTTTAGAAAGCTCCATTATAGTATTTGTAACTTCATTGCTTGTAGAATATCCGCGAATAATTTCTACTAATTTCATAATGGGTACAGGGTTCATAAAATGCATGCCAATAACCATTTCTGGACGATTCGTAACCGCAGCAATTTTTGTAATAGAAATGCTAGAAGTATTGGTTGCCAAAATTGTATTGGCATTACAAACGGCATCTAATTCTTTAAAAATTTTTAGTTTTAAATTTTCGTTTTCGGTGGCTGCTTCAATCACTAAATCTGTGTTTTTAACACCTTCTGCAACTGTGGTAAAAGTCGAAATATTTGCTAATGTTTGTGCTTTTTCTTCTTCAGAAATACGCTCTTTAGCTAACATTCTATCTAAATTTTTAGTTATCGTTAAAAGCCCTTTTTCAAGCGCTTTTTCAGAAATATCAATCAACCGTACGGTAAATCCTTTTTGGGCAAAGACATGCGCTATACCATTACCCATAGTTCCTGCTCCTATTACTGCTATATTTTTCATTAATTATGATACTTTTTTGTTATTTCTGCCAAAGCAGAAAGTTATTTATCTTTCGTCTAATAGTGAAACGGTCTTACGTATTGAGACGGACACTATTATTTTACTATTAAAAACAATCTATAATTTGTTGTGCTACTTTTAAGGCTTCTGTTCCGTTTCTTAAAGAAACAATAGGTATTGTATTTGTATTTATGGCATTTGCAAAGCTTTCTAGCTCATCTAAAATAGCATTGTTTGGTGCTATCTTTGGGTTTTCAAAATAAATTTGCTTTTTAACACCTTCAGCATTTTGTAGAATCATAGCAAATTCATCTGGATTTTCTGGTACATCTTTCATGCGTACTACTTCACTTTTCTTTTCTAAAAAATCGACCGAAATATAAGCATCTCGCTGAAAAAATCGTGATTTTCGCATATTTTTCATAGAAATTCTACTTGCTGTTAAATTGGCAACACAGCCATTTTTAAACTCAATACGTGCATTGGCAATATCTGGAGTTTCACTAATGACTGAAATACCACTGGCATTAATTTTTTTAACTTCGGAATCTACCACACTAAGTATAATATCAATATCATGAATCATTAAATCTAACACAACAGGCACATCGGTACCT
This sequence comes from uncultured Flavobacteriaceae bacterium, assembly GCA_947311635.1. Classification (GTDB taxonomy): domain Bacteria; phylum Bacteroidota; class Bacteroidia; order Flavobacteriales; family Flavobacteriaceae; genus CAMZLD01. Next base: position 12,002 of record CAMZLD010000006.1, on the reverse strand, counting down.
CTTGGGTTAAATTCTGCTAAGCGATGACACTCAATAAACATAGGGTTTGCAATCAAATCTTTAACCGCTGTAAATGCTGGATTAAAACGTTCTACATGACCTACTTGTCCGTGTACGTGGTTTTGACTTGCCAACGACCGAATGGCAACAGCTTCTGCTACTGTTTTAGCTATGGGTTTTTCAACAAAGATATGTTTGCCAGCCTCTAGGGCTTCTTTGGCACAATTAAAATGCGATAGGGTTGGGGTTACAATGTCTACAACTTCTACGGCATTTATTAATTCTGAAACGGAAGTAAAGGCTTTATAGCCAAATTCTTCAGTTACTTTTTTAGCATTTTCTTCAGAAGGGTCATAAAAACCAACCAGCTCATATTTTTCTGATTGTTGTAATAATTTTAAGTGAATTTTTCCTAGATGTCCTGCACCTAATACGCCAGCTTTAAGCATAGATTTTGGATTGTTATTGAGTATCATATTTTTGTCACGATTTATAACAAAAGTACGATTCTTTATTTTATTATTTATTATTTTTGAATTTCAATTATTAACAACTTGAAAGATACAGCAAAACACCAAGGATTACGAAAACAATTAGTTACCCTTTTGAAAAAAAAAGGAATTACAGATAACACAGTCTTGCAAGCTATAAAAAATGTACCAAGGCATTTGTTTATGGATTCTAGTTTTGTAGACTTTGCATATAAAGATACTGCTTTTCCTATTGCAGCAAATCAAACCATTTCACAGCCATATACCGTTGCTTTTCAAACACAATTATTAAAACTTAATAAAGGTCAGAAAATTTTAGAAATCGGCACCGGATCTGGATATCAAACTGCAGTATTATTAGAAATGGGAGCTGCCGTATATAGTATAGAACGCCAAAAAGAATTGTTTAAAAAAACAGTTTTGTTTCTGCCAAAGTTAGGTTATACTGCTAAGCAATTAATATTTGGTGACGGTTATATAGGTTTGGAAAAACAAGCACCATTTGATGGTGTTTTAGTAACTGCAGGAGCGCCTTTTGTGCCGAAGCCTTTATTGAGCCAGTTAAAAATAGGAGCAAGGTTAGTAATACCAGTAGGTGAGAAAACCCAAATTATGACAGTTTTTACTAGAACAGGAGAAAATACTTTTCAGAAAAAAGAATATGGAGAATTTTCTTTTGTACCAATGTTAGAAAAGAAAAGTTAAATATCATCACGAACGCGATACCAATATGTATTTCTACCAAAAGTAGTATAGCCATGATATTTCCTTAAAAACCAATCGTATTCATGTAGTCGCAGCGTATTTTCATCAACAAATTTAATATGGGTTTTATAAAGAACACCATCTTGTGTATTTAATACATAACCACCAGACCATTCGTTGTCTTTAAATTGTAGTGCATTAACAATCATTAAATCTTTAAAAGGTTTATTTTTGAAAATATCTTCACAAGTACTGCAAATACTGAATTTTAGTATTGAATCTTTGATTGCAAAGATTTTCCCATAGATTTTTTCATCTTCTTGAAAAATATCTACAATAAATTTTACCTTGTTAGTTTTTTATCCAAAATTTTCCACTTGTACACAATTGATTGCAGTGATTGCTAGAATTATAAAGAAGAAAAAAGAAAGTAATTTTTTTAGTAGTGTCCGTCTAAAGACCTAAGACCATTTCACTATTAGACGAAAGATAAAAGACTTGATTGTAACTATACGATAAACAGTTATTTGAAAATTATTATTGATAGATAACATAAAATTAAAAAAATAGAAAAAGCAAGGTGTCTATTTAAAAAAGCTTTTAGAACCTATATTAAACATAACTTTTTAGCGTTTTTATAAAATTTAATCGGTCAATAATAATATACATTACTAAATTGTTGTAAATTTGCTTGCAATTAATTCTAATTGCACCATGAGCACATTCAAAATAATTTCAGAAGGACTTACCTATGACGACGTACTGTTAATACCTGCGTATTCAGAAATATTACCTAGAGAAGTATCTCTTAAAACACAATTCACCAAAAACATTCAAATCAATCTGCCTATTATATCTGCAGCGATGGATACGGTTACAGAAGCAGCAATGGCTATTGCAATGGCACAAGAAGGAGGTATAGGTGTTTTACATAAAAACATGACAATAGAGCATCAGGCTTTAGAAGTTAAAAAAGTAAAACGATCAGAATCAGGAATGATTCAAGACCCTATCACAATACAAAAAGAAGCAACGGTATATGATGCTAATGAATTGATGAGAACTTATAAAATTGGAGGTATTCCCGTTGTAGATGCTCAAAATAAACTCATAGGTATTGTTACCAACCGTGATTTACGCTTTGAACGTGATTTAAAAAAGCCAGTTGCAGAGATCATGACTTCAGAAAATTTAGTAACCGTCTCTAAAGGTACTTCTTTAAAACAAGCAGAAATTATTTTACAAGACAATAAGATTGAAAAATTACCTGTAGTTGACGCATCAAACTCATTAGTTGGTCTCATTACTTTTAGAGACATTATTAAAGTACGCGAAAATCCCAATGCTAATAAAGACAGTTTCGGAAGGTTACGTGTTGCCGCAGCTATCGGTGTTACCCAAGACGCCGTTCAAAGAGCAGCAGCATTGGTTAAAGAAGGTGTAGATGCGCTGGTTATTGACACAGCTCATGGACATACAAAAGGTGTTGTAGGAGTTTTAAAAAAAATAAAAAAGCAATTTCCAAACACTGATGTTATTGTAGGAAACATTGCCACAGGAGAAGCTGCTAAATATTTGGTAGCTGCAGGAGCTGATGCCGTAAAAGTTGGTATCGGTCCTGGCTCTATTTGTACCACACGTATTGTTGCAGGTGTTGGGTATCCGCAATTATCTGCCATTATAGCTGTTGCTGAAGCTATTAAAGGTAGTGGTGTGCCTATTATTGCAGATGGTGGTATTCGATATACTGGTGACATTCCAAAGGCAATAGCGGCAGGAGCCGATTGTGTGATGTTGGGCTCATTACTTGCTGGCACTAAAGAATCACCGGGAGAAACCATAATTTTTGAAGGAAGAAAATATAAATCATACCGTGGAATGGGTTCTGTAGAGGCCATGAAGCAAGGCTCTAAAGATCGCTATTTTCAAGATGTTGAAGATGATATTAAAAAATTAGTTCCAGAAGGTATTGTTGGGCGTGTGCCATATAAAGGAGAGCTTTACGAAACCATGCATCAGTTTGTTGGCGGTTTACGTGCTGGAATGGGTTATTGTGGAGCAAAAGATATCATGACACAAAAAGAAGCACAATTTGTGAAAATTACTGCTTCTGGTATTGCAGAAAGTCATCCGCATGATGTTACAATAACAAAAGAAGCACCTAATTATTCTAGAAGATAAAAGAATCGATAAAGGCGGTTATTTTTGAAGTATCTTCTTTAAAATCAAACCATTGTATGTCTTTATTTTTACGAAACCATGTGCCTTGACGCTTGGCAAAACGGCGTGTATTTTTTTTTATTTCTGCCTTGGCAGTTTCTAAAGAAATGTTTCCTTCAAAATAGTTAAACAACTCTTTATAGCCAACTGTTTGTAGTGCGTTTAAGTCTTTATGTTTATGTAAATCCTTTGCTTCTGCATGCAATCCGTTTTCAAACATAGTATCTACACGTGTATTTATTCTATTGTAAAGGGTTGCTCTTTCAGCTTGTAATCCAATCAAAATGGGTATAAAGTTACGTGTTGCTTTTGGTTTGTTTTTAAATGAGCTATAGGTTTTGTTAGTGCCAATACAAATTTCTAAGGCTCTTATTAGGCGCTGTGGATTTTCAATAGCTATTGTGTTGTAACTTTCTAAGTCTAAATTTTTTAACTCTTGTTGTAAGACTGAAATCCCTTTAGTTTTAAGTTGTGTATTTAATGCTTCTCTAATAGAAGCAGCTACTTTAGGGAAATAATCCAAGCCTTTTAATAATGCATCTACATACAAGCCACTGCCACCAACCAAGATAGCGATGTTGTTCTTTTTATAAATTTCATCAAGTTTTAAAAGAGCTTCACGCTCAAACATACCCACATTATAGGTTTCAAAAATACTTTTATGCTGAATAAAATGATGTTCTGCTGCGGTCAATTCTTTTTCTGAAGGAACTGCGGTACCTATATGCATTTCTTTAAAAAATTGTCTTGAATCGCAAGATAGAATAGGAGCATTGTATTTTTTTGCTAACAGAATACTTAGAGTAGTTTTTCCGATTGCAGTTGGACCAACAATGGTGATTAAATATTTTTTTGCTGGCATTAGCTATTTAATTTAAAGCCACACTCTTTACAAAATGCTGCATCATCATCATGCTCTTCTGCAGCACAATTTGGGCAAGACTGTGTATTGTAAGCTAATTTATTTTTTTTGATTTGTTTATCAAAATTTAATTTGTAACCACATTCGTAGCAAAATTCTGCATCATCTCTGTGGTTTTCTGCACTACAATTTGGGCAAGATTGTGTGTTGGTATTTATAGCTTCTGCTTTGGTCATTTCAGAAGAAACAATACCAGTTGGTACTGCTATGATACCATACCCCAAAATCATGACCAAAGAAGCAATAAATTGACCAATAGGTGTATGTGGAGCAATATCTCCATAGCCAACAGTTGTCATTGTAACAATAGCCCAATACACGCTTTTAGGTATGCTTGTAAAACCATTAACTTCTCCTTCTATTAAATACATAACGGTACCTAAAATGATACATAGTATAATGACAAAGCTTAAAAAAACAAAGATTTTTGCTCTACTTGCCTTTAGGGCTTTCATAAAATTATTTGATGCACCAATAAACCGAGCCAGTTTTAAAATTCTAAAGACACGCATTAATCGTAAAGCTCTTAATGCTACTAAGGTATGTGTGCCTGTAAAATAAATTGCTAAATATTTTGGTATGGTAGAAAGAAAATCAATAATACCATAAAAACTAAAAATATATTCAGTTGGCTTTTTTATACTAATAATTCTGGCTATGTATTCTATAGTAAATAAAATGGTAATTATCCATTCTGCGGTATCTAAAAAATCGCCATGCTTTGCTTTAAATGTACTTACACTTTCTAGCATAACAACAATAATACTGGCTATGATAAGGAACAGTAAGACAACATCAAATAATTTTCCTGCTTTGGTATCTGCCTCGTAAATTATTTCATGCAGTTTTGTTTTCCAGGTATGTTGGTTGTTTTTTGACAAGTAAATGGTGTTGTTGAATACGAAAATACATTATTTTTTAGAATCGAATGATTTTTTCAACTTTTCTTTTCTGTAAATAATTATTGACAATAAATTTATTTTCTATGGAATTTTCTAGCGGATTTATTAATGAATGAAGTATTTCTAAGTTGTTAATTTGATACGATAAATCTATAAAACCAAAACCTTTTAATTGATTGTTTTCAATTAAAACTACTGATTTTTCACCTACATCACGCCCTTTATCTATAACAATCATATTTGGATTGCTAAAAGTAGTTTCAATGGCTTTTGAACGTTCTTTTGTATTAAATTTTGGCTTGTTTAATTGTAGTTCTTGAAAATATTTGAGAAGCGTTATTAAATTATTTCCTGTTTTTTCATAGCTAACTTCAACAACATATTCTTGCAATTTTTTCATTTTTTTGGAGGTCCTTAAAAATAACTGATTGACTTCTTTTTTTAAGTTATTTGCTTTGCCAATGTATATAATTTGGCCATCTGTTTGATGCATATAAAAGACACCGTTTCCGTTAGGAATTTTAGCTATAATGTTATGCAATTTTTGGGCTATTTCTTTTTTGGGTATAATCGTTTTAATGGTACTTTTTAAAATACATTTATCTGTATCTTTTTGTAATAATATTTTAAAAAGTTGAACTGTAGCAAGGGCATCACCATCTGCCCGATGTCTGTTTGACATTGGTATTCCTAAAGATTTACATAGCTTTCCTAAGCTATAAGATGCTTCTCCTTCTATTAATTTTTTACTAAGTTCTACGGTGCACAATGTGTTTCTTTCAAAAACATAGCCAAGCCTTCTGTATTCTGTAGATAGAATTCGATAATCAAAACTTGTATTATGTGCTACCAAAACACAGTCTTTAGTGATTTCTATAATGCGTTTTGCAACTTCATGAAACTTTGGTGCATTGACAAGCATTTTACTATGAATACCTGTTAATCGTTTTACAAATTCTTGAATGGGGCGTTCTGGGTTTACAAGGCTAACAAAACTATCAACAACATGCTGTCCATCAAACCTGTAGATGGCAATTTCTGTAATGCCTTCTTCATTAAATTTTCCGCCTGTGGTTTCTATGTCTAAAATTGCGTACAAATACTGCTATTATTCTATTTTTTATTCGTTAAGAAGGTAGTTTCTTTTTCCAAAGATAGCACTTCCTACTCTAATCATATTTGAACCACAAGAAATAGCAAGTTTATAATCACCGCTCATGCCCATAGAAAGTATTTTAAATGATGAATTTATTTTTTGAAGTTTTATAAAAAAGTCATTTAAGTTATTAAATTCTTGGGCTATTTGATTTTGCTTGTCTGTAAAACTAGCCATGCCCATAAGACCAACAATTTGAATATTTTTTAGGCTTTTTAATTCTTCTGAAGCGAGTATGGTAAGCACTTCTCGTTGTGTTAATCCAAATTTGGTTTCTTCTTGCGCTATTTTTACTTGTAAGAGACAATCAATAATACGGTTGTTGTTTTTTGCTTGTTTATCTATTTCTTTTAAAAGCTTAAAATTAGCTACACCATGAATTAGTTTTACAAACGATGCCATATATTTAACTTTGTTTCGCTGTAAATGTCCAATCATGTGCCAATGAATGTCTTTTGGTAGTGCGGCATGCTTTTCTACCATTTCTTGCACTTTGTTTTCACCAAAAATACGTTGCCCTGCCTTATAAGCTTCAAAAATAGCTGCATTTGGTTTCGTTTTTGAAACTGCTACTAAGGTAACTTGTTTGGGTAGTTTTTGCTTAATAGTTTGTATGTTTTGCGCTATCATGTTAGTCGTTAAATTCGTACATTAACAACCCGCTACGTAATTTTGGCTCAATATAGGTGCTTTTTGGTGGCATTTTTAGACCTTGATCTGCAACTTTTTTAAGTTGATCAATCGTTACAGGAAACATGCCAAATGCCACTTTAAATTTTCCTGAATCTACATTTGTTTTTAACACAAAATCATTATTACTGTGTTTGTAAGCAATACGGTTGTCGGTTCTTAAATCGTGAATACCTAATAGTGGTTGTAATACTTTTTGGTATAAAATTTGGGCATCTAAATCACTTAAAGCATCCGTATAATGAAATACGGTTTCGCGTAAATGCAAAGCATAAAAATCACCATCTAGATACATGCTAAAGTGGTGTTTTTTGCTAGGCTTATAGAGTTGATGTCCTTTATTTTCAATTTTAAATACTTTATCTAATTGCAATAAAAATTGTTCTTTAGTAAGGCCATTTAAATCTTTTACAAACCGATTGAATTCAGAAATTGTGAGTTTGGATTCTGGCAGTAAAAAACTCATAAAAAAATTATATGCTTCTTCTCCTGTATGGTTTGGGTTTTGTTCTTTTAAGTCTTGAGATAGCAAATAAGATGACGCACAACGATGATGTCCATCTGCAATGTAAATGGCATTTATTTTATTAAATTCAGAAGTAATTGTGTAAATATCTTCTGCTTTATTTACTAACCAAATTTGGTGTACTTTTTTATTCTTGGTACAAAATTCATACTCAGATCTTTTTTCTAAATACTTGTTTATAACCTGTTGTACTTTTTCGTTATCGGGATAGGTGAGTAGTACTGGTTCTGCATTAAAACTAGTAGTTTTAAGGTAATTTTTAAATAATACTTCTCGTTTGTGTAAGGTGTCTTCGTGTTTTTTAATAATATTATCTTTATAATCCAAAGTACTTATTGCAGCAATAATACCACAGTAAGAAGTGTTTTCTGTACTTTTTTTATAAATATAAAAAGCAGGTTTTTTATCCTTTATAAAAATACCATTTTCTTTAAATTCATCGTAGCGGTTATGAACGAGTTTAAAACGTTCTTGTCCTGTAATTTCTTGATGGTATTTGTAGCCTGGATTAATAATATGTAAAAAAGAAAAAGGATTAAAATCTAAAATGGCACCTAATTCTGCTGGCGAATACGCTTCATAAGAGCGTGATGATACCAACGACGCTTTATCTCTTGTAGTGCGTATGGCTTGAAAAGGTTTTATTGTTGCCAAATTAGTGGGTGATTATTGGTGGTTAGTGATTAGTAGTTAGTGATTAGTGATTTGCAGTTTTTAGTTTTTTAGAATCGCTATGATTTGAGATGCCAATTCCAATCCTATTCTATCTTGTGCTTCTTTAGTAGCAGCACCAATATGTGGTGTTAATGAAATGTTTGGGTGCATGAGTAACTGAATCTCTGGTGTTGGTTCATTTTCAAAGGTGTCTAAGCCGGCAAACGCAACTTTGCCAGTATTTATTGCATCTAATAATGCAACTTCGTCTAAAACGCCACCACGCGCTGCATTGATAATAACTGTCCCATTTTTCATGGATTTAAATTCTTTTTTGCTAATGATATACTTTTTTTGCGCAGGTACATGAAGCGTAATAAAATCTGCATTTTTTAGAACATCTTTTACGGGTTTGGTTTCAATTTCTACATCTATTGATTGCTTATTGTAAAAAGAAACATTTACGGTAGCTTTTCCTATAAAAGTATCACTTGCTATAACTTTCATACCTACACCTAAAGCTATTTTGGCAACTGCTTGACCTATTCTTCCGAAGCCAATAATACCAATTGTTCTACCACGTAGTTCCATGCCGTTTGCATACGATTTTTTAAGTGTTTTAAACTTACTATCTCCTTCTAATGGCATATTTCTATTGGCATCATGTAAAAAACGAGCCAAACCAAACATATGAGCAAATACCAATTCTGCAACAGAATGAGAAGATGCGCCTGGTGTATTAATAACTTCAATGCCTTTACTTTTGGCGTATTCTACATCGATATTATCCATGCCTACACCGCCACGCCCAATAATTTTAAGAGTTGGGCAACTATCTATAAGCTCTTTACGTACCTTGGTAGCACTACGTACTAGTAATGCAACAATGGCATTCTCATTAATGTAGTTTGATAATTGTTCTTGAGCAACGGTTGTTAAAAGGACTTCAAATCCTGCTTTTTCTAGTGCGTTTACACCACTTTCTGAAATTCCGTCGTTTGCTAATATTTTCATTTTTTTATATTTTTTTTCCGAAGAAAATAACTAAAGTTTTTTTACTTATTAAAATTTCGCATTACAGTTACAAGAACTTGCACACTTTCTAATGGTAATGCATTATACATACTAGCTCTATAGCCACCAATGCTTCTATGTCCATTTAATCCGTTAATTCCTGCAGCTTTCCATGCAGCATCAAATTTTTCTTGAAGACTATTGTCTTTTAGAGTAAAGGTAACATTCATTAATGAACGATCTTCTTTTGAAGCATAACCTTCAAACAACGCATTGCTATCAATCTCATTATATAATAAAGCTGCCTTTGCTTCATTTACTTTTTCAATGGCTTTAATGCCTCCTAAATCTTTTAACCATTGCAATGTCAACATAGATACATAAACAGGAAATACAGCAGGTGTATTAAACATGCTATCTTTTGCTGAATGTATTTGGTAATCTAACATAGATGGGATCTGCCTTGCTGTTTTACCTAAGATACTTTCTTTTACAACAACGAGTGTTGTACCAGCTGGTCCCATATTTTTTTGGGCACCTGCATAAATCAAATCAAATTGTGAAAAATCTAATTCTCGTGAAAAAATATCTGAGCTCATATCGCACACCGTTATTTTATTGGTTTTCGGAAACGATTTCATTTGTGTGCCGTAAATGGTATTGTTACTTGTGCAATGAAAATAAGTAGCATCTTCTGGAATTGTGTATTGCTTCGGAATAGATTTAAAGCCATCATCTTTAGAAGAAGCAATAACTTCTGTATTGCCTAAAAGTTTGGCTTCTTTAATGGCTTTACTACTCCAGGTACCTGTATCTAAATAGGTTGCTTTTCCGTTGCTAGGTAATAAATTATAAGGCACCATTAAAAATTCCATACTAGCGCCTCCTTGTAAAAACAAAGCGGTATAGCCTTTGTTTTGTAAATTTAGAAGCTCTAAAACAAGACTTCTCGCTTTTTCCATTACAGCTACAAAAGGCTTGCTTCTGTGCGATATCTCTATCAATGAAAGATTGTCGTTGTTAAAATTTAAAACAGCTTCTGCTGCTTGTTTCAAAACGCTTTGTGGTAAAATGCAAGGACCTGCGCTAAAATTATGTTTTTTCATTGGGTTTGATTTTAGATTTACAAATTTGAGAATATTTAAATGATTTATATTGCTAAATTCTCTAAAAATTTTAGGGTGTCAATTCCATCGGCAAATTCGGTTAGTTTGGGTACTTGTGTTTGACCAAAACCTACTTCGTTTTTAAAGATATTTTTTGAAACAATGCATTGAATTTTTTCTGAATCATTGGTCAGTTTATTTTTTAAATCATCTAGAGAATCATAGGTTTCGTAAAAAAGTGATGCAATGGGTGATCCGTAACTTTTGTCTTCTTTAAGCATTAAAAACCCGTTTTCTTCTAATTTAAAAAGGCTCATTAAATAAACGGCTTTGTTGTAATCGTAATTATTGCTGTATTTTTTGTAGTTAATAATATCTTTATATTTAAAAATAGCTTTAAAAAAGTTGTCAAAATTATAACCCTTCGGAATATATAGTTTTGAAACACTTCTGCAACCTAACCCAAAATATCTAAAAATATCTTCGCCTAAGTTTTCTAGCTCTTTATGCGACTCCTTTCCTGTTAGCACCGCAACAGAATTTCTATTTTGTCGAATAATATGAGGATATTTAGAAAAATAATAATCAAAATAACGTGCTGTATTGTCGCTTCCTGTTGCAATAACAGCATCAAAATTTGAAAGCTTTCCTCCTGTAAAAGTGATTTTACCTTTAAATTTTGGAGTCACCTGTTTTAAATAAGTTGCCATAAAGGGCAAAAAATACTTGTCGTTTGATGATTGCTTTACAAGCGCATCATTGCCAGATAGCAGCACTGATAAAAAATCATGAAACCCTACTAATGGAATATTACCTGCAGTAATAATTGCAATAGTTTTCGGTGAATTTACATTCAAATTATAACTTGAAGTAAATTCTATTAAATTGCTTTTATTTAGTAATATCGACCAATTTTGTATTGCAAATAAAACATTTTCTTCTGTAAACCATCCATTGGTTTCTTTTGCTCTTTTAATAAGAAGATTAAAACCGTCAAAAAAGATATCATTAAAAAGAACACCTTCTTTTTGTTCGATTTTTTCAGTAGAAAACTGACTTAAAAAATGACCTAATTTAGCAAAGGCTTCAATTCTTTCTTCTAGTTGCATTTCGTGGTTGTTTTTTAGTATCTTTGCATGCAAATTTAAACCGAAAAAACAACATGGCAATAATAATAACAGACGAATGTATAAACTGTGGTGCATGCGAGCCAGAATGTCCAAATAATGCAATTTATGAAGGAGCAGAAGATTGGAAATACTCTGAAGGTACAGCAGTTAAAGGAAATATAGTTTTACCAAATGGAAAAAAAGTAGATGCAGATGCATTACAAGAACCCGTTGATGATGAAGTATATTTTATTGTAGCAGATAAATGTACAGAATGTAAAGGATTTCATGAAGAGCCACAATGTGCCGCAGTTTGTCCCGTAGACTGTTGTATTCCAGATGAAGATGTTGTAGAAACCGAAGAAGAATTGCTTGCCAAAAAAGCATTTATGCACCAAGAAGATTAATTTATGAAAGCAGGAATTGTAGGATTACCAAACGTAGGAAAATCAACCTTATTTAATTGCCTTTCAAATGCTAAAGCGCAAAGTGCTAACTTTCCGTTTT
>CAMZLD010000005.1 GCA_947311635.1 uncultured Flavobacteriaceae bacterium | reverse complement strand
CCCGAGCTAGCTTTCGTTGTTTGGAAATAAAAAAATCAACATGCCTTAGCATGCAAGATTTTAGTTTGCAGAAGTGGTTTCAAAAAGGGATCAACGCAGTTGAATCCCGAGCTAGCTTTCGTTGTTTTGGAAATAAAAAAATCAACATGCCTTAGCATGTAAGATTTTATTTTGCAGAAGAGGTTTCACAAAGGGATCAACGCAGTTGAAAACCCATTTTCTACGATTAAATGTAAATGATTATCTTTATAAAAAACTATATTTTATGAAATCTATCATTTTAACTTGTAGTTTTTTTATTTTTCATGTAAAAAGAAAAAACCTGTAGTGAAAATAACTTCCGAAGAAAAAAAGTTTCATAAAAAAAATCAGCACTTCCGAATATATATGTTTTAAAAAACATTTTTCCGTCTAAAGATAGCTTGCCGATTACAGCAGATTTTTATGAAGTAGATAATATATCTTTTGACTTATTAATTTAGCTTTTGTACAATTTGATTTTGTGTAATCGATTTATTTTTTAGTTCCATTGGCAATATCATTTTAGTGTGTTTAAAATTAGCAGAATGAACGCCTATATTTCGTTTCTCTATTCATTTTATAATACCCACACAACATTTAATAAACCCATATTAAAACTACCTCATATATTTACCGCCACGTACTTGACCACCTTTTTTCATTTGGTCTTTCATCATTTTAATTTGATCTTTCAGCATGCCGTGTTTGTCTAGTTTTTTAGCTTCATTAATTAAACGAGTAGCTTCTTGGCGTCTGTTTTTTGTCATGGCAACACCTGCCAATTGTAGTTTTGCCATCGCAGTATCATGATCCATAGACAAGCCTAGCTTTAAAGCTTTTTTTAAAAACTTTTCTGCTTGTGTCATATTGGTTTGAGACACCATAACACCTTGTAAAAAATTGTAATACCCCTCTTGTTTTTGAATCAATGCACCACTAGGGTTTTTAATATACCCAAGCCATTTTTGGGCGCCTGCAAAATTTTGCTTTCGCATTTGTAAAAAGGCCAATAAGATAAATTCGTTTTTATAATAAAAAAACACAAAGATGCCGGCTAATAATAAAAGCGAAATACCATTCATGATATGTCCTTGTGTAAATTGATAAACTGCCCAGCCTATAATGGCTGCTGCAATAGCTAATTTTATATTTTTATGAAACATAATAGATTTTATTTTTGATAGTGTTTATTAAATTTATAGTAAGCAAAGATACTCAATACAAGCATACCGCCCAACCAATACCAAATTTGCATTGGTATATTAACAGCATCTCCTGTTGCGTATGAATGCAAACCAGATAATAAGTGATTTACACCCAAATACGTCATTATAATAGAAGCAAAGGCAAATACGGCCATTGTATTAAAAGCAAAACGTCCTCTTAAACCGGGTATTAATCGCGTATGTAAAACAAACGCATAAATCATAATACTAATTAAAGCCCATGTTTCTTTTGGGTCCCAGCCCCAATAGCGTCCCCAACTTTCATTAGCCCAAATACCACCTAAAAAATTACCAATGGTAAGCATTACTAAGCCAACGGTAATTGCCATTTCTGTAAGCACCGTAAGTTCTTTAATAGTTTGGTCAAGGCGGCCTTTATTTTTAAGTGTGGTAATTGCCATGAGTAGCAGACTAATCGTAGCCAATAAAAGCGCCAATGTAAACGGACCATAACTTGCAACAATAATGGCAACATGTACCATTAACCAATATGAATTTAATACCGGTTGTAAATTTGAAATCTCAGGATCCATAAAATTCATATGTGCAATCCAAAGTAAAATCGCTGCTACAAATGCCGTTGCTGCAATGGTTAGAGATGATTTTCTTCCAAAGAATAATCCAAACAACATGGTAGCCCAAGTAACATAAACCATAGATTCGTAGCCATTACTCCAAGGTGCATGCCCACTAATATACCACCGCATAATTAAACCAGCCGTATGCGCTAAAAAAAGCAGTACAATAATACCAAGACCTATTTTGATGATGAGATTTAATGCTTTGTTGCTTTTAAAAATCTGAATGATAATTAAGAAAATAAGCAAGACACTTACCATGCCGTAGTATTTCATTAATTTTTTAAAAATATCAAGTTTGTTATAAGCAATTTCTGCTTTTATTTTTCCTTCGGAAGGCAATACTGTAGCGCCATATTTTTTCTGAAATTGTTTAATGCCTTCTAAAATAGTATTCGCTTCAGAATAGTTGTTGGTGCGTTTGGCATCTTGTAACACACTAATGTATGCAGGAATAATTTGTTTTACATAAACAGAATCTGTACCCTTAAAATGTGCTTGTGATAATTCTGGGTGCGAAACCCATTTGTTATTTACATCATTCGGAAGCGGAAAGATTCTTAATATACTGCCACCAACAGCTGCGTACAGTAAATTTAAACGATCATCTACACTAATATAATCTAGATCAAATTTGCTTTTTATTTTGTGTTTAAAAGCCGTTTCTTGTTGTTTTTCTAGTTTGTAAACACCTTGATTAGTGTAAAAGTCAGCCAAACTTGCATGCGTTGCATTTATTGGTACACCAATATCTTTTCTAATTTGATGATTGCCTTTCATGCCCAAATAAATAAAAGGAACTTGAAACCAAAAGCGTGGATTTTCAATAATAGAAATAAATACTTGGTTGGCATCCATGCCGTTGTAGGTGTTGCTATGACTTACTTTTGTAAGCAATTGTGAAGCAAATGTATGTACAGGTTTCATTCTGCCACCAAAATCTTGAATAACAAGGGTGCTAAATTTTTCGGCGTGCTTTTTAGAAACTATATTTTTTGATAAAATTGAATCTATTTGCCCTTTGGAAATGCCAGCGTTATGTTGAGCATTGGCATTAGAAAAAGTAATGAATAAAGCAAGTATGGTTATAGCTCTTTTAGCTTGTAATTTTTTTAATGTTTTACGTAAATATCCAAAGCGTGTTTCTTTTTGAAACAAACTTAAAAGCATGCCTAAAAATAATAAGTTATAACCGAGGTAAGTAATGGCAGTTCCCCAAAAGTCATGATTTACAGACAGGTGTGTTTCTTCATATCCTTCTTCTTTATTGATTTCGTAACTCGATTGAAAAAACTTGTAGCCTCTGTAATTTAGAATGTTGTTCATAAAAATTCTAAAGTTAAAATTTTCTTTATCCTTGTCTATCACAGTAATTTCACTCGCAAAAGAAGCAGGACTGTTAGACCCTGGATATTTTTCTAGCTGAAAATCGTTTAGTTTTATTTGAAAAGGTGTTGTATAGATTTTTGCGCCATATTGTAATCTAAAATTTAGTCCGCCTACTTTGGTTTCTGCTATTTTACCTAAAACAGATGCTCTACCTTTTACAGCTACTTGTTTACTTTCATTATTAGAAGTAATGTTAAAAACCAATTTGTCAAACGGATTTTTATTTTTGTTGCCTTTTGTTTCAATTACATTTCCTTTAATAGGTGTTTTTGGCACCACAAATTTTAAGCCTGCCAAGGTGTACAAAGACAAAAGATTAAACTTTTGAACACTATCTTTTTTTACTGTTCCGTTTTCTTTGGTTGCCATTTTAAAATAACTACCATCAGCTAGTGATTTTAATTGCAATGCGCCATTGATATAGCTAAAATTAAGAACACCTTCATCAGGGTTTTCAAAACCAACTTTTACATTGTTTATTATTTTAGAACTTCCTCTTTTAATGTAATATTCTTGTCTTCCGCCAGTAGAAGAGTCTACAAAAAGTAAGTATTCATTTCCTTTTGTAGCTGCTACAAATTCTTTTTTCACATTGGGGATGTAATTGACTAGTTGTACACTAAAATCTTGTGTTCTAAATGCATCTTTAATTGTAAAATTATTTGTTCCTTTTGCAGAGAGTAACATAAATTTACTTGGGTATGCCTTTTGTTCTTTTCCGTTATCTACAATAAGATTTAAGAAATTATCTCTAGATAAAATAGTGTTAGAGCTTTCTCCTTCTTTTATAGACATGGTGCCTTCATAACTAAAATAACGTGTAATACCTGCACCCAAAATAATAAAAACAAAGGATAAGTGAAAAAGCAATACGGCCCACTTTTCTTTTCTAAAAAGACGGTAACGAAACATGTTTCCGAAGAAATTTATCATAAAAAGCAACATCATGCCTTCAAACCACCACGTATTATATACTAAGGCCTTCGCTGTTTGGGTATTGTAATCATTTTCTATAAATGTAGCAATACCCATGGCTAATGCAAAGGCAATAAATAGCATCCCCATTAATCGGGTTGAAAAGAAAATATTGACAACTTTTTTCATAAAGTAATAGCTCTAAAATTAATTGGTCACAAATTTACATTTTTAATGCTGAATGAGTGTTAAAGAATACTTAGTTTTTTAAAGTTTTTTTTAAAATTTATACACTTTTATTTGGTAGTATGTTTTTTTTTTTTATAACTTTACAAGTGTGAAAGAGAAAAAGTTGCTATTCATTTTTGCTATGATATTTTACTTTTACCTATTCTATTTATTATCTTAAAACATACGTGTTATGAAATAAAGTACATTCTAATCTAAATAGAGAAAGCCTCTACTAGGTAAAGGCTTCTCGTAGTCAAAAAACAAAATCGCAAAATAAAGTTTAATTAACAAAACAAAATTATGAAAAATAATAGAATTTATAATACTATATTAGTATTATTCGTTGGTTTAATGATATTTTCTTGTTCTCAAGAAGATGATTTGATATTAACCAATGAAAGTCAGCAATTTAATAAAATATCAGTTTTAAAGTATTCCAATCCTATTGCTAGAGGAGGCCAATCTAGTATGTTGGTGTTTGATACAATGGAGACTTTTAAACAGACTGTTTCTCAATTAGAACTACAAGTAGAAGAAAACGATGATGCTTTTCTTTCAGAGTGGGGTTATCTAGATGATGAATTACTAAATGCAAAAGAAGAAGAAATTGCCTTTGAAGATACACCTTTGACCATTTTTGAGAATAATTTTGAATTCAATTCTCTAAGGAAAAAGTTTCTTTCTGAAGAAGAAAATTGGTTAAATAATGAGCAGTTAGATGAATTTGATAGTCCTTTGGATAAAGATATCTTTGATTTTGATGAATTTGAAATGTCTATTTTAAATCAATTTGGAGAATTTAAAATAGAAAGAGCTATTTATAAAAAACTAACAAAAAATCAAGTTTTAAGCATTAAATCTTATAGATCATTTCCATTTAATAGTTGTTTTATTATTATTAATGATGGAAATCTTGATGATTTAGTTGCATTTAATAATGGAGATTATTCAATAATAAATAAGGATAATTTTAAAATATTACCAGATGACCCTTTTGATCTCCCAGATTTTGGAGGAGGTACTAATTATCCAGATCCAAATGACGATATTTTTTCAACATGCAAAAGTAATAAGGTAAAAACACGATTCCTAAATACAGGTACTAATAAAAAAGTATGGCGAAAAATTAAAATGGGTGGTAGAAGAGCAAAAGCTAAATTGAGATCATATAAAAAGAAAAGAAGAAGATGGAAAAAGTGGAGAACATATATGGAAGTTGCAGTAAAAGGTGCAGCTAGACCAGTTTATGATTGTTTTTATTTTGAATATGTTAACAAAAAGAGAGTAGGTAGAAAAAAGAGACTAAAAGCTGTACAAGTTATGCCTCAAAGTTATAAAAAAGTTTTACAAAACGAATTAATAAATATTAGTAAACATAACGGTGTTGAAAGTACTTTATATTTAACATGGTAAATAAAAAACAAATAAAAAGTAAGATGGTAATTTTTATTACCATCATACTTTTATTAGGTGCTAATAAATTATATACACAAAATAGTTTGTTGGTTACAAAAAAAAATTGGGGTTTTACCTTGAAATATGCAGTATTTGATAAAAACAAAGTCTTTGCTCCCAAATATGGTAATACCATTTATACACCACAATATGGAAGTTCCTATACTTTAGGGTTTACATATGATGTTAATTTAAATAAATATAGAAAAAATACGAGTTTAAAATTTGGCGTATTTTTTGGTACAATACCCGTTATTAATGGCAAGTTTAAACTTTCTAAAAATGATGTAAATTATTATGGAGAAGATTACCTTTTTGATGAAAGGCAATTGACAAGTTTTATGGTTGTTTATGTACCATTAAAATATGAGTATAAAATCCATCTAGATAACAATATTTTGAATTTTAATATTGGACCACAAGTTATATTTGTTCCTGAATTTGATATTGAGGAAGGTTCTGCTATTATTGATAATAATATTGAAAAAGAGATTTACGCTTCTTATATTACTTCAGATAGAAATGTGTTTGTAGATATACAGTCAAGTGTAGGTTTGTATTATAAAGTAGGGAGGTTTATTTTTAATACCGAACTAGAATATAATTTATCTTTAAAAAATAAATTTAAAGGAGAATATCAGTTTGGTAATTTAAATATATCAGAACCAACACGTGGTAATATGGAAGTGTCAGGTAGTTATTTGGGATTGTCTTTGACAGTATTTTTAAATAATAAAAAAGTTTAACCTTTAGTACTGGCTATTTTAGTGACAGGGCCAAAGACACCAACTACACCTGCATCAAATAAAAATTGGCAATGCAGAGGAGAGATTCATGAAGAACTCTTTGGTGTTTGGGAAGAAGATACTGAAGGTGACATTCTATTTGACCAAAATATAAAATGGAAAGATTCAACATTGTTTGAAATTCATGCTACAATCCATAATAGAAGTAAAGATGAAATCATAAGAAAATGGACAAGAGAAAAAACAGAATTTTTTGTAACAAATCTTTTAGACCAAGGAGGTGGTACTTGGGCTGGAATGAATTCATTTTCAGATAGAGATTGGGCAATTTATGATGTTGGAACAAATTTTTGTTATACAATGCCACACCGTTGGGTTTATGTAGATAATAATTTAGCTTATTAATATTCATTAAGAGCCAACTTCAAATATTAAAGTTGGCTCTTATTTAAAACTTTATTTTTATGAAAAACTTAAAAACAATTATTTTATTTTTATCTATTATTTACACAATAAAGAATAATGCACAAATAAAATTAAATAAAGATTATTATTTATCCATAGAGCCAACATATAGAAGTTATGGTCGCGCCGATCAAACTGGTTATGGTATTGGTTTCGAGTATTCTAAAAACATTAAAGAATGGTTAGGTGTAGGTTTAAATATTAGTTATTGGAATAATAGTAAAAAATCTTGGGACTTTATAAATCCTTTTACAAGTGAACGATTTATCTATCATAACAAAATAAAAGAATTACGCATTCACCCTTTTGTGCAATTAATACCTTTGCATACAAAATTTATAGACTTTTATGCTCAACTAGGCTTTTCTACTGGATATTTTAATCATATACTTTGGGGTGGCGGTTATGCTACTTTTTATAATCCTCCAGAATTTATAAATTTTATTTCAGATAAAGGGAGTAATGGTGCTTATTTTGGGTATGATTTAGGATTAGCCATACGATTTAAATATAGAAATTTTCTAATAATACCTAATTTAATAAAATCCTATAATTTTCAAGACCAAGATGGTTTTGATTCACTAAATCTAAAAATCGGCTATAGATTTTAGACTAATTTTAAAGGTTTACTAACGATGGGTAAAAAAATATGAGGACTTACTAAGTTATTCTTTTTTTATAGTTACTTTTGAGTACTATCAATCAAAATCTGTAAAATTTCT
Source organism: uncultured Flavobacteriaceae bacterium (assembly GCA_947311635.1). Classification (GTDB taxonomy): domain Bacteria; phylum Bacteroidota; class Bacteroidia; order Flavobacteriales; family Flavobacteriaceae; genus CAMZLD01. Next base: position 21,163 of record CAMZLD010000005.1, on the reverse strand, counting down.
ATAGCGGCACTGGCTATTTTAGTACCAGGGCCAAAGACACCAACTACACCTGCATCAAATAAAAATTGGTAGTCTTGTGCAGGTATCACACCACCAGCAATAACCATAATATCTTCTCTTCCGTAGCCTTTTAAAGCTTCAAGTACTTGAGGTACTAATGTTTTATGACCCGCGGCTAAAGATGAAACACCCAGAATATGCACGTCATTTTCTATGGCTTGTTTGGCTGCTTCTTTTGGGGTTTGAAACAAAGGCCCAATGTCTACATCAAAACCTAAATCTGCAAAACTTGTAGCCACTACTTTGGCACCTCTATCATGACCATCTTGCCCCATTTTGGCAACCATAATACGAGGGCGTCTTCCGTCTAATTTTGCAAAAGTATTTGCTAGCTTCGTTGCTTTTAAAAAGTCTTTATCGTTTTTTATTGCTTTAGAATACACACCAGAAATAGATTTTATAGTTGCTTTATACCTACCAAAAACGTTTTCGAGTGCCGAAGATATTTCGCCCAATGTAGCTCTTTGTTTGGCGGCTTGTACTGCCAAATCTAGTAAATTTCCTTCACCTGTTTGTGCGCAATTTGTTAAATTTTTAAGCGCAATGTCCACCGCTTTTGAATTTCTGTTGTTTTTTAAGGTTTGTAAACGTGCAATTTGTGAGGTTCTTACTGCGTCATTATCTACTTCTAAAATATGTAAAGGGTCTTCTTTTGCTAGTTTGTACGCGTTTACACCTACAATAATATCTTGTGAGCTGTCAATACGCGCCTGTTTTTTTGCTGCAGCTTCTTCGATGCGCATTTTAGGAATACCAGCTTCTATGGCTTTGGTCATACCGCCAAGATTTTCTACTTCTTGCATTAAACTCCACGCTTTTTGAGCAATCTCATGGGTTAGTTTTTCTACATAATGGCTACCAGCCCAAGGGTCTACCGTTTTTGTAATGTGGGTTTCTTCTTGTATGTATATTTGTGTATTTCTTGCAATTCTTGCCGAAAAATCTGTGGGCAATGCAATGGCTTCGTCCAAAGCATTTGTATGTAAACTTTGGGTGCCGCCAAAAGCAGCAGCCATGGCTTCAATGGTTGTTCTGGCAACATTATTAAAAGGGTCTTGTTCTGTTAAACTCCAACCACTTGTTTGGCAATGTGTACGCAATGCCATAGATTTAGGGTTGCTTGGGTTAAATTGTTTTACAATTTTTGCCCATAACATTCTGCCTGCTCGTAGTTTGGCAATTTCTCTAAAATGATCCATTCCAATGGCCCAGAAAAAGGAAAGGCGTGGCGCAAATTGATCTATTTTCATGCCTGTTGATAAGCCTGTTTTAATGTATTCTAATCCGTCTGCAAGGGTATATGCTAGTTCTATTTCTGGTGTAGCACCTGCTTCTTGCATGTGATAGCCAGAGATAGAAATACTATTAAATTTTGGCATAAATGCCGTTGTATATTTAAAGATATCTGCAATGATTTTCATTGAAGGTGTTGGTGGATAAATATACGTGTTACGCACCATAAACTCTTTTAATACATCATTTTGAATAGTGCCCGAAAGGAATTCTTTTGCCACACCTTGCTCTTGTGCGGCTACAATATAAAATGCTAAAATGGGCAATACCGCACCATTCATTGTCATAGAGACCGACATTTTATCTAAAGGAATCTGGTCAAACAAGACTTTCATGTCTTCTACAGAATCTATGGCAACACCTGCTTTACCAACATCGCCTTGCACGCGTTCATGATCAGAATCATAACCTCTATGTGTTGCTAAATCAAAAGCAACCGAAAGTCCTTTTTGACCTGCAGCCAAGTTTCTGCGGTAAAAAGCATTGCTTTCTTCTGCCGTAGAAAAACCAGCATATTGCCGAATGGTCCATGCTCTGCGTACATACATTGTTGAATAAGGACCTCTTAAATACGGAGGAATACCCGCAATAAAATTTTCGTGTTCAAAAGAAATTTCTTTTGAAGCAGTTTTTTGAAGCTTGATATGTTGCACGTTTTTTCTTGCCATTGCTATTTTTTCTTGCAATTTGTGTTTACTAAAATATTTTAAGCATCTTCTTTTTTTAAGCGTTCTTGTTCTAGTTTTTCTGCCAATCGTTTTGCTAAAATGGGTTGAATGAGTGTTTTTGTCGGATTTTTTCTTGTAAAAGGGTACAATTCTAAATCTGCTTTCATCTTGTCATGAGCATTTGTATGCTTGTTTGTGCCAAGTAAAATAAGTTTGTTTTCATCAAAAAGCTTTTGCTCTTTATGAGCACTTTCGGCTATTTTACGTTGTACCGTTCCCGCTTTGAGTTGTTTTAAAAATCCACCATTGGCTTCAATGCTTTTAAAAACGTTCAATGCTTTTTCTGCCAATTGATCTGTTAGGCTTTCTATGTAATAAGCACCATCTGTAAAGGTAGCAGCGTTTTTAAAATAACTTTCTTCTTGTATGATTAGCAATTGGTTTTTAGCAATGCGCTCTCCAAAGGCATTTTTTTTATGATACAAAGCATCGTATGCAGTATTACAAACTGTGTTGGCACCACCTAAGATGGCACTCATGCATTCTGTAGTGGTTCTTAGCATGTTTACATTGTAGTCGTAAAGGGTTTTATTACGTTGGCTGGGTTGTGAAAATAGTGTAGCTTCAGAAGTTGTTTCGTAGCTGCTTAGCAATGCTTTCCAACAGAGTCTAAAAGCTTTTAGTTTAGCAATTTCAAAAAAGTAATTACCTCCTGTTGCAAATTGAAACTGAATGTTATTGGCAATTGCTTTTCCGAAGTGATTTAAATATTCATTGGCATGTGCTAGTGCATAAGCAATTTGTTGGACATTGTTTGCGCCTGCATTTTGATAAATAGTAGTGTCTACAGCAATTACTGTATGTTTTTTTTGACGGTTTTTTAAAATCTGCGTTAGTTTATGATGATCATCTTTTAAAGAGGTAAACCAATTGCCCGTTTTTGCTAGATTACCAATAATATCAATGTTTAGAGAGATATTATGCGCTTCTAAATAAGTACTGAGTTTTTTGTAAAAAGCTGTATCTAAAAATTGAAGCTGAAATTGAAATTCAATATTTTGAGTTTCTATGATGTTTTTAAAAAGGGTTTCAATATCAAATTTTTCTGAAGCTATAAAAAGCAAGGTGTTTACACCATTTTGTAGTGCGTGTTTTGCTAATGTGTTTATTTTTTTAGCGTCACTAATATAAAAGGACTGGCAAATATTAAAGGCTATTTTTGGCGACTTTTTTGGTATTGTTTTATCCTCGGAATTGTAAAAAGGTTTTACATCAATACCTTCGTTTGTTTTCCAAAGGATTTCTTGGTATGCCGCTCCTTTTAAATCTACTTGAATTTTTTGTTTCCAAGATTTTGCAGTTTGCGCATCAAATTCACGAAATAAAAAAGTGTCTTTTGTCATTTTTCAATAGTATCATATTCAATGATGTAAATGTCTTCGTTTTCTTTTTTCATAAGGTACTCTTCGCGTGCAAATTTCTCTAGTTTTTCTTTATTTTTTAGGTTGTTTTCTAAAATAGTGTCTTTTGTAATTTCTTCAGAAAACATTTTTTTTTCCTTTTCTAATTTTTTAATTTCTTTATTGAGTTCGCGGTGGTTAAGGTAGGAGTTTTCATCAAAAAAAAACATCCAAATAAAAAAAACGGATATTAAAAACACATACTTATTTGTAAATATTTTTAAAAACTTATTTTTTTGAATTTTTTTAAGCATTGCAATGCATTATTTTAATTTTTCGTTGATTACAGAACGTACAATATCTACCGCTACAGTATTGTATTTGTCATTTGGTATAATAATGTCTGCAAAGTTTTTAGTAGGCTCAATAAACTGTGTGTGCATTGGTTTTAAGGTTTCTTGGTAGCGTGTTAAGACTTCATTAATATCTCTGCCACGCTCTTCTATATCGCGTTTCATTCTACGTATTAAGCGCTCATCTGCATCTGCATGCACAAAAACTTTAATATCAAATAAGTTACGTAATTCTTCATTATTTAAGATTAAAATACCTTCTACAATTACTACTTTTTTTGGAGGTGTAGTGGTTGTTTCTTTACTGCGATTATGATCTACAAAAGAATAAATGGGCTGTTGTATGGTTTTTCCATTTTTTAGTTCTTTCAAATGTTCAATAAGAAGCGGAAAATCAATAGCGTTTGGATGGTCAAAATTGATTTGTGTTCGCTCTTCAAAAGTTAGCTCATTGGTAGCTTTGTAATAGGAGTCTTGTGATATTACGCAAACTTCGTTTGGTGGTAATTCATTCAATATTTGTTGTACAACGGTGGTTTTACCACTTCCTGTGCCGCCTGCGATACCAATTATTAGCATGTTTATGTTTTTAATGAATAATTGGAAACAAATTTACAAAAAAATAGCTTCTATTTTAAGCCCTAAAAGAAATACTTTACATTAAGCCTCCACTACCTTGTGTTTCGTTTTCTTCGCGGTATTTTCTTTCTCGTTCTCTATTTTTACCACTTCCGAAGCTGTAACTAAACTCTAAATAAATACTATTATATTCTAATTCATACGAACCTCTACTAGGTAGTGGATTTAATGATGTAAATTTATATCTGAAAGTGTTAAAGATATCATTTCCTCTTAATGAAATAGAACCATCACCTTTTAAAATAGTGAGATTTGCTCCTATATTTATCATGTAAAATGGTTTTACTAAGAATTGTATGGTTTCACTTTGGCCTCTGTATAAACCAGATAATTGTAATTTTAAATTTTTAGTCGCGCTAAAACTATTACTTAGTTTAGCTGTAAGTTTTTTGTTTTCTACGTGCTCTAAACGTGTGTTAATAACCCCTGTGCTATTTTGAATATAATAGCTTGCGTTAGGTCTTAGGCTCCACCATTTTTTTAACTTAAAACTACCAGAACATTCAATGCCATAACTTTTGGCATTTTTGTAATTAGAATAAGAAAACACTTGTTTGTCTGGAATTTGATCGTCTAAAAAAATGGTTCTACCTATTTTGTCTGTTGTATTTCTGTAAAATGTACCCAATGTAATGGATTGCTTTCCAAATGATTTTGTGTAGTTAAATTCTAAAGAGTTAGTAAATTGGGGCTTTAATTTTTGGTTTCCTTCTGATACACTCAGAGGTGATGCCCATTCTTTAATTGGAGATATTTGATAGATAGATGGTCTATCTACACGTCTGCTATATCCTATTTGAAATTCGTTTTTTTTAGACGGAGAATAAGTTAGATATGCAGAAGGGTAAATACTGAAAATTTGATCAGAATAAGTGTCTAGGCTTGCTTGTTGGGTGTTATCAAATATACCATTTACTTTATAGTTTTCAAATCGAAACCCAGATTGAATAGTTAATTTATCAAATTGATGATTGTAATTTACATAGGCAGAATAAATATCTCTTTTATAATTAAAGGTTGTGTTTCCTACGGGAATCGAGACGTTTCCTGTGCTTAGAACCTCTTGATTTGTGATAATCTTATTAAATGTATTTTGAAGCTTAATTTCTGTGCCAACTTCTAATAATCCATTTTCTGAAATAGGATTGGAATAGTCAAGATTAAAAAGCCACATGTCTGCGTCATTTATAATGTTATTGGTGTAATTATTAAGGTGATATTGAGGGTCATTTGCAGCGATAAGAAGCTCTTTGTTGAAATCTTTCTCTGGAGTTTTAGTATTGGTGTAGTTTATTTCAAATTCTATATTGTGGTCTGCTTTGTCAAAATCTATTTTGTAATCTGCATTGTATGTGCTTTCAGTAGTTTTAATTTTTGAAACGTTTGGAGTTTCTAAAATAAGAACTTGATTGCCATATGTTTTTGTTTCTGTACGAAAGTTAGTGTTCGAAAAAACTTGAGATGTATATAGCGAGAATGTATTTTTATCGTTGATATAAATATCAGTACCAAATTTTAAATCGTGAGAAGTTGGGTTGTCTAAAAATGAAAAATCTTGATAAAAATCTTTATCCGTTCTGTATAGATTACTTTTTGTAGCGTATTTTCCAAAGCTAAGATTGTAATTGGTATAGAAGTTTACCTTTCCTGTTCTGTAGTTTAGGTTTAAACCAGCCGATGGTCTTGCATTTAAACTTTGTTCTACACCAATATATAAATCGCCGTTAAATCCTATTTGAGCATTTTTTTTAAGAACCAAATTTATGATTCCGCTCATGCCTTCTGGAGTATATTTGGCTGATGGATTGGTAATTAATTCAATTTTATCAATAGAGGCAGAAGGTATTTGCTTTAAGAGTTGCTGTGAGTTTAAATTAGAAGGTTTTCCATTAACTAAAATTTGAACATTTTCATTTCCTCTTAGGCTTATACTTCCTGATTGATAGTTAATATTTACATTTGGAATGTTTTGCATTACAGCATATGCATTGCTTCCAGTTGCTATTAAATCTTTTCCAATATGAATTACTTTTCGGTCAATTTTTTGTTCTACTGTTGATGTTTCAGATGTAATTAAAATCTCGTCTATAACGGTTTCTATTTCTTCTAAAGAAATTGTGCCGAAATCTATTTTATAAGTGTCGTTAGTTATTTTAATTTTTTTTGTAATGGCTTTAAAGCCTATAAAAACAAATTCTACTTTGTTAGCTTCGTTTGGTATTTTATCAATGTAAAAAGCACCTTTATTATTTGTAATACCACCAGAAACAACTTTGTCACCGTTGTTTTTAATAATAATAGTTACGTATGATAAGGGTTCTTTAGTTATATTATGAACAATTTTACCAAAGATTGTTCCTGTTTTTAAATTTGATTTTTCCTTTTGTTGTGAAAAAGAAAAAATTGTAAAGAAGATAAAAAGGTAAAAAAAATGTTTTCTAACAATACAGTTTAATTTTAATATTTTCATTGCAGCAATTTTGTTGGATATTCATGTTTTTATATAAAAAATTGCTGCTAAGATATGAAAAAAACTTAGCATGTTATATTGAAATGTACTAAGATAAATTTCAAACAACTGATTTTAGGTAAAAAAAAACTTCTTTCATTAAAAAAAGAAGTTTTTTTGAGCCGATGGAGGGACTCGAACCCACGACCTGCTGATTACAAATCAGCTGCTCTAGCCAGCTGAGCTACATCGGCAAAATAAAGGCGCAAATATAAAAAGGAAATTGAATAATCCAATATATTTTAGGACTCTATCTATATGTTTTTTCAAAAATTTTTATTACCCTCTGACTATCAACTGCTTGTCTTTAGAAAAAAACAATGTATCAAATGTTACTGTGTACAGTTAAATAGCCCAATATCTTTGCTCGCTAAAAATTACTACAAATGAAACTATTTCTTAAAGCGTTCTTAGTGATGCTTATTTCTTTTAAAATAATGGCTCAAGAGCCAGTTCTAATATTACAATCGAAGGTATTAGAAAAGGTGCATTTAAGTAATAATACACTAAAAATTAATGCACAAGAAGTGCTAATGGCAAAAGGAGATTACAATCAAACCAATGCCGTGTTATTACCTAATATTAAAGTATCGTATTCTGGTATAGAAACAACAAGCCCTTTAATGGCTTTTGGTTCAAAATTAAATCAAGGCATCTTGGTAGCAAGTGATTTTAATCCGATAGTATTAAATGATCCCGAAAAAGTGCGCGATTTTATCACCAAGATTGAAGTGCAGCAACCCATTCTTAATTTTGATGGAATGCACCAACGTAAAGCAGCAAAAGCAAAACTACAAGCAACAACATTGCAATCTCAACGTACAAAAGAATATCTAGATTTAGAAGTTGTTAAAGCATATATGCAATTACAACTAGCATATAAAACAGTAGATGTTTTAGAAAAAGCAGCAAAAGCTGCATTAGAAAATAAGCGCTTAGCAACAAATGCATTAAAACAAGGTTACTTGCAAAAAGCCGATGTGTTAGCAGTTGATGTACGTGTATTAGATGTACAAAACAAACTACAGAATGCTAGAAGTGAAATAGGCAATGCTTCTAATGAATTATCTCTTTTAATGAATGATACCTCAGGGGTAATTTATAAACCTGCAGATTCTCTTGTTGTAGCAGCAAGTAAAGAAATGCCATTAAAATTATCTGGTGAAAGAGCTGATTTTAAAGCCTTAACATATGCTACAAAAGCACGTAAAGAACAGTTGAAGGCTGCAAATATGGCTTTTTTGCCTAGATTAAATGCCTTTTGGACTTTTGAGTTGCATGACCCAAAAATTTTTAAAGGTAGATCAAATGGATATTTAATTGGTGCTCAAATAAGCTGGGATATATTACAAGGTTCTAAACGTTTTGGTGAACGTACTAAAAGTAAAGCAGCTTTTGAAAAGGCAACATTAGAAAAGCAAGCATATCTAGCAAAAAGCCAAATAGCATTAAACAAAGCAAATAGAATGTTAACCAATGCAAAAAACAGCCTTAGATTAAGCGCATTAGCATTAGAGCAATCAAAAGAATCGTTGCGTATTAGAACCAATCGTTTTAAGCAAGGACTCGAAAAAACGACAGATTTACTAGCCTCAGAAACCCAATATTCTCAAAAACAGTTGGCATATTATGCAACCGTTTTTAAACATAATTACGCTTTGGCTTACGTAGCCTTTTTAACTAAATAAACAACTACACTAAAAATATATTTTATAATGAAACATCTATTAACAACAATGATTTTTGCAACCTTGCTTTTTTTTGCGAGTTGTAGTAAAGAAGAAAAGAAACACTTTGTAGATAATACACCTGCTATAGCTGTAAAAATAAATACCATTTCTGAAGATGGGAACAACCCTTATTTAACGGTAAGTGGTAAGATTGAAGCAGAAAAAACGGCTAAATTAAGTACCAGGATGATGGGCTTTATTACGAAAGTAAAAGCCAGGGTAGGTCAGAAAGTAAAAAAAGGACAACTTTTAGTAAGTATAAATAATGCTGATTTACGTGCAAAAAGAGCACAGGTAAATGCAGGTATTAGTGAAGCTACGGCTGCTTTTGAAAATGCCAAAAAAGATTACAATCGTTTTTCTGCTTTGTTTCAAGATAATAGCGCATCACAAAAAGAGTTAGATGATGTTACAGCACATTATAATATGGCAAAAGCAAGATTAGAGTCTGCTAAGCAAATGAAAAATGAAATTAACTCACAGTTTTCTTATACCAATATTAAAGCTCCTTTTTCTGGAGTTGTTACTAATAAGTACGTAAGTGCTGGAGACATGGCAAACCCTGGTATGCCATTGCTTGAAGTAGAATCTCCAGGTAATTTTCAAGTAATAGCGATGGTTCCTGAAAGCGAAATTTCACAAATTAAGCAAGGTGTAAAGGTTAGGGTATTGGTAAAATCTCTAGGTCAAACCATAGAAGGTAAAGTCACCGAAATAAGTAGCTCTGCTAAAAATACAGGTAGTCAGTATTTGGTAAAAATCCGTTTAAAGAAAACAGCACAAAAAATATTGTCTGGTATGTTTGTGGCTGTTCAATTTCCTATAGAAAAAACCAAAGCTACCTCAAATATTGTTTTGGTATCTACAAAGGCTTTAGTACATAGAGGTCAACTTACAGGTGTTTATACAATAAGTCAAAACAATACCGCATTATTGCGTTGGTTGCGTTTAGGTAGAAAGTATGAAAATCAAGTAGAGGTCTTAGCCGGTTTAACTGCTGATGAAAAATATATTATTTCTTCTGAAGGAAAACTATATAACGGCGCAAAAATTAATATTCAGTAAACCAACTTGCGTTAAGGATTGAAACGGCATCCTTTTGTTGTTATTTAACAACAAAAGATATAGTGAAAAGCCTGCCCGAACGCCCAAAAAAAAAGAAAAAATGAAAGACGGATTAGCTGGAAAAATAGCAAAAAGTTTTATAGGATCTAAGCTTACAATATTACTAATGATTGTTTTTATGGTTATTGGTGTGTATAGCTCATTGTTAATACCAAGAGAGGAAGAACCGCAAATTAATGTGCCTATGGCAGACATTATGATAGGTTATCCAGGAGCTTCGCCAAAAGAAGTAGAATCTCGTGTCATTAAACCCTTAGAAAAAGTAATTTCTAATATTAAAGGCGTAGAGTATGTGTATTCTACCTCTATGAAAGAACAAGGTATTTTAATTGTTCAATTTTATGTAGGTGAAGATATTGAACGGTCGTTTGTAAAAATGTACAACGAAATTAATAGACATATGGATTTGATGCCCAAAGGGGTAACAATGCCATTAATAAAAGCGCGTGCCATAGATGATGTGCCTATTCTAGGGTTGACTCTTTGGAGTGAAACGTATGATGATTACCAAATAAAACAAATTGCACAAGAACTAACCAACGAAATTGAAAAAGTAAAAAATGTTTCTGTAACCAAAAAAATTGGTGGTAGAAATAGACAACTACGTGTTATTTTAGATAAAGATAAAATGGCAGCAAGTGGGCTTGATTTTTTAGAAGTTTCTAAAATGATTAAGGCAAATAATCAACAATTAAGTGCAGGTACAATTGTTTCTAAAGACACCGCTTTTTTAATTGATACCGGAAGGTTTTTAGAAACTGTAGAAGATGTAGAAAATTTGGTTGTTGGCGTACAGCAAAACAACCCTATTTATTTAAAACAAATAGCCAAGATTGTTGATGGTCCAGAACTGCCGAAAGAATATGTGGCATTGGGTTTTGGTGGTGCTAGCGAAAAAATCACCACTTATAAATCAGAATATCCAGCAGTAACTATTTCTGTTGCTAAAAAGAAAGGGGCAGATGCAATGACAATTTCTGAAGGGATTTTAAAGCAAATTGAACATTTAAAAAGAACCTTAATACCAAATGATGTACATGTAGAGGTTACCAGAAATTATGGAGCTACTGCAAACGAAAAAGTGTCTGAGTTGTTGATTCATTTATTTGGATCTATCATTGCGGTAACCCTTGTAGTAATGTTAGCTATGGGATGGCGTGGAGGATTGGTTGTGTTTTTATCGGTGCCTATTACTTTTGCATTGACTTTGTTAAGTTATTATTTAATGGATTACACTTTAAATAGAATTACGTTGTTTGCTTTGGTCTTTGTAACGGGTATTGTAGTTGATGATTCTATTATTATTGCAGAAAATATGCATCGGCATTTTAAAATGAAACGATTGCCTTTTAAGCAAGCGGCATTGTATGCTATTAATGAAGTAGGAAACCCAACAATTTTAGCAACATTTACCGTAATTGCTGCTGTTTTACCAATGGCATTTGTTTCTGGAATGATGGGGCCTTATATGGCGCCAATGCCAATAGGAGCTTCTATTGCAATGATATTGTCTTTATTTGTAGCATTGACCATTACTCCTTATTTAGGATATATCTTTTTGCGTGAAAAAGATAATGGTAAACAAGAAGAAGATGAAGATGAAGATGAAGTAAAAAAACTAGAACGTACTTTTATCTATAGAATGTACGAAAAATTTGAACGCCCTTTAATTGAAAGTCCATTAAAGCGATGGTTGTTTTTAGGAATAACAGTCGTATTGTTGATTGCTTCTATGAGCTTGTTTTTTACCAAAGGAGTGGCTGTTAAGATGTTGCCTTTTGATAATAAAAACGAATTTCAAATTGTAATTGATATGCCAGAAGGGACCACTTTAGAACGTACAGCTGTGGTTACTAAAGAAATTTCGCAGTATTTAAAAACACAACCAGAAATAGTAGACTATCAAAGCTACGTTGGTACATCTGCACCTATAACTTTTAATGGTTTAGTGCGTCATTATGATTTAAGACGTGGCAGTAATGTGGCAGATATTCAAGTAAACTTAACAGATAAACATGATAGAACGTTGCAAAGTCATGACATTGCAAGATCACTGAGACCAATCGTTCAAAAAATAGGAAAAAAATACAATGCTAATGTAAAAGTAGTAGAGGTGCCACCAGGTCCACCTGTGCTATCTACCATTGTTGCAGAAATTTATGGACCAGAATATGAAGCGCAAATAGCTGTAGCACAACAAGTAAAAATAATTTTAAATACTACAGCAGATGTTGTTGATGTTGATTGGATGGTAGAAGATGATCAGGCAACATTTGAGTTTATTATTGATAAAGAAAAGGCAATGTTATATGGTGTTGCACCACAACAAATAGCTTATACAATGAATATGGCACTTTCTGAAAGAGCAATTACAAGTCTTTATGATGAAGCTGCATCAAATCAAATAGGTATTGTGCTAACTTTAGAAGAAAAAGAAAAATCTACCATACAAGATATTGCACAATTACAAGTGTTGTCAAATCAAGGAAACTTAGTGTCTATTGGTGATTTAGTTCAAATTAAAGAACGTCAAAGCGACAAGAGTATTTTCAGAAAAAATCAAAAACGTGTAGTCTATGTTACTGCAGATATGGCAGGAAAACTAGAAAGTCCAGTTTATGCTATTTTAGGAATGTCTGATAGATTAAAAGATATTAAATTACCACAAGGCTATACTTTAGAAGAAAAGTACAGCAATCAACCAGAATTAGAAGAAAATTTTACCGTAAAATGGGATGGAGAATGGCAAATTACTTTAGACGTATTTCGAGATTTAGGAATGGCATTTATTGGTGTTATAGCCATTATTTATATCTTAATTGTTGGCTGGTTTCAAAACTTTAAAGCACCGATAGTAATGATGGTTGCCATACCATTATCATTGATAGGTATTATTTTAGGACACTGGTTGTTGGGCGCTTTCTTTACAGCAACATCCTTTATTGGGATGATAGCTTTGGCTGGTATTATGGTTAGAAACTCAGTCCTGTTGATCGATTTTGTCAATCTTCGTTTAGAAGAAGGTGTACCGTTAAAGCAAGCCGTTATAGAAGCTGGAGCTGTAAGAACCATGCCTATTTTATTAACGGCAGGTACCGTTGTGATAGGTGCTTTTGTTATTTTGTTTGACCCTATTTTTCAAGGACTTGCAATTTCTTTAATGGGCGGAACCATTGTTTCTACCATTTTAACATTATTGGTGGTTCCTTTAGTATATTATTTAATAGAACGTAAAAATTATAAATAATGAAATTAGTCGTAGTAACCTCCGTAAAGCAATATCGAAAAGAAGTTTTACAACTTTTTAAAATAGCAGGCATTAAAAACCTTAGTGAATCTGCTATAGAAGGACATAAGTTTTACCATGTAAAAAACATGGCAGAAAACTGGTTTTCTTCTGAAAGAAATAGTGTACAATCAAATTTATTTTTCTCTTTTAATGAAGTAGAAAAAATAGAGCGATTATTTGAATTGATACAAGAGTTTAATGAAAAGCTAGCGTCAAAAAATCCATTGAAAGCAATTGTTTTACCAATAGAAAAAAGTATATAAATATGAAAAACAGATTGATAAGAGCTATAGCTGGCGTTTTTGTTTTGTTAAGTGTCATTTTAGCAGTTAAATTTAATATAAACTGGTTGTGGTTTACTGTTTTTGTTGCACTAAATTTAATACAGTCTGCTATAACAAAATGGTGCTTGATGGAGGTTATTTTAGAAAAAATATTTAAAGTAAAAGATTAGATTTCTTTGTGTTTTCTAATTTTAAAAGCCAATACAAACTTTTCTAAATTAAAGAAGTCTTATTGAACCATAGCTCAATAAGACTTCTTTGAATTTTCAAAACTGATAAAATAAATTTTTGACGACTTGAAAATTAAAAATCCTTTCAAACCATGGTTTGAAAGGATTTTGATTTGTCGGGGTGGCAGGATTCGAACCTGCGACCTCCGCGTCCCAAACGCGGCGCGATAACCGGGCTACGCTACACCCCGAATGGTTATTTAGATGGCAAATATAAATCATTATTATGAAATACAATAATTTATTATCTATAATTGTATCAAGTTTTGTAAGCATTGATGAAAGCAATAGTCAAATAAGAAAAAACAATTTAAAAACATTAGAATACATTGTTTAAATCAATTAAATTTGCAATATAAAATTTTTAATATGTCAGATACAGTAGAAAAAATAAAATGCCTAATTATAGGTTCGGGACCAGCAGGTTATACCGCAGCTATTTATGCCGCAAGAGCAGATATGAAGCCTGTTATGTATACAGGAATGCAAATGGGAGGTCAGTTAACAACTACTACAGAAGTCGATAATTACCCTGGCTATCCAAAGGGTACAGACGGTACTGCTATGATGGAAGACTTTAAAAACCAAGCAGAACGATTTGGAACAGATGTGCGTTTTGGTATGGTTTCTAAAGTTGAATTTAGTGATAAAATAGGAGGTGTTCATAAAATAGAAGTAGATGGTTCTAAAAATATAGAAGCAGAAACGGTTATTATATCAACAGGAGCCACAGCCAAGTATTTGGGTTTAGAAAGTGAGCAACGTTTAATAGGAGGAGGAGTTTCAGCATGTGCAACTTGTGATGGCTTCTTTTACAAAGGACAAGATGTAATTGTAGTTGGTGCAGGAGATACTGCGGCAGAAGAAGCAACTTACCTAGCAAATATATGTAGTAAAGTAACTATTTTGGTGCGTAAAGACTACATGCGAGCTTCAAAAGCCATGCAGCACAGAGTTATGAAGACTAAAAATATTGAAGTGCTCTTTAACACAGAAATCGATGAAATTTTAGGAGAAAAAGTAGTGGAAGGTGTACGTGTTAAAAACAATCAAACAAAAGAAACAAAAGTAGTTGATGTAACAGGTGTTTTTATAGCCATTGGTCACAAACCAAATACAGAATTATTTGTTGATCAATTAGAAATGCAAAAAACGGGTTATTTAATTACCAAAGCAGACTCATCTAAAACCATTAAACCAGGTGTTTTTGCAGCAGGAGATGTACAAGATCATATTTATAGACAAGCAGTTACAGCTGCAGGGTCTGGATGTATGGCTGCATTAGATGCAGAACGATATTTGGGAGAATTAATGTAACATTAATTGCTACGGAAACTTAAAAAAAGGCTTTACTAATGTAAAGCCTTTTTTTAAGTTGTTTTTTCATTGTTGTCCAATAAAAATTTATAAAAACGCTAATAAGTTATGTTTAATAGCGGTTCTAAGAGCTTTTTTAAATAGACACCTTGCTTTTTTTGTTTTTTTAATTTTATGTTAGCTATCAATAACCATAATTTTCAAATAACTGTTTATTGTATACTTATAATCAAGTCTTTTATCTTTCGTCTAAGAAAAAGACTGAAAACTTTGATTGCAAGTTTAGGTCGAACTCAGGTTAATACGTAGAAAATCATTACGTATCCTGTTTTTACTCATCGTGTTATTGTAGGTGTTTCTACAATAATCAAAACAAAACTTTTTATCAATTCTTCCTTTAAAAGGCGCATTACACTCTAAACGTTTTTGAGGATTCACGATTTTTTTTATTATACATACAAACACCTTATTAAGTATCTTGTTGATTTTTCAGTGTAAATATACATATTTATTCGAACGTAGTCGATTTTATTCATTTACAACCGAAAGTAACCGTTTAACAACCGATACGAATTTGAAAAGCGCCCCATCTTTGCAATGTCAAAACGAATTGACAAAAATTTATATAAACATTTTAAAAACTTATCTTATGAATACGTTAAGAAACAAAGTACAATTAATTGGAAACTTAGGCAGCAACCCAGAAATTATCACCTTAGATTCTGGTAAAAAATTAGCAAAATTTTCTATTGCCACAAACGAAACTTACAAAGATGCTAAAGGAGAAAAAGTGACTCAGACAGAGTGGCACAATCTGGTTGCATGGAACAAAATAGCAGAGATTGTAGAAAAATATCTAGAAAAAGGGAAAGAAATTGCTATAGAAGGTAAACTAACCCACAGAAGTTATGATGATAAAGAAGGTAATAAACGCTACATAACAGAAGTAGTTGTGTCAGAACTTTTAATGCTAGGCAAACAATAATAAGCCTTACAAATTTACTAAAAGAATGAAATTTTTGAGCACGCATATAGCGTGCTCAAAATGTTTATATTTGCATGTAAACTCCTTTAAGATTTTACCCTAAAAAATGCTTTTAATTGCAGATGCAGGCTCTACAAAATGCGATTGGATTTTGCTAGATGCCAATAATAAAGAACTATTAAAAACCCAAACAAAAGGGCTTAATCCTTCTGTGTTTAGTATTGATGTACTTAAAAAAAGAATTTGTAGCAATACTGCATTACTAAAAAATGCACCAACGGTAACAAAACTCTATTTTTACGGAGCAGGCTGCGGAACGGAAACACCAAAAAACAAATTGCAACAACTATTACAACAATTATTTACAAACGCAGCGGTTCTTGTTAAAGCAGATATTGCAGCAGCAGTATTTGCTGTGACTACAAAACCGGGCATTGTCTGTATTTTAGGTACAGGTTCTAATTGCTGTTATTTTGATGGAAAAACAATTCAGACAAAGATACCGTCATTAGGTTATAGTTTAATGGATGATGCTAGCGGAAACTACTTCGGAAAAAAACTCTTACAAGATTATTTTTATAAAAAAATGCCAAAAGCAATTGCTAGCAAATTTGAACAACAATTTGATTTAAATCCAGATACAATTAAGATAAATCTCTATAAAAAAGAGCAACCCAATGCTTATTTAGCTTCCTTTGCTACTTTTATTTTTAATACAGAAAATAACCCGTATTTTAGCCAAGTAATAAAGAAAGGCTTGCAACAGTTTTTTGAAAATAATATTATGCTGTATAAAGAAGCAACGCAAGTACCTGTTCATTTTATAGGTTCAATTGCGTATTTTTCTTCAGACATTATAAAAGAGGTGGCTAAACAATATCATTTTACTATTGGAAAAATTATTCAAAAACCTATTGACGGTCTAATACATTATCATAAAAACAATTAAATGGCTTTACGCACAATAAATCCAACAAGCAGCAAGGCTTGGAAAGAATTAACAGCTCATTTTAAAGAAATGAAAGCTGTGCATATGCTGGATTTGTTTGCCAAAAATAAAGATAGAGCAGCTTATTTTTCGATTGTTTTTAATGACTTTTTAGTTGATTTCTCTAAGAATCGGGTGTCTCAAAAAACAATGGATTTACTCTTAAATTTCGCCAATGAAATGGACTTAAAAGAGGCTATAGAGCAACAATTTTCTGGTGAAATTATAAATCAAACTGAACAACGCGCCGTACTTCATACCGCATTAAGAAATCCTAAAAATGATGTACGTATCAATGACAGACCTACAAGAATACCTATAAAACGTGGTCTTAAAAAAATAAAACGCATTTCAAAAACTATCCATAATGGGAAATGGGAAGGTTATACAGGCAAAAAAATAACAGACATTGTAAATGTTGGTATTGGAGGCTCTGATTTGGGTCCAAAAATGATCGTAGATGCCTTAGCGTATTATAAAAAAGAAATCAACACCCATTTTATTTCGAATGTAGATGGCGATCATGTGCAAGAAATATTAAAAAAATTAAATAGAGAAACAACCGTTTTTATCATTGTTTCTAAGTCATTTAAAACACAAGAAACACTTCAGAATACAGCCACCATAGAGCAATGGTTTTTACAAAAAGCAACCATTTTAGACATTCAAAAGCACTTTATTGCTGTTACTAATAACATAACTTCTGCAAGTGCTATTGGCATTCCAGAAGACAATATACTATCATTAAATGATTGGGTTGGCGGGCGCTTTTCTTTATGGAGCACCGTAGGACTTTCAATTGCTTGTAGTGTAGGTTATAAAAAATTTGAAGAACTTTTAGAAGGAGCGCACCAAATGGATATGCATTTTAAAAATGAACCTTTTAATAAAAATATTCCGGTGGTTTTAGCCTTGTTAAGTATTTGGTATAACAATTTTTTTAAAGCAGAAACCGAAGCTATTATTCCATATTCTGAATACCTAGACAAACTAGTACCACATCTACAGCAAGCCATTATGGAAAGTAATGGGAAAAATATTGATAGAAACGGAAATACTATAGATTATCAAACAGGTACCATTATTTGGGGAGCAACTGGTGTCAATGCACAGCATGCTTTTTTTCAATTGTTACACCAAGGCACCAAACTTGTTCCTACAGATTTTATTGGCTTTGTAAAACCATTACACGGTTTACAAAAACATCATGATATTTTAATGGCTAATTTTTTTGCGCAAACAGAAGCCTTACTAACAGGAAAAAATGATAAAGATTTAATGCATAAAGGGATTCCTTCTGAAATTATTCCATATAAAATTCATAAAGGAAACAAACCAACAAATACTATTTTAATATCTCAGCTTACTCCAAAAAATTTGGGTGCATTAATTGCTATGTACGAGCATAAACTTTTTGTACAAGGAGTGCTTTGGAATATTTTTAGCTACGACCAAATGGGTGTAGAATTAGGCAAACAGCTTTCTACCACTATTATAGAAGATATTAAAGGCGAAAAAAACAATCCACATGATGCTTCTACAAAAGCCTTGTTGTCCTTTTATTTAAAAAACAAAGATTAACTAATTTGTTCGCCATTTTGTACCAAGTTAGAATCTGGTTCTACAAAAGCCAGTTTTCCGTCTGGTGTATCTGTCATTAAAATCATTCCTTGACTTTCTACGCCACGCAATGTTCTTGGTGCTAAATTAACCAAAACCGTAACGCGTTGTCCTACAACCTGCTCTTCAGAAAAACTCTCTGCAATGCCAGAAATAATGGTTCTAACATCAATACCTACATCTACTTTTAGTTGTAACAATTTTTTAGTTTTGGGCACTTTTTGTGCTTCTAAAATAGTACCAACACGCATATCTAACTTGGTAAAGTCTTCAAAAGCAATGGTGTCTTTTTGTGGTGCTACGGTTTTGTTTGCTTGATCATTGGCTGTTTTAGTTGCTATTAATTTATCTATCTGGTATTGTACTTCTTTATCTTCTATTTTAGCAAATAACAGCGTTGCTTTGTTTATTTTATGATTTGAAGGAAGCAAAATATTTTTTTCTGAAATTTCATTCCAAGTGTTTTTGGCAGTACTCAAACCATTATCAATATTTAAAATACCATTTAATTTAGTTGCAGTAAAAGGTAAAAAAGGTTCGCACAATGTTGCTAAAGCGGCTGCAATTTGCAGAGCAACAAACATAATGGTTTGTACGCGTTCTGGGTTTTCTTTTATTTGTTTCCAAGGCTCTTCGTCTGCAAGATATTTGTTTCCTAAGCGTGCTAAGTCTAATAATTTTTGACTTGCCTCTCTAAAACGATACCTTTCAATCGATTTTGAAATAATGGATGGATATTTTTTAATCATCGCCAACGTTTCTTGATCAATTTCTGAAAATTCTGAAGGTGTAGGTACATTTCCGTCGTAATATTTATTGGTTAACACAACTACACGATTGATAAAGTTTCCGAAGATAGCCACCAACTCATTGTTATTTCTTGCCTGAAAATCTTTCCAGGTAAAGTCATTATCTTTCGTCTCTGGTGCATTTGCAGTTAAAGCATAGCGCAATACGTCTTGCTTTTCTGGAAAATCTTCTAAATATTCATGCAACCAAACAGCCCAGTTTTTTGAAGTCGAAATTTTATGTCCTTCTAAGTTTAAAAACTCGTTTGCTGGCACATTTTCTGGTAAAATAAAATCGCCTTTTGCTTTTAGCATTGCCGGAAAAATAATGCAATGAAAAACAATATTATCTTTCCCTATAAAATGCACCAATTTGGTTTCTTTGTCTTTCCAGTAGGGTTGCCAATCGTTACCAGTTTGTGCTGCCCATTCTTTGGTTGCAGAAATGTAGCCAATGGGTGCGTCAAACCAAACATAGAGTACTTTGTTTTCGGCTCCTTTTACAGGCACAGGAATGCCCCAATCTAAATCTCGCGTTACAGCTCTTGGGCGCAAACCATCATCTAACCAAGACTTTACTTGTCCGAGAACATTGGTTTTCCAATCATTTTTATGTCCTTCTACAATCCATTCTCTTAGCCATGTTTCGTATTCGTTTAAAGGTAAATACCAATGCTTTGTCTCTTTTAATGAAGGTACATTACCTGTTATTGCAGATTTTGGATTAATTAAATCTGTTGCGTTATGGATTGTACCACATTTTTCGCATTGGTCTCCATAGCTTTCTTCGTACCCACATTTTGGGCAGGTGCCTATTACAAAACGATCTGCCAAAAACTGATTGGCTTGCGCATCGTATAATTGCGCAGAAGTTTCTTCTATAAACTTTCCGTTTTCGTACAATTCTTTAAAAAATTCTGAAGCTGTTTCATGATGAATCTTTGCGGATGTACGTGAGTAATTGTCAAACGAAATTCCGAAATCTTTAAACGATTTTTTAATAATAGCGTGGTACTTATCTACCACTTGTTGTGGTGTTACACCTTCTTTTTTGGCACGCAATGTTATGGGCACACCGTGCTCATCGCTTCCGCAGACAAAAAGAACATCTTTGCCTTTTTGACGTAAATAACGTGCGTAAATATCTGCTGGTATGTAAACCCCTGACAAATGCCCAATATGAACGGGACCATTGGTATACGGCAATGCCGCTGTAAGTGTATATCTTTTTGGTGTACTCATGAATGTTTTTTATGAAGGTACAAAAGTAGCAAAACTAATACACTTTTACTGTGATATATAATAAACTATCTACAACGATACTTTTAATATCTAATGTTTTTAATGTCAAAAAAATCTTGAAGGGTAATTTCAAAGTATTTACAAATTTCATAAATAGTACTAACAGAAACATTGGTTTTGCCTTGTTCTATTCTGGCAAGATGAATACCCCGTATCTTGGTGAAAATTTTCATTTATAGTATCCTACGAAGGTATTCCGTTTGGCAATTCAAGAAAGGTTCTTAGAAATTCTTCTTTTACTTTGCAAATTCAACCATTTGTTTCCACGTATCTGCTCCACAGATCACTGAAATTATACCTACAAGAAAGGATGTCAATTAGGTTATGAAGATTGTTTATATGGCTTCTAGGGTCTTCTACATGGTTAAAAATACTGAGTAACTTATTATAAGTATTTATTGAATTAAGTTGTTGACTATCAGTATAATATACAAATATAAAATGACTTAACAGAGTATTAATCAATTAATTATTAAGAAAGTTCAGTTAAAAAAGTATGAGTTTGCCCTGAGGCATTAAATAATTAAATTGACTTATTAACCTGAGTTCGACCTAAACTTGCAATCAAAGTTTTCAGCCTTTT
>CAMZLD010000004.1 GCA_947311635.1 uncultured Flavobacteriaceae bacterium | reverse complement strand
CAGTGCTGCAATGTAATTTTCAAAGACTGCTGTTTGTTGATCTTTGGTCATTTGAACAAGCTTTAAGATACTATCATTTTGGGCTACTAAATTTTCATAAGCAATCACATCATCTAATTTAGCACGTTTTCGTAACAGTCTGCGCATGCGCTTTGTGTTAAGGTTTTCAGAAATATCTAAAACAGAATCGTAATAAGCGCCTGCATCTATAAATTGAGCTTTGTCAAATTTCAAGTTTCCTAAGGCTTCAAAAGATAAACCTTTTTGAAATTGCCCTGCCTGTTTGGCGTGTGCAGATTTATTAAAATGTGTTGCTGCCGCAACTATGTTTCCTTGTTTGGCTTCTACCATGCCATATTGATAATGCAACGCATCTAGATAAGGTCTATTATCTCTATCTTTTATTAACTTTGTTAATGTAGCAAGTAACGTTTCTGCATTATCTCCTTCTTGATGGTTTTTTGCTTTTTCTACGTGTGCGTAAATGGTATATTTTTTCGGAACTTTTTTAGCATCAATAATTTTCTGAAATGCTATTTGCGAAGAATCTATTTTATGTTCTTTTCTATAAAGTTGCCCTAATACAAATAAATTTCGGGCTTGTTGTGCGCTGTTTTTATTTGATGCTGTGGCTTGGTTTAAGTGCTTAATAACAGCTTCTACACTGTCTAGCGATTTATATGCCATTGCCATTGCAGTGTGAGCATCTTCTAAAATATTTTCGGGTAAATCTTCTTTTTTAAGCAAATAGGTAAGGTCTTCTATAGCGCGTTCTTCATTTTGCAAGCGAATGTTTGTTTTTGCACGCCAAATTTTTGTGTCGTTAATTAAATTGGCGTTTGGGTAATTTTCTAACACATAGGTAAAAGCTTCTAACGCTGGCACAAAACGTTGCGAAAAATAACGCCCTTTTCCTAATAACAAATAAGCGTCATCTATTTGACGATTTTTTTCGTTTCCACGAATATTCATAGAGTGCTTCTGAATGGCTTTTACCGCTTTTTCTTCGGCTCTTTCAAAAGCTTGAGGAGAATTGTCTAAATTATTTTCTGCTCCTGGAAATAAAACTTTATCGGTATCTACTTTTAAGGGCTCTATTGGCAAAACATCCCAATAATTGTCTTCGTACTTACCGTTTAACTCTTTTAAACCTGCATCAAATGCAACTTGACCGTTGTAAAGTACATTGTATTTGGTATTAAGCGTATGCCAATTTCTATTAATAAAAGCGTCTTTCTTGGTTGAACAAGCAAGTGTGCTTATTGCTAAAAGAATATATAGATGTTTTTTCAAAGTCTGTTTTTTCTAATTTAGTAACTGTTTTTAGCGGTTTTTATTGCTAAAAAGTGATTGTAAAAATACAAATATTATTGATACTTCATTCTGTTTAAAGAAAATAGCTGTTTTTACTGCAAAGCAAAATGATTTTTTAAAGCTTTTAATGTCTCTTCTGAAGTAATAATATCTTTAATAACTTCGCCTTTTTCTAAAACCACAATACGCTCGCAGACTTCTGTTACGTGGTCTAAGTCGTGACTAGAAATTAAGACTGTTACATGTTTGTTTTGTGTTAAACTGTGTAGCATTTTTTTAAGTCGTATTTGTGTTGTTGGATCTAAATTAGCGAAAGGCTCATCTAACACTACTACTTCTGGGTTACCTATTAAAGCGGCTACAATGCCTGCTTTTTTTTGGTTTCCTTTACTTAAATCGCGCAAGTATTTTTTCTTTCCTAAAATTTCATCATTGAAAATTTCTGAAAATTTCTGTAAAAAACTGTCAACATCTGCTTTATTCATGCCTCGTAATTCGCCAATAAAATAAAAATATTCTTCGGGTGTTAAGTATCCTATTAAAAAGCTTTCGTCTATAAATGAACCTGTAAATTGTTTCCAATCTTCGCTTTGGTTTACGGTAATATTGTTATTGGTAATGGTTCCGGTGGTTGGTCTAATAAGATCTAGTAAGAGATTAAAGAAAGTCGTTTTTCCGGCTCCGTTATTACCTACTAATCCAAAACTTTGACCTTTGGGTATGTGTAAGTTTTCTATTTGTAAGACAGCGATGCCTTTGTATTTTTTGCTAAGGTTTGTTGCTTGAATCATAGTTTATTTTTAAGCTTTTTGGCTAAAAGCGTTAATGGTTTTGTATTTATTATTGATGTAAAGTTGTTCTATTTTATTCATAAAAAAGTTTCTGAAAAGAATTCCGAAGATACCAACCGCAGCTATGGCAATTACGCCTGCATTGAAACCGAAAAATTTATTAAAAACGGCATACAATAGCATTGGAACCCCAATAATTGGTATGATCATTAAAAATTGTGTGGCACTTGTGCCTTGGTAATTGGCAAAGGCACTTCTTTCTAAATCGATTCTTTTTCTGTTAAATGCGCCTGCAAACAAAACAAAAAGACTATTAAAACCAATATTAAAAATAGCGCCTACAAAAATTAATAGTAAGATGTTCCACCCAAAATATACGTATGGAATGCTTAGTACAAGTAATACTAAAGTCATTATGGTTGTTAAGTACCATTTAGAATCTAAAAATTTACGGTAACGAATATTTTGACTCATGAGCATTGGGTAATAAGCGCTATCCCAAGCTGGGATATATTGTCCAAAATTCATGGTAAACATGCCTGTTATAAAAATACTAACAAAGATAAGCATCGATGGCATTGCTTCAATTATTTTAGAATTTCTAAAGAAAATTAATCCATAAAAAAGAAAAAGAAAGGACATCAAAAAAACCATCTTAGGTCTTTTGTTGCGCCAAATTAATCGAATATCATTTTTTATAAACGGCGCTACATCTCCAAAACGATTTGCCCAAGACAAATCTCTGGTATTGGCTTCTTTTATTTTTTTAGAAACCGCTTGATCTAAATATAAATTGGCAATTAATTCTTTGAAATTTATAAAATAAGCACCTAACATGGCTGCTAAAGGAATAACCGCTAAAAAAGGTTGTTCTACAATAGCGTCAAAGGCATTGCCTATAATGGGTGAAATATCAAATATTTGAAATTGTTTTAATGCAATTAAAAGCGAAAGGGCTATAACTAAAATAACAAAAGCACTGTTTTTTTTATTGATAATAAAATTGGTGTAGTTTAAAAAAAGTGTAAGGCAAAGTATACTAAATTCCCAAGCTACAATACCACTAATAGGTTGACCGTTTTTGACAAGCATCATGCCAAACGGAATAATAAGTACCATGGGCAGGATATTAAAAAAAGATATAGCAGATTTCTGTAAGGTGTAATGTGCTACTTTGCTTTTTTTTATGGGTAAATTTAGTAATGGTTTTATGTTCATTACAGGTAATGATTGCATAAAATACCTAAATATAAGCTCAAATAAAAACCAAAAACCAAGCATTGAATTAAATACGTGTAGCGGACTTGCATCTGGAAAGTATTTTTCTAAAACTTTGTAAAGCGCAATACCTAAAAACATAAAGGAAGCCAGCATATACAAGGCAAAAAAAACTAAAACAAGGTTGGTAGCAATACTTTTTTGCCAATAAGAAGAACGAAAAAATTGTTTCCATTCTAAATTAAAAAAATGTTTAATCATATAAATTGTTTAAAATTATTGCGTTATAGAATATGTTGGATACGTTTCTGCTAATAGTTTTTCTGCTTGTCTTGGAATTACAATAAGGGTAACATAGCCCATTAGAAATGCTGCAACAAAAAATAAAGCAAAAAACAAAGCGGTTAATGAGTTTTCTAAATGATGAATACTACTAGTGCCATTAAATAAATTAACATATAACAGCAACGTATTTGCAATGGAGGTTTTAAATATAAGCTCTTCAAACATCCATTTTTTAGTTGTTTTTAGAAATCGTTTTTTAGATTGTTTTCTTAGCCTAAAAAATTGCAACCCTATAACTGTTAATAAAAAAATATCCAACCCATAATAAATAAATATGCCTATTGGCATTTTAAATAGCAAATAAAGCACATAAATACTGCCTAAAGTAATGATAATTTTAGGCAACTGAAACCAATCTTTTACAAAAGACCACATTATTTTTAAGTACTTCTTACTCATGGTTTTTTGACGTTTTTCTACCACGTCCATAAAGCCAAAAACACCAAATTTTTTAAAAGAGATATCTCTTGCATTTT
>CAMZLD010000003.1 GCA_947311635.1 uncultured Flavobacteriaceae bacterium | reverse complement strand
CTTCTAAACAACAATCTTTGAACAATAAAAGCCTTAATTTAATACTAAATCTTCGTTTTTATTGTCCAAATCTCACTTTTTATAAGGATTCTTTGATGTAAGTTTAGGTCGAACTCAGGTTAATAGGATTTACCTTTTCTTTTTTGTATAATAAAGACACTCTTAGAACCTCTATTAAACATAACTTTTTAGAGTTTTTATAAATTTTAATCGGACAACAATAAAAAAATATAAAGACTTTTCACTAAATTCGTTATCTAAATAATAAAACATGAATAAAAAACTCTTTTTATTAGCACTCTTATTTATTGGTAATTTTGTTAATGCACAGCAAATTGAAAAGTCAATTTTAAAACTAACACAAAAGCACAATGCAAAGATAACTTCTAGTAAGAGTTATAACGTTCCTGAATTTATTCGTTTTTCATCAGAAAACGCTCCTCAATTAAGGGGTTCTACCCTTAAAGAAAAAGCGATTAACTTCTTGAAAGAATACAAAACAATTTATAAAATTAAAGATATAGAAAAAACACTTCGTTTTCATTCAGAAAAAATGGATAATTTCGGTTTTAAGCAAGTAGTTTTTAAGCAATATCATAATGGTGTTGCTGTTTTTGATGGGCAATTACGTTTTCATTTTAATAATCATGATGTGTTGACAGCAGTTAATGGAAATGTGATTCCACAACTTAAAATTAATACAAATCCTACCATTAGTAATATAACAGCTAATGCAATAGCAATTTCAGCAGTAGAAAAACAGCAAATTAACTATTCAGGAGACGCTCTGTTTGTGTTTAAAAGTAATTTATATGTTTTTAACAAAGGTTTAATTCAAGGTCTTGATTTGGGAAACCAATTGGTTTACGAAGTAGAAGTCCGAAACGATAATGATGTGAGAGAATATGTATTTGTAAATGCCTTTGATGGCTCTATCACAGAGCAATACACAGGTATTGCACATGCTATAAATAGAGTTCTTTATGAAGGAAGTACAATTAATCAAATATGGATAGAAGGAGATGCTTTTCCAGGCACATTAGACATATGGCAACGAAACGAAATAGAAGCCTCAGGACACATGTATAATTTATTTAAGAATGCTTTTGGATATATTTCTTATGACAACGCAGATGCACAAATGAAAACCATAAATAATGATCCAGGAATTAATTGCCCAAATGCTAATTGGAATGGTACTAGAGCAGGTTACTGTACAGGGACAGCTTCTGATGATATTGTGGCTCACGAATGGGGACATGCCTATATGGAGTATACAAGCGGGTTGATTTATGCTTATCAATCTGGGGCGATGAATGAATCCTTTTCAGATATTTGGGGAGAAACAGTAGATTTGATTAATGGGTATGAAGATATAGGAGAAGATTTATCATTTAGAACGGGCTGTAATAGTTCTGATAGATGGAGAATGGGAGAAGATGCAAGTGCATTTGGTGGAGCAATTAGAGATATGTGGGATCCAACCTGTAATGGAGATCCAGGAAAAGTTACAGATAGTCAATACAAATGCAGCGCTGGTGATTCAGGAGGAGTTCATTCTAACTCCGGAATACCGAACCATTTATATGCTTTATTAGTTGATGGAGGCACTTATAATGGGCAAACAACAGCTTCATTAGGCTTTACTAAAGCAGCACATATATTTTGGAGAGCACAAAGTGTATACTTAACACCAACAAGTGATTTTGTTAATTTAGCAGATGCTCTAGAAGCAGCTTGCTCTGATTTAACAGGTGTTAATTTAACTGGACTGTCAACAGCTTCAGCAGCAACGGGTCCTTCTGGGCAAATTATTACAGCAGCCGATTGTCAACAAGTAACAAATGCTATTTTAGCAGTAGAATTAAGAACGGAACCTTCTTTTTGTAATTTCACACCCATATTAACAACAACGGCACCTTTATGTGGAGCAGCTTCAACAAATAGATTGTTTTTTGAAGATTGGGAGACAGGATTAGGGTCTTGGACGGTTTCTCAACTACCAACAAATGCAGCTACTTGGGAAACAAGAGATTGGGTGATTGAACCAGTATTACCAGACGGAAGAGCAGGTCAAGGAATCTTTGGAATTGATCCAGTTAACGGTGATTGTAGCGCAGACTTAGAAAACGGAATTATACGTTTAGAAAGCCCAATAATTACGATGCCAAATATAACAACAGGTACTTTTGAAATGTCATTTGATCATTATGTTTCTACAGAAGCAAACTGGGATGGCGGAAATATAAAATACAGTTTAAATGGAGGCGCTTGGACTTTACTACCAGGAACAGCATTTACTGCAAATGCTTACAATGGAGCTATTAATGGAGGAACAAATGATAATCCTTTAGCAGGAGAAGCCGCTTTTACAGGTTCTGACGAAGGTTCTACGTCTGGTAGTTGGGGGAAAAGTACGGTAAATTTATCAAGTTTAGGTCTTGCAGCTAACGGAAACATTCAACTTAGGTGGGAAATGGCAACCGACGGATGTAATGGTAGAATAGGATGGTATTTAGATGAAATAGTAATTTACAATTGCGCAGTACCTTTGGCGGTTTCAGAATATGAAACTATTTTAGAAGGCTTATCAATGTATCCTAATCCTACAAAAGGAATATTTACATTACGTAAAACAATGGCTTTAGAATTACTAAAAGCAGAAGTTTATGATATTAACGGAAGACTTTTAAAGTTGGTAGATTTATCAAATGTAAATATTGAAAAAGAAATAGATATTTCAAACTTAAATGTGGGGATTTATTTTGTAAAGATTACAACTCAAAATGCAAAAGGTGTTTATAAACTAATAAAAGAATAAATGTCATTTATAAAATAAAAAAAACCAAGAACATAGTTCTTGGTTTTTTTTAGATCTTTTGTAATACTCGTAACGCTTTTGATACAGTGTTTATACCATTAAAGCGTAATAATAAACGCAGCCCTTTAGGTGTTTGTTTTTCTTTCATTGTACAAATAGTGGCATTGTGTTGTACAAATTGTAGTATTTTAGTAAAAGTAGCGGTCTGGTAAAAGGCACTTTGATGGTCTGAAACAAAGTAGCCAATCATTGTTTTTTTCTTTAGAATTAAGCGTTCAAAACCAAGTTTTTTAGCAATCCATTTTATACGAACGCTATCTAATAAATCTACCACTTGTGTTGGTAATTCTCCAAAACGATCTATCAAATCCATTTCAAATTGTTGTAGTTCTTCTTCAGAAGAAAGTTCTCCTAAACGGCTGTATAGACTTAATCTTTCTGAAATAACATTGATATAATCATCTGGAAAAAGGATTTCAAAATCGGTGTCTATCTGGACTTCTTTAACAAATTGTTTTGGTTTTCCGTCATCTTTGTAAAGCGTTTTAAATTCATTTTCTTTAAGCTCTTCAATAGCTTCATTTAATATTTTTTGATAAGTTTCAAAACCTATATCATTTATAAATCCACTTTGTTCGCCTCCTAATAAATCACCAGCACCTCTAATTTCTAAATCTTTCATGGCAATGTTAATCCCACTTCCTAGGTCAGAAAACAAAACCAATGCCTCAATTCGTTTTCTGGCATCATCGGTCATAGCATGGTATTCTGGTGTAATGAAATAACAAAATGCTTTTTTATTACTACGCCCTACACGGCCACGCATTTGATGCAGGTCTGACAAACCAAAATTATTGGCATTATTTATAAAAATAGTGTTGGCATTGGGCACATCCAACCCACTTTCTACAATGGTTGTAGAGACCAATACATCAAACTCATTATTGATAAAAGAAAGCATGAGCTGTTCTAGTTTTTTACCTTCCATTTGTCCATGACCTATACCAATTTTGGCATTGGGTAACAAACGTTGTAAAAGACCTGCAACTTCTTTGATGTTTTCGATGCGGTTGTGTATAAAAAATACTTGTCCGCCACGAGATATTTCATACATAATAGCATCACGAATGGTTTCTTCTGAAAAACGAATAACATTGGTTTCTATAGGATGTCTATTTGGTGGCGGAGTGTTTATGACACTTAAATCACGTGCAGCCATCAAAGAGAACTGCAGTGTTCTTGGAATAGGAGTTGCTGTTAAGGTAAGTGTATCAATATTGGCTTTAAGGGTTTTTAGTTTGTCTTTCACGGCGACACCAAATTTTTGTTCTTCGTCAATAATGAGCAATCCTAAATCTTTGAATTGTATTTTTTTATTGACTAATTGGTGGGTACCAATAACAATATCTATATTGCCATTTTTTAAACCCTCTATAACGGTATTTCTTTGTTTGGTTGTTCTAAACCTATTAAGGTAATCTACTGTTACAGGAAAATCTTTTAAGCGTTCTGTAAAGGTGTTGAAATGCTGAAATGCCAAAATAGTAGTTGGCACTAAGATGGCTACTTGCTTGCCATTATCTACTGCTTTAAAAGCTGCTCTAACCGCAATTTCTGTTTTTCCGAAGCCAACATCACCACAAACCAACCTGTCCATAGGTTGTTCTTTCTCCATATCAGCTTTGACGTCTTGTGTTGCTGTAAATTGATCTGGCGTGTCTTGGTACATAAAACTAGCTTCTAATTCATGCTGTAAATAACTGTCTGGATTAAAAGCAAACCCCTTTTGTAGTTTTCGTTTTGCGTATAGCTCTATAAGATTAAAGGCAATATGTTTTATGCGAGCTTTTGTTTTTTGTTTTAATTTTTTCCAAGCTCCAGAACCAAGTTTGTAGATTTTTGGCACTTTTCCGTCTTTACCATTAAATTTAGCAATTTTGTGTAATGAGTGTATGCTAATGTATAACACGTCACGTTCTCCATACATCAATTTGATAGCTTCTTGTTTTTTACCTTCAACATCTATTTTCTGAAGCCCACCAAATTTACCAATTCCATGATCTATATGTGTTACATAATCGCCTATTGAAAGGTTTGTAAGTTCTTTTAAGGTAATGGCTTGTTTTTTTGCGTAGCCATTTTTAAGTCGAAATTTATGATAACGTTCAAAAACTTGATGATCGGTATAGCAAACTATTTTTTCATCAAGATCTATAAAACCTTGGTATAATGGAAAAATAATGGTTTTGTAATCTACTTTTTGCTCTATATCATTAAAAATGTCATGAAAACGTTGTGCTTGTTTTTGGTTATCACAAAAGATGTAATTTGTAAAACCTTTATTAGAATGTGTTTTTAAATCAGCAATTAATAAATTGAATTGTTTGTTAAAACTAGGTTGTGGTTTGGTGTTAAAATCAATATTTAAAATACGGTCTTTTAGAGTGCTAATATGAACCCGGTTAAATGTTTGTAATTGACTTTCGATAGTTTTTCCGTTACAAAATAATTCGTTAGGTGTGCCATGGTTTATTTCTTTGGAAAGCTTTTCAAAAGCTTCAACAGCTTTTAGAAAAAGCTTGTCTAAGCTGCCATAAAGAAAATTGGTGTTCTTTATAAAAATTACTGTTTTTGAAGAAATGTATTGTAGAAAACTCTCGCGTTTTTCTTGCAAGGTTTTATTTTCTACATTAGGCATGATACTAATTTTTTTATGCTTTTCTGTAGATAATTGTGTCTCTACATCAAAGGAACGAATGGTATCAACTTCATCGCCAAAAAATTCAATACGATAGGGTTGATCATTCGAAAAAGAAAAAACATCTATAATGCCACCACGCACCGAAAAGTCACCAGGTTCTGTTACAAAGTCAACACGTTTAAAGTTGTATTCAAACAAAACTTCGTTTACAAAATCTAACGAAATTTGCTCGTTAAGATGTAGTTTTAAAGTACTACGTTCTAGTTCTTTTTTGGTGACTACCTTTTCAAACAATGCCTCTGGATATGTAACAATAACGGCAGGTTTTTTTCTAGAGTTTATTCGGTTTAATACTTCAGATCGCAATAAAATATTAGCATTGTCTGTTTCTTCAATTTGGTAAGGTCTTCTGTAAGATCCAGGATAAAAGAGCACATTTTTATCACCCAAAAGTTGTTCTAAATCGTTTAGATAATAAGCAGCTTCTTCTTTGTCGTTAAAAATTAAAAGGTAGGGTTTTTCAGCACTAATAAAACTTTCAGAAATAACAAAAGACAATGCAGAGCCTGCCAAATTTGAAAGATGAATTTGGTTGCTTTTGGTTTTAAATGAATCAACAATCTGTTTTACTTTGTTAGATTGTTGATAGCTTTTGCGTATAGCTTGTTTGCTCAATGCGTGCTATTTTTGGCAAAGTAATACATTTAAGAAAGTAAAAACAAACAATTTTATAACAATAATTATAGTGAGTTATTTATATTTGCCATACAATTAAAAAAAAAAGATATGTCAATTTCAGATTTATATTCAAGCGGAAAACACAAAAGAGATGTTGGGCATTTTGCAAATATTGTAAAATTAGCTTTGGCAGATGACGTTGTTACTGATGGAGAACAAAAATTATTAGATAGATTAGCAAGAAGATTAAAAATTTCTGAAGAGGAAATGAAAGAAATTTTTAAAAACCCAGACAAATACCCAATGAATCCACCGGTAAATTACGATGATAGAATTGAGCGTTTGTTTAATTTAGCAAAGATGATTTTTGCAGACGACGAAGCTGTTGGTGAAGAAGCTGCAGTTTTAAGAAAAGTAGCAACAGGTTTAGGATTTCCGTTAGATAATGTAGAAAAAGTAACCGATGAAGCCATTCATTTAATCATGAACGACAACGACTTAGAAGACTTTAATAAAGCCATTAAATACGTAAATAGAATTTAAAAGCAAACAATTTAAAATAAAAAATCAAGCCATAATTGGCTTGATTTTTTGGGTAAAAAGGATATACTATGAAATTAAAATTTATTCTTATAATGTTTGGGTTATTTAGTTTTGCTAAAGGCTTTTCACAAAACGAAGATCAAAAATGGGTTATTGGTGTTGGGTTAAATGCGATTGACTTTTATCCAACAAGTGAACCTTTTTTAATAACAGGAAATAACTCAGGGCTTGGAAGTCAGATTTTCAACTTAAGAGACCATTGGAATCAGTTTGGGTTTCCAAAATTACATGTAACAAGGCACATTTGGAAACGTTTTGCGTTAGATGCAGCTTTTACAATGAATCAAATTACTAAAATAGGAGATTATAAAATTCCGAAGATATCATACCACGCAATTGATGGTTCTGTGCAATTTAGTATTTTAAAAGACAATTCTAAATACTATCCATATGTTTTTGCAGGTGGAGGTTATACTTGGATTGATAAAAAAGGAGCAGGCACCTTTAACGGAGGCATTGGTTTAACCTATTGGTTTTCTAAAAAATTTGGCGTAAACGGTCATGGTATGTACAAATATTCGCCGCCAGAATACCCCAATGTGTTGCAGCATTTTAATTATTCTATAAGTTTAGTGTATCGTTTAAGCACAGCAAGAAGCCGTTCGAGAATGAAATGCCCTCTTTAGCATAAGATAATAATTTTTATAAAAAAGCCGAACATTATTGTTCGGCTTTTTTGTATTTTGCATTTGCCTATGAACATTCAAAAAACGCCTTCGTTTCAAATTTACAACGCCTCTGCAGGTAGCGGAAAGACCTTTACCTTAGTTAAAGAATATTTAAAAATACTGTTAACCTCAGAAAACAGGTATAAATTTCAGCAAATATTAGCCATAACCTTTACCAATAAAGCAAGTGCAGAGATGAAAGAACGCGTGCTTTTAAATTTGCAAAACATTTCTGAAGGGAAAGAAACAGACATGCTTACTTTAATAGCAAAAGAAACCAATTTAGACCAAAAAAAGTTACTGCAACGCGCAAAAACCATTCTTTTTACAATTCTTAAAAACTACAGTGCGTTTAACATTACAACCATAGATAGTTTTACATACAGTATTGTAAAAACTTTTGCATATGATTTAAAAATACCACTAAATTTTGAAGTAGAAATGGACGCTCAAAAATTGCTTTTTGAAGCCATTGACATCTTAATTTCTAAAATAGGAACCAATCAAGATTTAACCAAATTATTGATTGATTTTTCATTACAAAAATCAAACGAAGATAAAGCATGGGACATTACATTTGAATTACAAAATTTTGCAAAAATCTTATTACAAGAAAATGATATACAGCAAATTAAAAAACTATCTAACAAAACTATTCAAGATTTTGTAGCATTAAAAAAGAAGTTACAAAAAATTGTGAACCAATTGGTTAGGCAGCTTCAGATGATAGGGGAAAATGCGCTAGATTTGATATCTTCTCAAGAATTAGACGTAAAAGATTTTTACAGAACCATGCTTCCTAATCATTTTAAAAATTTAAAAAATGATTATAAAAAAGCAAAGTTTTTTGATCAAAGTAAACTAAAAGAACGTTTAGAAGAAGGTGTTTTTTATGGAAAAACAAAACCTAGCCACATTAAAGAAAGCATTGAAGCTGTTTTGCCAGAATTGCTTGATTTTTATGAATCTTCCGAAAGAATTTATCAAAAACTAACACTTTACAAAATAGCATTAGAAAGTATTGTGCCTTTAGCCGTCTTGAATAGTATTCAAAAAGAACTAAACACCTTAAAAGAAGAAAATAACATTCGGTTAAATGCCGAATTTAATAGTTTAATACACAACACCATTAAAAATGAACCAGCGCCTTTTATTTATGAACGATTGGGAGAAAAATATCGCCATTATTTTATTGACGAAATGCAAGACACTTCTGTTTTACAATGGAAAAACCTACATAAACTTATAGAAAATGCTTTAGAAACAGAAGATTTAAATCAAGAAAGAGGCTCACTTCTATTGGTTGGTGACGCTAAACAATCTATTTATCGTTGGCGTGGAAGTAATCCAGAACAATTTATAGCATTAGCCAATAAAACAAACCCATTTAATGTGCCAAAAGGGATAGAAAGCTTAAAGACAAATTACAGAAGTTGCCAAGAAGTCATTACTTTTAACAACAACTTTTTTGAGCATATAGGAAACTTACTTAGCAATCCAACATACAGCAATTTATATTGCAAAACAGCCAAACAAAATCAAAATACCAAAACAGGTGGTTATGTTGAAATTTCTTTTTTAGACAAACAACAAGAAGAAGACAAGGCATTGTTATATCCAAAAAAAGTATTCGAAATAATACAACAGTTAGATCCAGCTTTTAAAAAGAGTAATGTCTGCATTTTAGTCCGTAAAAAAAGTGAAGGTGTTGCCGTAGCAAATTACCTTTCAGAAAAAGGAATTGCTATTATTTCTTCAGAAACATTGTTATTAGAAAACAATGCCAAGATTCAGTTTGTCATAGCTGTTATTAAGATATTGAAAGATAAAAATGATAAGCAAAGTAGGTTAGAAGCTTTGTTTTTTTTACATGAGTATTTAGAAATTGAGACAGAAAAACACCTTTTTGTAAGTAATTTGATACATTTAAAAACAAATGCGTTTTTTAAATCCTTACAATCACATCAGTGTTTTTTTAGCGAGACAACCTTTTTTCAATTATCATTTTACGAAGCCATAGCGTATTTAATTAGAAGTTTTCATTTAGCCAAAAAAGCAGATGCGTATATTCAATATTTTTTAGACTTTGTACTTTCGTTTCAAGAGCAAAAAGAACAGACAATTACCACTTTTTTAGAGTATTGGAATGTAAAAAAACACAAAGCAAGTATTGTGGTTCCAGAAACCGAACATGCAGTTCGTATTATGACTATTCATAAATCAAAAGGATTAGAATTTCCGATAGTCATCCTTCCATATAATACAGATATTTATAGGCAAATTAATCCAAAAGTATGGTATAACACAACAACAGACCCTATTTTTGAAGGTTTTGAGTATTTACTACTTAATTTTAAAGTAGATTTAAAATATGAAAGTGACTACGGACAACAATTGTATAATGAGCGGCGCGAAAAACTAGAATTAGACAATTTTAACATGTTATATGTTGCCTTAACTCGCGCTGAAGAACAACTCTATATTGTTACTGAAAAAAAGAAATTTGATGCAGAAAAGATCAATACGTTTGCAGATTTATTTGTGCATTATTTGCAAACTTCGGGCGAATGGAATGAAAATCAATCAATTTATACCTTCGGAAACCCTTCCAGATTACAAACAGGTCAAAAAACACCAAGTTCAATAAAAAACATACAACAAGAAACATTTATATCTTCAGATTGGAAAAACCATCAAATTAGTGTAGTTACAACAGCATCATCTCTTTGGGATACGACACAAGGAGCCGCTATTTCTTTCGGAAATTTAGTACACACCATGCTTTCAGAAATTAAAACAGAAAACGATGTTTTAAAAGTTCTCAATACTTACTATTTTAAAGGAGCCATTTCTAAAGAAGAAAAAACAACAATTAATGACCTTATTTTAAGGGTGCTACATCACCCTAAATTACAGCAGTATTTTAAAAATGATGTTGTTGTTTGGAACGAGCGTGAATTGCTATCTGCAAAACAAGAAATACTCATTCCAGATAGAATTGTGCAAATGCCAGATAAAAGTGTTGTTATATTAGATTACAAAACCGGAAAGGCAGAAAAAAAACATAAAAATCAATTAGAAAACTATTCCGAAGTATTGCAACAAATGCAGTATAAAGTTCGAAAAAAAATTCTTGTTTATTTAAATAAGGAAGCCATTATAATTGATGAATTTTAAACTATTTTTGTAAAACATTAAGACAAAATTATGTATTCAAATATTAAAAAACACTTACAACAAGAATTAGCTACAATAAAAGAAGCAGGATTGTATAAATCAGAACGTATAATTACTTCATCACAAGATGCTGTCATTAAAATTTCTAGCGGAGAAGAAGTTATAAATTTTTGTGCCAATAATTATTTAGGCTTATCCAATAATAAAGCTGTAATTCAAGCTGCAAAAGACGCCATGGACACACATGGTTTTGGCATGTCTTCTGTACGTTTTATCTGCGGAACACAAGATATACACAAACAATTAGAAAAAACAATAGCTAATTTTTATCAATCGGAAGACACTATCTTATATGCCGCCGCATTTGATGCAAACGGAGGTGTTTTTGAACCTTTATTAACTAGAGAAGACGCCATTATTTCAGACTCATTAAACCACGCCTCTATTATAGATGGCGTTCGTTTATGTAAAGCCGCACGTTATAGGTATAATAACAATGATATGGCATCTTTAGAAGCGCAGCTTGTAGAAGCAAACAAACAACAACATCGATTTAAAATAATTGTTACAGATGGTGTTTTTTCTATGGACGGAATTGTAGCAAAATTAGATGAAATTTGTGATTTAGCAGATAAGTACGACGCTATGGTAATGGTTGATGAATGTCATGCTGCAGGTTTTATTGGTAAAACAGGTAGAGGTACGGTAGAATTAAAAAACGTTTTAGATAGAGTAGATATTGTTACAGGTACTTTAGGAAAAGCATTAGGTGGCGCTATGGGAGGTTACACTACCGGAAAAAAAGAGATTATAGAAATATTAAGACAACGTTCAAGACCGTATTTATTTTCTAACTCTTTAGCCCCAGCAATTGTAGGCGCATCTATAAAAGTTTTTGAAATGTTAAGTAATGACACTAGTTTGAGAGATAAACTAGAATGGAACACGAATTATTTTAGAAAAGGAATGGAAAAAGCAGGTTTTGATTTAGTAGGTGCAGACGCAGCAATTGTCCCTGTGATGTTGTATGATGCAAAATTAGCACAAGAAATGGCTAGTTTACTGTTAGAAGAAGGTATTTATGTTATTGGTTTCTTTTACCCGGTAGTTCCAAAAGAAAAAGCAAGGATACGCGTACAATTGTCAGCAGCACATACAAAAGAACATCTAGATAAAGCTATAAATGCATTTATTAAGGTAGGAAAAAAACTAACTGTAATTTAGAAACATTCTAAAAGTATTGTGTTTTTAATAATATTTTGTAGATTTGTCTTTGTTATTAAGTAATAAGGAGTTACTTTTGCTTTAAAATTAGAAAATATTAAATTTAAATTTTTAACAATGAAACATTTAAAAATAGCCTTAATGGCTTTATTAGTAGTTGCTGGATTAAGCAACGTTAATGCACAAGATGAGAATAATCCTTGGGCTATTTCAGTTGGTGTGAATGCAGTAGACTTTCATCCAACAAACCGCCCTGGTAATGAAACCGAAACACTTGGCATAAGTTCTGGGTGGTATGATGAGTTTTTCAATGCTACAGCTCATTACAACATTATCCCTTCGATTTCAAGAGTATCTGTTGGTAGATATTTAGCAGATGGTTTTTCTTTTACAGTATCAGGTAATCTAAACAAGATTACGAAAGTTGGTAATGGACCAATTACACCAGAGTATAACCCAGGAAATTGGACTTTTTTAGGATTAGACGGAGATATTCGTTATGACCTAAATAAAATTATTGGAGATACAAAATGGTTTGACCCTTACGTATCTGTAGGTGGAGGTTACACTTGGATTGACTGGACAGGTAACGGTACACTAAACGGTGGTTTAGGAACAAACCTTTGGTTTTCAGACAATGTAGGTATTAATTTACAATCTGCTTACAAGCATTCATTTGACAATTCTACTAACCTTAAAAAAGCACAGCATTTTCAACACTCTGCTGGTTTAGTTTTTAAATTTGGAGGAAAAGATACAGATGGTGACGGAATTTATGATAAAGATGACGCTTGTCCAGAAGTATTTGGTTTAGAAGCTTTCAATGGTTGTCCAGATTCAGACGGTGATGGCATCAAAGATTCAGAAGATGCTTGTCCAGAAGTATTTGGTTTAGCAACTTTAAATGGTTGTCCAGATAGAGACGGTGATGGTATTGCAGATGCTAAAGATGCATGTCCAGACGTAGCAGGTTTAAAATCTATGAATGGTTGTCCTGATGCTGACGGTGATGGAATTACTGATGCAAAAGATAAATGTCCTAAAGAAGCAGGACCAGCTGCAAATGACGGTTGTCCTTGGGGAGATAAAGATGGTGACGGTATCACAGATAACTTAGATAAATGTCCAGAAGTTGCAGGTGTAAAATCTAACAACGGTTGTCCAGAAGTAGTTGTTGCACCAGCACCAGCTGTTCCAGATGTTCAAACAATTACTGAGTTAGATAACCTAGCAAGAACAGTATTGTTTAATTCAGGAAAATCTTCATTTACACCAGAAACATATGCTATTTTAGATAGAATTGCTGACTTAATTAGCGGTTTCCCTTCTGCAAAATTCCATATTGGAGGTCATACAGACAGTGTAGGTAGCGCTTCTTTAAACCAACGTTTGTCAGAAAGAAGAGCAGCAGCAGTAATGGCTTACTTACAAGGAAAAGTAGGAAACACATTTACTTCTGCAGGTTACGGTGAAACTAGACCAGTAGCAACTAACAGCACAAGAACTGGAAGAAAACAAAACAGAAGAGTAGAAATTAAATTAGTAAGATAATTTAAGAGTAACATTTAAATATTAAAACCGCTTTCTTAGGAAAGCGGT
Source organism: uncultured Flavobacteriaceae bacterium (assembly GCA_947311635.1). GTDB lineage: Bacteria > Bacteroidota > Bacteroidia > Flavobacteriales > Flavobacteriaceae > CAMZLD01. The sequence goes on along the minus strand of CAMZLD010000003.1, from coordinate 30,073 downwards.
TTTTTTTATGAAATAAACTTATAAAAGACCTTCTATTTACAAGGGCTTTCTTATTTTTATAATTCTAAAAACGAATAATTGATATGGAATCTTTTTTGTCTAAAGTAGTGACACAAATTGTATCGAATGAAAAAGATTTACAGCACCTCACTATTATTTTACCAAGTCAACGTTCCTGCGTATTTCTAAAGGAGATCTTTAAAAATAAGACTACAAAGGCTACTTTTTTACCAAAAATAGTAAGTATAGAAAATTTTATACAAGAAAAATCCGGTTTTAAATTAATAGACAATACACAATTAATTTTCGAATTTTATGCAATCTATTCTAAAATATCCAACACTACAAAAGATTCTTTTGAAGTGTTTTCTCAATGGGCAAGAACTTTACTTCAAGATTTTAATGAGATAGATGCCTATCTTATTGAGACGGATAGTTTTTTTGCCACCTTAAAAGCAACCAGCAGGTTAAATAATTGGTTTACTAGTAATGAATCGCCAACAGCGTTAACAAGTAATTACATTTCTTTTTTTGAAAATATAGAAACTTACTACGTAGCTTTATATAAGCATTTAAAAAAGAATAAATCTGCTTATCAAGGTTTGCTGTACCGTGAGGCTGTCTTAAATTTACAACAATCGGTATCTACTTTACAAGACACTTTTTATTTTGTTGGTTTCAACGCATTAAATAAAGCAGAAGAAACTATTTTTCAAACTTTATTAAATAGCGGTAAAGCTATCATTTATTGGGATGAGGTAGTCAATAATTTTGGAGCAAATACGTTTATAAATAAATATAAAAAGTGGTCTTATTACCAAAACAATCCGTTTTTGACTTTACCAACCAATACTGTGTCACAAGACATCAAATTTGTGGGTACACCTAAAAATGTAGCACAATTTAAATATGTAGCAGAAATTCTAAGTAAGCAAGAAAATAATGACCATACAGCTTTGATTTTAGCAAATGAAGCTCTTTTACCCTTGGCGTTGAACTCACTCCCTAGAAATGTTGAAAAGCTTAATATTACCATGGGATTTCCTTTGCAGAATACACCTTTTAAAAGTTTATTCGATCTTCTTTTTAAACTGCATTTAAATCGAGAAAAATTTCACAACAAAACAGCAGACACCTACTACTATAAAGATGTTATTCACCTTTTTAATCAGCCGCATGTAAGAAATCTTTTCACAAATCATCCAAGCCTCCTTTTTGAAATCAATGCTGTAATTCAAAAAACAAATATTATTTTTTTAAACTACAAGACACTTGAAGGTATTAAACTGAATAATTTTATTAACGAAAAAGAGAACATAGCGCTTCTATTGAAACCTACTGCTACCGTAGCTGATTTTATTGCGAAATGTTTAACCATCATCACGCATTTAAAAACAAAAATGCAGGGTATTGAGAAAGAGATGCTATTTCATTTCAACACCATTTTTACACAGCTGTATAATTTAGATTTAAGATATCAAAATTTTACTAATTTAAAGATTTTGTATTCTTTTTATAAGCAATATGTACAACAAGAAACACTTTCTTTTCGTGGCGAACCTCTAGAAGGATTACAACTTATGGGCTTGTTAGAAACACGCGCATTAGATTTTGAAACCGTTATTTTAACATCTGCGAATGAAGGTATATTGCCAAAAGGAAAATCAACAACCAGTTTTATTCCTTTTGATGTTAAAAAACACTTTCATTTACCCACATATCATGATAAAGATGCTATTTTTTCATATCATTTTTATCGCCTTATAAAACGAGCAAAGAAAATTGTAATGGTCTATAATACCGAAACAGATGATTTTGGGCAAGGAGAAAAAAGTAGGTTTTTAACTCAAATGAATCTCACAAATAAAAAGATTCAGCAATACATTGTTACTTCAAAAGTAAGTACTACAAAGTTGTCATTACAAGAAATACACAAATCTGATGTAATGATGGACAGCTTAAAGAGCTACGCATCTAAAGGAATTTCGCCTTCGGCGTTGGCAAACTATATCTACAATCCTTTAGTGTTTTATACACAAAAAGTTTTAGGCATAAAAGAGCATACTACAGCAGAAGAAACCATTGCAGCCAACACATTAGGGAATGTAATTCACGACGCGCTAGACGCACTATACAAGCCTTATAAAGGATTTTTTTTAAGGGTTTCTGATATTCATAAAATGAAAAAATTAGTAGAAACTCACATTCATGTGTTTTTTAAAAAACACTATTTAAATGGAGATATTTCAATAGGGAAAAATAAGTTAATCGTAGCAGTTGCAAATAATTTTATAATCCGTTTCTTAAATCAAGAAGCAGCATTATTAGAACAAGGAAAAGAAATTAAAATCTTAGCTACAGAATTGCCATTAAGCACTCAAATAAAGATAGAACAACTAGATTTTCCTATAAATATAAAAGGAATTATTGATCGTGTTGACGAAGTAGATGGCGTGTTAAGAATAGTAGATTATAAAACAGGTATAGTAACACAAAATGACCTAAAAATTACAGACATGAATCTTCTAAAAGAAGAATATAAAGCAACCAAAGCTATGCAACTACTGCTTTACACTTATTTATATACACAAAATTATGGTTTAGCATTAGACACACCTATTGAATGCGGTATTATTTCCTTTAAAAATTTAAAGGCAGGTATTTTAAAAGTAAATTTTTCTCAAGGTAAAATAAAAGAAACCAAAATAAATCAAGAGCACATGAATAGATTTATAACTGTTTTAAAGCAATTAATATCAGAAATTTTTGATGCTAAAACACCTTTTATAGAAAAAGAAAACCCACAATACGCATGATCGTTTTAAAAAACCATTTAATAAAAGGAAAGCACAACAAGCCAATCATACTTGATGTGTTTGCAGAGAAGAATCATCAAAAAAAACCTGTAATCATTTTTTGTCATGGATACAAAGGATATAAAGATTGGGGATGTTGGAATCAAATGGCACTAGAATTTGCCAAGAAAGGTTTTTGCTTTGTGAAATTTAATTTTTCATATAATGGAGGCACAGCAGAACAACCCATAGACTTTCCTGATTTAGAAGCTTTTGCAAAGAATAACTTTACGAAAGAATTAGATGATTTAGAGGTAGTTATAGATTTTATTTTATCAGACGCAATGTTTACAAATGAGATTGACAAAAATAGCCTTTCGCTCATGGCGCATTCACGTGGTGGCGGTATTGTACTTATAAAAGCCGCAGAAGATAACCGTATTTCAAAAATAGTAACTTTAGCAGGAGTTTCAGATTTTGCAATGCGATTTCCGAAAGGAGAAATCTTAGAACATTGGAAAAAGACAGGAATTATTCATGTAGAAAATGCCAGAACAAAACAACAAATGCCGCACCATTACCAGTTTTATGAAAATTTTAAAGCCAACCAAAACAGGTTGACAATAGAAAGCGCCGTAAAGCAACTAAACATTCCGTATTTAATAGTACATGGCACCAATGACCCAACAGTACTTTTAAAAGAAGCCGAAAATTTAAAACAATGGAATCCGAAAAACACTTTAGAAATAATTAAAGATGCCGATCATAGTTTTGGTAGTAAACATCCGTGGACAGAAGAAAAATTACCAATACATTTAAGCAAGGCAGTAAAAAAAGCAATCCGTTTTCTAAAGACTTCCCTTTAAAACTAACAACGGAATTCTACTATTGAAGTCAACTTTTTTAACCGTATTTTGTTCCCAAAGTTTTGTAAAAAATCCTCGTTCTCTTCTAAAAACACATAACAAATCAGGATTATGCTCGTGTAAATGCTCTAAAACACCTTGAAAAATAGTAGCATTTTCGGTTTCAATTTTTTTGGTAATCAGGTTTTTTAATGTTGCATTCATCTTAGAAGTATCAATATCTGAAGAAGGGGTTTTAACAAGTAATAATTTTAGTACTGTATTAAATTTTGTTTGAATAAAAGTAATAGGATGCAAAATAGAATCATTTTTTACATTACATGATTTAACTGCAACCAAACAATTTTTAAAAGGTTTAAAAGCAAAACCTTCTGGTACAATTAAAGTTGGAATATTGGTTTTTTTTACAATACTACCCGTTGTTTTACCCAAAAACAACTCCTCTTTGTTAGAATTACTTCGCGGCCCAACAACGATAAGGTCTAAGCCTAATTCTTTATCAATTGCTAAAATACTTTCAAGAACACTAGCTTTAGAAGCTATCATTTTAACCGTTACATTTTTTACATCTATAGCATTAATGACAGCTTTTAGCGCTGCTTTATTTTCTCTCTCAAGAATTGTATCAACATTAATAATTCTTCCTGCTTTACCAATTTTTCTAAAAGCTCTAAAAGCAAATACATTGGCGTTGATTGTCTGTGCAAAATCCACTGCATATTGTAAGGTGTTTTTTGCGTTTTCTGAACTACCAATAGGAACTAAAATATTTTTCATAAATGTTGAATTTTAAAAACTAAATTTACCATTATTTTTAACAAAAGTAAACAAACTAAATGACTCACAAAGCAACAGTTTAATATATTGACACCAACCATGGATGTGATTAGCTTTAAAAATATAAATAAATTAGCCATACCTGCATTAATTGCGGGTATTGCAGAACCACTACTTTCTATAACAGACACTGCAATTGTAGGTAATATAGAGCAAAACCCTACAATATCATTAGCCGCTGTGGGTATTGTTGGCGCTTTCATTTCTATGTTAATTTGGGTGTTAGGTCAAACAAGAAGCGCAATATCTGCTATTGTTTCACAATATCTCGGTGCAAATAAAATTAAAGAAATAATGTCTTTACCTGCTCAAGCTATAATTTTAATAGTGCTGTTAAGCATTATTATAATTGCCGCAACTTTACCTTTTGCAACACAAATATTCAAATTTTACAATGCAGATGGATTATTATTAGACTACTGTATATCATATTACAAAATTAGAGTATTCGGTTTTCCTTTTACATTATTTACTTTTGCAGTTTTTGGTACTTTTAGAGGGCTTCAAAATACATTTTACCCAATGTTAATTGCTATTGTTGGCGCCTTAACAAACATTGTACTAGATATTGTTTTGGTTTTTGGAATTAAAAATATTATACCAGCAATGCATATAGAAGGCGCAGCATACGCTAGTGTAATGGCACAAATAGTAATGGCAGTGTTGGCGCTTTTTTATTTACTTAAAAAAACAGCATTTCGTCTTAAAATCACTCTTCCTTTACATCCAGAATTAGGAAAATTAACGACCATGATTGCTAATTTATTTGTACGTACCATTGCTTTAAATGTAGCTTTGTATTTTGGAACTTCTTATGCAACTTCTTACGGAAACACCTATATAGCAGCCTATACAATTGCCTTAAATTTTTGGTTTTTAGGGGCATTTGTAATTGATGGCTATGCAAGTGCGGGCAATATATTATCTGGTAAATTATTAGGTGCTAAATCTTATAGAAAATTAAATAAATTACGAAAAAAACTGATTTTATATGCCTTAGTCACCGGATTAACGTTGCTTGTATTAGGCGCGATATTTTATTTTCCTTTAGGAAATCTTTTTACAAAAGACATATTAGTAAGAAAAGAGTTTTACAACATGTTTTGGATGGTTTTGTTAATGCAACCAATTTGTGCAGTAGCCTTTATTTTTGACGGAATGTTTAAAGGACTAGGAGAAATGAAATACCTTAGAAATGTTTTATTAATTGCAACATTTTTTGTTTTTATACCCACCATTATGTTATTAGACCATTTTAAATTAAAGCTCTTCGGAATTTGGATCGCATTTGCACTGTGGATTCTTGCTCGTGGAATATTATTACACATAAAATTTGGTAGAAAATTTTTACCACTAGCACAAAAGGATTAAATTTGAAAAAATAAGAGAATGACAACAAGCAGAACAACAGGAAGTTTATATACCCATATAGAAAATCACGTTGCAACTATTGAGTTTGGGTATCCAGCAAGCAATTCCTTTCCTAGTGAATTGTTAGCTCGACTTACAGCGGCTTTTAATGTGCTTTCAGAAAATGAAAAAGTGCATGTTATTGTATTAAAAAGCGAGGGTGAACGTGCTTTTTGTGCAGGAGCATCTTTTAATGAGTTAGTTGCTATTTCTACAATTTCAGAAGGGAAAGCCTTTTTTTTAGGGTTTGCCAATGTAATTAATGCCATGCGTACTTGTAGTAAGTTAATCATTGGTCGTGTGCAAGGTAAAGCAGTGGGCGGTGGTGTAGGTTTGGCAAGTGCTTGCGATTATGTGTTGGCAACAGAAGATGCAGCTATTAAACTTTCAGAATTGACGATTGGTATTGGTCCTTTTGTAATAGCCCCAGTGGTAGAACGAAAAATAGGAGTTGCAGCATTTGCAGAGCTTAGCCTAGCAGCTAGTGAATGGAAAAATGCTTATTGGGCAAAAGAAAAAGGTTTGTTTGCAAAAGTGTATGATTCGCAAAAACAATTAGATAAAGAAGTTCAAATTTTAGCAGACAAATTAGCTGCTTATAATCCAGAAGCTTTAAAAGAAATGAAAAAGACACTTTGGAAAGACACAGTACACTGGCAAGAATTATTAGAAGAACGTGCCAAAATTTCTGGAGAATTGGTTTTATCTAAGTTTACCAAACAAGCATTACAGAAATTTAAAAAATCATAAAATGACCATCAGAAAAGAAATATATTTAGCTTTTGCGCTGGTTGTTTTAATAAACTTTTTTTATAAAAAATTTAAGAAGAATGAGTAATATTAGAATTACCAAGCAATTTAATTTTGAAACAGGTCATGCATTATACGGTTATGACGGTAAATGTAGAAATGTACACGGCCACAGCTATAAACTATCTGTAACCGTCATTGGAGCACCAATAACAGATAAAAATCATGTTAAATACGGAATGGTAATAGATTTTTCTGATTTAAAAAAAATTGTAAAAGAAGATATCGTCGATGTTTTTGACCATGCAACAGTCTTTAATAAAAACACACCACATATAGAGCTGGCTCATGAATTAGAGAAGCGAGGGCATCATGTAATTTTGGTAAACTATCAGCCTACTAGTGAGATGATGATTCTAGATTTTGCAGATAAAATAAAGAAACGATTACCAAAAAACATCAACCTATATTCCTTACGCTTGCAAGAGACAGAAACTTCATTTGCCGAGTGGTATGCTGGGGATAATTAAAGTTCTAACTTACCATTAAAAGCATTCATGGTATTTGACATGCCAGCAGTTCCGAAAGATTTAATAAGCGCAACACTTTTAGATAAACGTTCTGGTAAAAACCGTTGTTCTTCTTTTGACCATTCTCCTAGTACATAATCTACTTGCCTTCCTTTTGAAAAAGATGCGCCAACACCAAACCGAAAACGTGCATAATTTTGAGTTTGTAGTTTGTCGTTAATATCTTTAAGCCCATTATGACCACCAGCACTTCCTTTTGGTTTTATTCTAAAGGTTCCAAAGTCAATATTTAAATCATCACAAACTATTAAAAGATTTTCTAACGGAATTTTCTCTTTTTGCATCCAAAATTTTACTGCCTTTCCGCTTAAATTCATAAATGTAGAAGGTTTCAATAAAATAAACGTTCTTCCTTTGAAACGAAATTTAGTTAGAGCACCTAATTTTTCACTTTCAAAATCAACAGATGCTTCTTTTGCTAAAGTGTCTAGAATTTTAAAGCCAATATTATGGCGTGTTTCTTCATATTTAGAGCCAATATTTCCGAGACCAACAATTAAATATTTTTTCATAATGTCATTTTCTTCTAAAGAGGTGTTGCTTTTAAAAACAGATTTGATACGTTGGCAGATATTCATTCTGTAAATGTATCAAAAATAAAAAGCGCTACAAAATGTAGCGCTTTTAGAAATATAATTAGAAATTTTTATTCAGTTGCTTTAGCAGCTTCTTCTGTAGCTCCTTCTTCTGCAGCTCCTTCTACTCCTTCAACTTCTTCTACAACCTCTTCAATTGCATTACGAGACATTCTTACTTGTGCAACAACCGTGTTGTCTGGGTGTAACAAAGCATAGCTGTCATTTTGCAATTCAGTTACAAATAATTTATCTCCAATTTTTAATGAAGATATATCTGCTTCAATAAAGTCTGGTAAGTTTGCTGGGATTGCACGAACTCTTAATTTACGATTTGGAAAACGTAATGATCCACCATTTAATACTCCTGGTGCACTTCCTATTAAATTTACAGGAATGTTCATGGTTACTTCTTTGTCATCATGTAACTGATAAAAGTCAATATGCAAGATTTTATCAGATACTGGATGAAATTGAATGTCTTGTAAAATAGCATGGTATTTTGCACCGCCAAGTTCAATCGTTGCAGTATATACATTTGGAGTATACACCAACTTTTTAAACGCTAAACTGTCAGCTGAAAAATGTACTGGTTTGTCTCCTCCGTATAAAACGCAAGGTACCTTTCCAGCATTACGTAAGGCTTTCGTTGCTACTTTGCCCACGCTTTCTCTTTGAGATCCTTTGATTGTAATTGATTTCATTACTTTTTTTGTTAATTTATGTTTACATTAAAAATTGTCCACTTATCGATGTATTGTTTTGTACTTTACGCATAACATCAGCGAATAAGGTCGCGCAAGATACAACTTTTATTTTAGAACTACTTCTTTTTAAAGGGATAGTATCTGAGACAACCAATTCTTCTAATTCTGAAGCTTCTATTCGCTCGTAAGCCTCGCCAGATAAAATAGCGTGCGTGGTTATAGCACGTACACTTAAAGCTCCTTTATCTTTCATAATGTTTGCTGCTTTTGTAAGTGTACCAGCAGTATCAACCATATCGTCAACCAATATTACATGGCGACCTTCTACATTTCCAATAAGCTCCATGTGTGATATTATATTGGCTTTTTTTCGTTGTTTGTAACAAATTACAACCTCACTGTTTAAGTATTTAGAATACGCATACGCCCTTTTAGAGCCCCCCATGTCTGGAGAAGCAATGGTAATATTTTCTAGTTGTAAACTTTTGATGTATGGCAAAAAAATAGTTGACGCATAAAGATGATCTACCGGTTTTTCAAAAAAACCTTGTATTTGGTCTGCATGCAAATCCATCGTCATAATTCTTGTTGCACCGGCAGCTTGTATTAAATTAGCAACTAGTTTTGCCCCAATGGCAACTCTAGGCTTGTCTTTTCTGTCTTGTCGCGCCCACCCAAAGTAAGGCAACACTGCTGTAATATGACGTGCAGAGGCTCTTTTTGCACCATCTATCATTAATAACATTTCCATTAAATTATCTGCATTGGGGAAAGTGGACCCTATAATAAAGACCCTTCGTCCTCTAACAGATTCTTCAAAAGCGGGCTGAAATTCGCCATCACTAAATTTTGAAAGTTTTACTTTTCCTAGCTCTTTGCCATAAGCTGTGGCAATTTTTTGTGCTAATTCTATAGACTTTGAACAGGCAAAAATCTTTGGCTCTAGTGTATTTGCATCCATAAGACGTTACAAATTGATTATAGTTGGTATGAATTAGAAAACAAAGATAAATTTTATATTGCTACTAAAGCCATAAATTGTTATTTTATATAAAAAATTCTTGTTAAATTTGCAACCAGTCTTAAAAGCTCAAGTGGCGGAATTGGTAGACGCGCTGGATTCAAAATCCAGTTCTTTCGGGAGTGTGGGTTCGATTCCCACCTTGAGTACAAAACTGCTGTTAATTATTAATTACCAGCAGTTTTTTTATACCTTAAATTTTATATATTTGTTATTACAAGCCCTTACTTATGGATTCTTTTTTGTTTTTCGTAAAACAAGGTTTTTTTCATGTCTTTGACTGGAAAGCCTACGATCATATTTTATTTTTAATTGTACTCACAGTTATTTATACGTTTAATGATTGGAAAAAAGCCTTATGGATCATTACTCTTTTTACAATTGGTCACACCACTTCATTAATTCTTTCAACCTATAATGTTGTACATGCAAATGCTAGAATAGTAGAATTTTTAATACCAATCACCATATTAATAACGGCGCTTGTCAATATTTTTATTGCTGGCAAAGGAAATAAAAAAAGCAACAGCAACATTAATTTGATAATGGCCTTGTTCTTCGGAATGATACACGGGTTAGGTTTTTCTAGTTATTTTAAAATGCTTGTAGCAAAAGCAGATAGTAAATTTGTAGGGCTTTTAGAATTTGCTTTAGGCATTGAAATGGCTCAATTACTCATTGTTTTTGTTATTTTAATTTGCGCTTTTATCTTTCAAACAATTTTTAGATTTTCAAAAAAAGAATGGATATTAATTGCTTCTTCTATAGTTATTGGCGCATTGATACCGTTTTTAATAGCAACCAAAATTTGGTAATCTTTTAACGATTGTTGTCTATATTTGTATGTATTTTTGATTTCAGAAAAAATGAGTAAAAAACAATTAAAATACGATACGGCCTATATGAAAATGGCCGTAGAATGGGCAAAACTTTCGCATTGCAAAAGAAAACAAGTAGGTGCATTAATTGTAAAGGAACGCATGATTATTTCTGACGGATTTAACGGGGCTCCAACGGGTTTTGATAATCAATGCGAAGATGAACAAGGAAACACCAAATGGTATGTATTACATGCTGAAGCAAATGCTATTTTAAAAGTAGCATCTTCTACACAATCTTGTAAAGAAGCAACACTTTATATTACGTTATCGCCTTGTAAAGAGTGTAGTAAGTTAATTCACCAATCTGGCATTAAACGCGTGGTGTATAATCAAGCATATAAAGACACTTCTGGATTGCGTTTTTTGGAAAAAGCAGGTGTCGATTTAATACATTTAAACCTATAAATGAAGCAACCAACCAAGAATAATCCTTTATATTTTGCCATTGCTGTTGTCTTCGGAATTTTTTTAGGCACATTTTTAAATTTTCAAAATAATTCGGTTTCATTATTTAGCGCAAATTCTAAAGAAGCCAAGGTAAAAAAACTTATAGATTTCATACAATATGATTATGTAGATAAAGTAGATGCAGATAGTTTATTAGATGGTGCTATTGAGCAAATGTTGCTAAAATTAGATCCGCATTCTGTATATATTCCAAAAGAAAACCTACAAGAAATTACTGAAAGCATGCAAGGCAAATTTGTAGGCATTGGCGTTCAATTTATGGTTAAAAAAGACACCTTAATTGTAACTCAAATAATTGAAGATGGCCCAAGTGAGCGTGTAGGATTAAAAGCAGGAGACCGTATACTTATTGCTAATAAAGATACTTTGTATGCCCAAAAATTATCAAGCAATGCCATTATTAAAATCCTAAAAGGCAAACCAAACACACAAGTAAATTTACAAGTTTTTAGAAAAAGCACTTCGCAAATGTTAAATTTTACAGTAACAAGAGGCGATGTTAAATTAAAAAGTGTTCCTGCTTATTTTATGTTAAATGATGATTTGGGTTATATTAAAGTAACGCGTTTTGCTAGAACAACCTATAACGAATTTAAAGAAGCATTAACTTCTTTGTTAAACAAAGGTTTAAAATCATTGGTGCTAGATTTAAGAGATAATCCCGGAGGTTTTATTGATATTGCAGAACAAATTGTAGATGAATTTTTAGAAGATGATAAACTCATTGTTTTTACAAAAAATAAAGGTGGAAAAATTGACAAATCATTTGCAACTGCAAAAGGCGATTTTGAACACGGAAAGCTTTACGTTTTAATGAATGAAAATTCGGCATCAGCTTCAGAAATTGTTGCAGGCGCATTACAAGATAACGATAAAGGAACCATTGTAGGTAGGCGTTCCTTCGGAAAAGGATTGGTGCAACAAGAAATGGAATTAGGAGATGGATCTGCCATAAGATTAACAATAGCGCGCTATTACACACCAACAGGGCGTTCAATTCAAAAACCTTATGGCAAAGATAAATACACCTATTTTCATGAGCAATTAGATCGTTATACAAATGGAGAACTAATTAGTGCCGACAGTATTAAAGTAGTAGATTCTTTACAGTTTAAAACCCCAAAAGGGAAAATAGTATATGGCGGTGGCGGGATTGTTCCAGATATTTTTGTAGCAATAGATACCACAAATTATTTCAAAAACATCAATGCAAATCACTTAAAAGATTTTACATTTAAATACGTAGATAACCATAGATTAACTTTAGAAAAGATGTCCGTTCAAAGTTTTATGAGTAATTTTGATAAAGATCATACAATTATCAACGCCTATTTAAAAGAAGAAAAGGCATCAAAAAAAGCGAATAAGGCAGCAATAAAATTGTATTTAAAAGCATTAATTGCCGATAATATTTTTGGTGACAACGGCTTTTATATAGCCATGCAGCCCAAAGACAAGATGCTTCAAAAAGTAATAGCACTACAAAAAGAATAGTTTGAAGAAAGAAAAGAACATATATTTTGCATCAGACCAGCATTTTGGAGCGCCTAATGCTAAAAAAAGCAAACTTCGCGAAGCAAAATTTGTTCAGTGGTTAGACATTGTAAAAAAAGATGCCGAAGCTATTTTTTTACTTGGCGACTTGTTCGATTTTTGGTTTGAATATAAACATGTAGTGCCGAAAGGCTATATACGCGTCCTCGGAAAACTAGCCGAAATAAAAGACAGTGGAATACCAATATATTTTTTTGTAGGCAATCATGATTTATGGATGCGTGATTATTTTGAAACAGCGTTAAATATACCTGTTTACCATAAACCAAAAGCATTTACGTTTAATAACAAAACTTTTTTAATTGGACATGGTGATGGTTTAGGACCAGGAGACAAAGGTTATAAACGTATGAAAAAAGTATTTACCAATCCGTTTTCTAAATGGTTATACAGATGGTTGCATCCCGACTTAGGAATACCCTTAGGAAATTATTTTTCAAGAAAAAATAAATTAATATCTGGAGAAGAAGACGTAAAATTCTTAGGAGAAGATAATGAATGGTTGGTGCAGTATTGCAAAGAAAAACTACAAATACAGCATTATGATTTTTTTGTATTTGGTCATCGTCACTTACCTTTAGAAATCAACCTTTCAGAACAAAGTAAGTATGTAAATCTAGGAGATTGGATACATTATTTCACCTTCGGAAAATTTGATGGTGTTGATTTAAAAATTCAAACACACAAATAGTATTAAAAAAGGCTCGCAAATTGCGAGCCTTTTTTGGTTAGTTGATTGTTGTTAATTAGAATTTAAGATTGAAACGTAAATTATAATTAGCACCTAGTTGTCCCATTTGAGTAACTTCAGAACTGTATTGAAATCTTCCACCTGCACTTCTTAAATCAACATTTCCACCAGTACCATTATTTAAGATATCTGGATATACATCAAAAATATTATTTGCTGTAAGCGAAACGCTAAATACATCAGAAAAATCATAACCTACAATCATATCTGTAACTAATTTTCCTGCATGAACTTGGTCATCAACAGCAGTTTCTCCTGCTACAGTAACTTCACCAAAATGAGTGTTGTTTAAAGAAAAATTGAATTTATTAATGTCATAATTTAACCCCAAAGACACTTTAGACTTAGGTCTAGAGTCTGTAATACGTAATGCTTCTCTATGATTAAAAATATCATAACCACCCGCTTCTAATATTGCAGGGTTAGCTACAGCACCATCAATTTTAGTTTTGTTAATATTCATAGATAAACTTGCACCAAATGTACCTTCTCCAAGTGCTACTTTAGAATAGTCAAATACTAAATCAAAACCAGTTGTCTTTGTGTTTACAGCGTTGATAAAAAATTGTAACGCTAAAACATCGTTGTCAATTAAAATTTGTTCAACAGGGTCAGATCCATCTAAAGTTCCGTCTAAAGGCTTAATTTGAGAAGAAAATAATACACGATCATTTACTTTTATGTTGTAAAAATCTGCTGTAATATTTAACTTTCCTAATTTAGCAGTACCACCTATTGAAAAGTTGTTAGATGTTTCTGCAGATAAATTTGGAACGCCTAGACCTATTACGGCAGCAGAGTTGTTTGGCAATGTGCCTTGTAATTGCGGGTCTGGATTTGGAGATACTATAATATATTGTGTTAATTGAATATAACGTTGGTGTAATGTTGGTGCTCTAAAACCAGTACTTGCAGAAGCACGTAATGCCATTTTATCACCAATTTTATAACGGCCATTCAATTTCCAAGAAAAATTACTTCCAAAGTCGGTAAAGTCTTCGTAACGAATAGCACCTCCTAAAAGAAAGGCTTCATTAAAATCATAATCTAAACCAAAGTAAGCTCCAAAGTTAGAACGATTTTCGTCCATTGCTTCTGCTGGTTTAATACCTGCAAAAGAATCAGAACCAGCACCATAATATGATATTTCATCACCTTTGTGACCTTTGTAATATTCTTTTTTATATTCTAAACCAAAAGAAGAACTTACTTTATCATTAAAAACTTTACTAAAATCTAAATTAGTAATAAAATTGCTAAAGGCATAACCTCCAGGCTTGAAAGTTCTTGGTGATGTACCGTGATCTGCAAGATAATCTCTATTTACAGAATTAGTTACTGTATAATCCACATAATTTCTTCCGTAAGTCATACTTAGGTCGGTTTTTAAACCAGCTAAATCAAACTTAAAACCAGCAACATTCATGTTGTCTAAAACCTTGGTTTCAAATGTTGGGTGATACCCTACAAAGTCTTCATAAGCAGATATAAATTCAGCAGCCTGAACATCTGGTCTCCAAAATGGAGATCTGTAGTATGCATAACTTTGTCCTGATCTGTTTGTAAAAGTATGGAAGGTGTAAAATTCTGAATTATCACCAATTGGGTATGTTAAATTAACCATTCCAGACATTTTAGTAAGATTTGGTTGTCCTACTTTCATTCCAATTTCTGGGTTTTCTGCCATCCATTGAGAAACATTGTTGAAATACGCTAAATCTCTATCAAATTGTTGTTGTGCAGTAAAGATCACATCGTCAGCAGGGTCATTTGGGTCACCATAATCAGTTACAGTATCTGCATAAACAGGATTTCCATCAGAATCAAGATCTGCGATAGTTGGCGCAGCGCCAGGAGTGTCTTGGGCTTTACCTGCTCTATTGGTTTCTTTTTGGTCATAATATTCTAAACTCATATTAATACGACCTTCTCCTAATTTAAAAGTAGTGTTGTAATCAACTCCAATATTAAATCCATCACCTTGGCTAGTAATACCAGAGTACGAATTAAGTTCAGAAAACTCAGAGTCATCTTTTAAAATAATATTGATCACACCAGCAATGGCATCAGAACCATATTGAGCAGACGCACCATCACGTAAGACTTCAATTCTTTTAACTGCTGCATTTGGAAAACTTTTTAAGTCAATACCAACTTCACCTTTACCAGGTGTACCATTTAAGTAAATTTGTGCAGACTGCTTCATTCTTTTTCCATTCATTAATACCAAAGTTCTACTTGGGCCTAATCCTCTTAAATCTGCAGGATCAAAATGGGCTGTTGCATCAGAAATAGCTTGTGTTTGTGAGTTAAAAGAAGGCACTTTATAAGAAAGCATTTGCTCCACTTTTACTTTTCCACTTTTCTGTAATTCTTTTGCACTAATATTGTCAATTGGCACAGGCGAATTAAGTACCGTTCTTGGTTTTGCACGGTTACCTGTAATTACAACATCTTCTAATCCGCCTTCTTCATTTAGCGTAATAGTTAATGCTGTTTGAGATTCAACTACTTGTTCTTTTTTAAGATAACCAATAGAAGAAAAAACTAAAGTTGTTGGAAATTCACTTACAGAAATTGCAAAATCTCCGTTTTCGTCGGTAGAAACACCATTGTTAGTGCCTTTTTCTAAAACCGAAGCAAAAGAGACGGGATCTCCATATTCATCGATTACTTTCCCTGTAACATCTTGTGCAAACGTGATGAAAGGGGCGATAAGAAATAGTAACAATGTTAATTTCTTTAAAAGAATAATTTTTTTCATTAAAAATTGTATTTAAGGGTTTGTATAAATGCAAATATTAACAATCTTTTAACTTAATACAAGTAAAATTGATAAAAAAACAAAAATATCTATTTTGGTTTACTAATGCACCATCTGTTTAGATCACTATTTTTAACCAATTTTTAACAACAAAAACTAAAAAAAAAATGCTACTTGCATAGCCTAAATATTCACTAACCTTTTAAAGAAAAAAAGATGATTGATGATACCGAAAAAAGTGTAGTAGATATCAAATCTATTAATGAAAAAATCGAAAAAGAAAGTGCATTTGTAGATTTACTAATGCTCGAAATGAACAAAGTTATTGTAGGTCAAAAAGACATGATAGAGCGTTTACTAATTGGTTTACTTGGCAACGGACACATATTGTTAGAAGGTGTTCCTGGTTTGGCAAAAACATTAGCCATTAATACACTTTCAAAAGCCGTAGACGGATCTTTTAGTAGAGTGCAGTTTACGCCAGATTTATTGCCAGCAGACGTTGTAGGTACCATGATTTACAATATAAAAGAAAATGATTTTTCTATAAAAAAAGGACCTATTTTTGCCAATTTTGTCTTGGCAGATGAAATTAATAGAGCGCCCGCTAAAGTTCAGTCTGCTTTATTAGAAGCCATGCAAGAACGTCAAATTACTATTGGTGATACCACTTTTAAATTGGATGAGCCATTTTTAGTAATGGCAACCCAAAACCCCATAGAACAAGAAGGTACTTATCCGTTACCAGAAGCACAAGTAGACAGGTTTATGTTAAAAACCGTTATCGATTACCCTAAACAAGATGAAGAGCAATTGATTATGCGTCAAAACTTAAACGGTTCTTATGAAAAAATAAATGCGGTTGTCTCTCTAGATCAAATAAAACGTGCAAGAGCTGCGGTGCAAGAGGTTTATATGGACGAAAAAATAGAGAAATATATTTTAGATATTATTTTTGCTACCCGTTATCCAGAAAAATATGGAATGCAAGATCTTGCCAATATAATTAGTTTTGGTGCTTCGCCAAGAGGTAGTATCAACCTTGCAAAGGCAGCAAAATGCTACGCGTTTATCAAACGGAGAGGGTATGTGATTCCAGAAGATGTAAGAGCAGTTGTTATTGATGTCTTGCGCCATAGAATAGGGGTTACTTATGAAGCAGAAGCTGAAAACATAACTTCTGTAGAGATCATAAACAAAATTGTAAATCAAATAGAAGTACCATAAATGTATTGTCATTCCTGCAAAGCAGGAATCTTTTAATTACTACTTGAATCTTTTTTCAAGAGATTCCTGCTTTTGCAGGAATGACAAAAATCAAAAAAATGGATACGAAAGAATTACTCAAAAAAGTACGAAAAATAGAAATTAAGACAAGACGTCTTAGTGACCATATTTTTGGAGGCGAATATCATTCTGCCTTCAAAGGGCGTGGAATGACTTTTTCTGAAGTTCGAAAATACCAATACGGTGATGATATTAGAGCTATAGATTGGAACGTAACTGCTCGTACCAATGAACCACACATAAAAGTGTTTGAAGAAGAACGAGAATTAACCATGTTGTTAATGGTAGATATAAGTGGTTCTGCTTTCTTCGGAACAGAAACACAGTTTAAAAAAGATACCATCACAGAAATTGCGGCAACCTTGGCATTTTCTGCGATTCAAAATAATGATAAAGTTGGTTTGCTATTATTTTCAGACCAAATAGAATTATTCATACCACCAAAAAAAGGGAAAACCCATGTTTTACGCATAATAAGGGAGCTTATTGAATTTAAACCAAAAGGATCTAAAACAAATATTTCTGAAGCAATGAAATATGTATCTAGAATGATGAAGAAAAAAGTGATTCTTTTTGTGCTTTCAGATTTCATGGATGCTGAATATCAAAAAACACTTAAAATAATAAGTAAAAAACATGATGTTACTGGTATTCGAGTTTATGATAAGCACGATGTAAGCATACCTAATTTGGGCATGTTGCCTATGTTAGACGCAGAAACTGGAAAAACAGTTTTGGTAAATACCGCTTCTAAAAAAGTACGTACTAGTTACCAAAAACACTATCAAGAAAACGTTGCGTATTTTGAAACTAACTTCAAAAAAAGTGGCTCTGGAACCATAAGTACGCGTATAGATGAGAGTTATGTAAAAAAATTGTTAGGCTATTTTAAAAGAAGAAATTAAAACATGCAGACTTTTATTAAACATATTATCACATTATTTATACTAAGTGTATTTTCATTTAAAGCCTTTGCGCAACAACCAAAAATTGAAACAAGTATAGACACAACATACATTAGAATTGGTGAGCAGTTTCATTACAACATAAAAGTAAACAAGATAAAAGGTGTAGTTTTTCCTATAAAGTTAGAGAAACTTCAAAATATAGAACAATTAGAGAGCAAAATAGACACCCTTAAAAACTATTTGGTTAAAAAGTATGTGCTTACAAGTTTTGATAGCGGAAGCTTCAATATTCCGCAGCAGCAACTATTTATTAATAAAAAAAGGCTCTTGACAGATTCGTTATTAATACATGTAGCTACAATAAAAGTAGATACATTAAAACAAAATTTATATCCTATAAAAGCCATACAAAATGAGCCAAAGACATGGGAAGATTACAAACACCACCTTAAATGGCTACTGCCATTATTATTGCTTTTGCTCGTTGCAATAGCTTACTACTTGTATTATAGAAAAAACAAAGAAAAAATTGCAGAAATAAAACGAACACCTTATGAAATAGCTTTAGGTAATTTAAGTGAATTAGATAAAAAACAACTGTGGCAAAACAATAAAATAAAACTGTATTATATAGAATTGACAGATATTTTAAGGACTTTTATAGAAGAAGAAACCAAAATACCAGCATTAGAATCTACAACAGATGAGTTGTTAGAAACCATTTCGGATTTTAGAAAAATTAAAAAAATAAAAATAAAATCGAGTGTTGTAAAACAATTAGCAAACTTATTAAGAGAAGCAGATTTGGTGAAATTTGCAAAAAACAAACCTTTACAAGACGAAATAACAACACATAGAAGAGCTACTAAAGATATTATTGACAAATTAAAAAACTCACCATTACTTCAACTAAAATTAAACGAACAAAAAGAAGAACTCTCAGAACAGTTAACACTTTATAAGTGGCATGTTCCTATTATAAATTTTAAAAGAAAAAAAATAACAATTTCTGTTTCTAAGAAAGTAAAAGAAGAACACTTATTGAAGCAAAGTTATTTTTGGAAAGTATTTAACCCAGTAGGAAATATTTTTATGTACATTCCGTTTTTAGGATTTTATCTCATATTAATTTGGTATATCATTGCTATTCCATTAGGGATGGTTATTGCATTGGTAGAAAAATTATTAGGAAAAAAACCTTTACATAGAGGTGTTTTAATTTTGAACAGAAATGGCGAATTATTAAATAAAACCACACAAGATGTTGAGCAATAACTTTGAGTTTATGCACCCACATTTTTTGTGGTTGCTTTTGTTGATTCCGCTTTTAATAGGATGGTACTTTTTTACCCATAAAAAAGAAAAGGCGACACTTAGAATCTCTAGTGTAAAAGGCTTTCAACACACATCTATGCTTTCTAAATTAAAGTCTTTTTTAAACATTTTGCGTTTGCTAGCTTTAGCATCACTTATTGTTGCATTGGCAAGACCAAGAAATGTTGAGGTTAGTAAAAAAACAAAAATTAATAAAGGGATAGATATTGTCATGGCAATAGACGTATCTGGCTCTATGTTAGCAAAAGATTTAAAACCAAACCGTTTAGAAGCCTTAAAAAAAGTAGCAAATAGTTTTGTAGAAAAACGACCAAATGACCGAATAGGCATTGTGGTTTACGCAGGCGAAAGTTATACAAAAACACCCATTACAAGTGACAAACGTATTGTAAAAAATACCATAAAGAACATTCAATGGGGAGAGCTAGAAGACGGAACAGCAATAGGTATGGGCTTGGGCTCTGCCGTTAATAGATTAAAAGAAAGCAAGGCCAAAAGTAAAGTGATTATATTATTGACAGATGGCGTTTCAAACTCAGGAAATCTAGACCCAAACACCGCCTCAGAATTAGCTGTAGAATTAGGTATAAAAGTCTATACTATTGGTATTGGCACCAACGGAATGGCACCTTTTCCTGTAGCAAAAGATCCTTTAACCGGAAAATTAATTTACAGAAACTCTAAAGTAGAGATAGATGAAAAGTTGTTGCGCTTTATAGCAAACCAAACAGGAGGAAAATACTTTAGAGCAACTTCTAACAACAAACTAAAAGCAATTTATGACGAAATAAACAAACTCGAAAAAACAGAAATAGAAGAATTTAAATATTATAACTATCAAGAAAAATACCGTTTTTTTGTATTGCTAGCCATGGTTTTATTGTTGCTAGAATATTTGCTAAAAAACACACTATTTAAAAGTTTTGTTTAAATAATTACATACTAAAATGTACCAATTAGAAGAACCAACATATTTTTATTACTTAGCCATATTACCTGTGGTGTTGCTTTTGTTTTTAATGGTTTCTTGGTGGAAAAAACGAACACAAAAATCCTTTGCAAATGAAGCGCTTTTAGAAAAATTAAGTCCAGAAAAATCTACATTTAAGCCTATTTTAAAAATCATTGTTTTTATGCTTTCTTTGGCTTTCTTAACCATTGCTTTGGTGAATCCTAAAATGGGAACCAAACTTAAAACAGTAAAAAGAGAAGGTGTCGACATTGTCTTTGCTTTAGATGTTTCTAAAAGCATGTTGGCAGAAGATATAGCGCCAAGTAGATTAGAAAAAGCAAAGCAATTAATTTCAAAAATTATTAACAAATTAGGCAGCGATCGTGTAGGGATTATTATTTATGCAGGTAATGCGTACCCTTTACTACCAATAACTACAGATCACGCTTCTGCAAAAATGTTTTTACAAAATGCAGCACCAAATATGGTTTCTAGCCAAGGTACAGCAATTAATGATGCCTTAGAAAAAGCCATTACGTTTTATGATAATGAAGAAGAAACCAACAAGTTTTTAATTGTAGTTTCAGACGGTGAAGATCACCAAGAAAACACTTTAGAGGTTGCCAAAAAAGCAGCACAACAAGGTATAAAAATGTATACAATTGGTGTAGGAACAGCAAATGGAGGTCCTATTCCGTTGAAAAGAAACAATCAAATAATACGTTATAAAAAAGATTTTAAAGGGCAAACAGTAGTTACAAAACTCAACGAAACCATTTTAAAAGAAATTGCTCAAGTTGGTAATGGAAAATACTTTAATGGTACTAAAACAAAACCCACTGTTGCCGCT
This sequence comes from uncultured Flavobacteriaceae bacterium, assembly GCA_947311635.1. GTDB lineage: Bacteria > Bacteroidota > Bacteroidia > Flavobacteriales > Flavobacteriaceae > CAMZLD01. Next base: position 8,772 of record CAMZLD010000003.1, on the reverse strand, counting down.
ATAGAAAAAATATTGGCAAATGCCGAAAAGAGCGAGTTTGAAACCAAACAATTTTCAGATTATAAAGATCAATTTCAATGGTTTGTTGCCTTCGGAATTTTATTTTTAATCTTTGATACCTTAATGTTTGAAAAGAAAACAAGTTGGATTCAAAAATTAGATCTATTCAATAAAAAAGCAAAAAAATAAAAGATGAAAAAAATGTTGTACATATTTGCTTTTCTGAGCTTTACAGTTGGGTTTTCTCAAGAAAAAACAGCGTGCGACCTTTTAAGAGAAGGAAACGAATTTTATAAGCAACAACAATTTAAAAAAGCTGAAACTGCTTACAAAAAAGCATTAGATAAAAACCCAAAATACAACAAAGCTGCGTATAATTTAGGCAACGCAAAATACCAACAAAAAAAGCAAAAAGAAGCTTTACAGCAGTATGAAACTTTAGCCAAAACAGCACAAGATAAGTTTGATAAAGCACGAAATTTTCATAATGCTGGCAATACCTATATGCAACAAAAACAATACGAAAAAGCCATAGAATCATATAAAAACGCCCTTAGAAACAATTCTAAAGATGACGAAACGCGGTATAATTATGCACTTGCAAAAGAATTATTAAAAAAACAACAGCAAAAAAATAAAGACAAAAAAGATAAAAAGGACAAAAAAGACAATAAGGATAAGAAAGATAACAAAGACAAAAAGAAAGACCAAGACAAGAAGGATAATAAAAAAGACGGCGATAAAGATAAAAAGGATGATCAGGAAAAGGATAACCAAAACAAAGATGATCAGAAAGAGGGTGATAAAGACAAAAAAGATCAAGATAAAAATGGAGACCCTAACAAGCCTAATCAAGATAAAAAAGATCAAAAAGAGCAACCCAAACCACAGCCCGGAAAATTATCGCCCCAACAAGTGCAGCAATTATTAGAAGCTATGCAAAATGAAGAAAAGAAGACGCAAAAGAAAGTAAATGCTCAAAAAGCAAGAAGAAATAGAACCATAAAACAAGAAAAAGATTGGTAGTTTTACAACAGATTTAAATCATGAAACGCAGCCTTTACATATTGTTTTTTTTATTAACCCAAACGTTAATAGCGCAGCTAAATTTTACGGCAACAATAAGCAAACAAGAAGTCGCTTTAAACCAGCGCTTTAAAATTACCTATGCTTTAGACCAACAAGGTGCAGATAATTTTAAATTGCCTAATATGAATGACTTTACACTAGTTGGTGGCCCAATGAACTCGTACAGTCAATCTAACATTAACGGTAAAATAAGTTTTTTACAAAGCTATACATTTTTCTTTAAGCCAATAAAAAAAGGTAGCTTTACCATACCGCCTGCAACCGTTGTTTTTAAAGGTAAAACGATTACATCAAATGCCTTAAAAATTAAAGTTACTAGCAAAGTAGCGACACCAAAAAATCCAAATGATCCTCAACATCTTGCCCAAGAAAACATTCATGTAGTTGCAGAAATTTCGAATACAAACCCTTATGTAGGTCAAGCGGTTTATGTATCTTATAAACTTTATGTAAGTGATAAGGTGAGTGCTTACAACCCTAGAATTATGGCGCTTCCTAAGTTTAATGGATTTTGGAATCAAGAAATTGATTTTCCGAATGAAGGTGTTAAAAAAGGAACCTATAAAGGAGCGCCTTACCGTTTTTTAGAACTGAAAAGAACCTTATTAATTCCACAGAAATCAGGAAAACTGATTTTAGAACCTATGAAAGTAGATTTGATAGGAGAAATACCTACAGGACGTAGAGATTATTGGGGCAATGCACAATTAAAACGTATTAATTTTTCTGTTTCTACCGGCAGAAGAACTGTTCATGTAAAAAGCTTGCCTTTAGATGGGCAACCTTCAGATTTTAATGGTGCTGTTGGTGATTTTAGCTTTTCAGTAACCAATACAAAACCTATTTTAAAGTCGGGCGAATCTTCAGAAATTATTGTGAAAGTAAAAGGTGTTGGAAATTTAAAACTTTTTGAACTTCCGAAGATACATACACCGCCAGAATTAGAAGTTTATACGCCAATACGCAAAGATCACACCTCAAAAACCAGTAAAGGCTTAAAAGGAAATGTTTTTGACACTTATACAGTTGTGCCAGAGTATAAAGGGAAGTATCAAATACCGCCTATTTCATTTTCTTATTTTGATCTGAAAGAAAAAACATATAAAACCCTAAGCTCTAAATCAATTGTGGTAGAAGTCACCGAAGGAAAAGATTTACCCATTACAACTTTAAAAGAAAACACAATTCAAAAGAAAACTTTGCCAATAGAGGAAACATTTAATGATATTGTTGAAAATACTAAATTTTCACCTTTGGTTTCTAAAGAGTTTTTTAAATCAACCTTGTTTTATATGTTACTTTTATTGCCTTTATTTTTAATTCCGATAGGAATGTTTATAGGCAAGAAAAAAAGAGAACGCAGCCTAGATGTAGTAGGTAACAAGATGAGAAAAGCCAACAAAATGGCAAAAAAATATTTAGCAGAAGCTCAAAAACATTTAGGCAATAAAGAAGCGTTTTATATTGCTTTAGAAAAAGCATTACATAATTTTTTAAAGGCAAAACTACAAGTAGAAACAAGTGATATAAGTAAAGATAAAATTGCCGAATTGTTGGCAAATAAACATGTAAATCAAACAACAATCAATAAGTTTTCTGAGGTGTTAGATCAATGCAATTTTGCAAGATACACACCAACAACCAATGTGCAAATGCAAGCAGAGTTAGAAAAAGCGAAGCATATTATTGTGCAAATAGATCAACAATTAAAAAATTAAAAATGATGAAAAGTGTAGTTTTTTTAGTTGTATTGTTTTTTCAAATAGCTGTTGCTCAAACGCCAGAAGAATTATTTTTAAAAGGAAATAATTTGTATCAAACAGAGCAGTATCAAGATGCTATAAACACATATAAAACTATTGAAAAAAAAGCGTATAAATCTGCAGACCTTTATTATAACATAGCAAATGCTTATTATAAGCTTAATAAAATTGCACCTGCAATTTATAATTATGAAAAGGCTTTAAAGCTTGACTCGCAACATAAGCAAGCCCAAATTAATTTGAAATTTGCCAATCGAATGAAAATTGATGCAATACCTCAAATACCCAAAACATTTTTACAAAAAGTTTCTGAAAGTACGTATCTAAAATGGTCTTATAAAACATGGTCAATTTTAGCTGTAATTGCCAGTTTTTTAACAACATTATTGTTTTTACTGTATTATTTTTCTTTTAGCTCTAAAAAAAAGATCTTCTATTTTAACAGTACTATTTTTGCCGCCCTATTACTTTTAGCCAGCGTTATTTTTGCTTTTAAAAACCATCAAATTACAAGCAACAAAAAAGAAGCCATTGTCTTTAGTCAAAAATCAACGCTAAAAAACGCTCCAACCAATAGTAGCGAAACGCTCTTAGAACTACATGAAGGCACTAAAGTAAAAATTTTAAAAAAGGGAGATTATTGGACCAAAATTAAACTTGCAGATGGTAAAACAGGTTGGATATCTACAGCAACTGTAAAAGAAATTTAACGCAAAAAAACATTACAAGTTTAAGTATCTTCTTGGTTGCCCTTTACAATGTCTTCTACCAAATTAGGAAACAAGGTAGTTGCTAGGTCTTTAACCGGTTGGTATAAAATAGAATCTTCGGTATTTTTTTTATCAATAAAAGTAATTGTACTATTTGCTTTATCAAAAATCATAAGTAAAACACTTAAAATTAATCCAAATTTTAAAGCGCCAAATACGCCACCAAGAAGTTTGTTTATAATACCTAAGGCAGCAAAATCGGCTATTTTAGTAAATATTTTTCCTAGTAAACTAATTACCAACACAATGATAAAAAAGGTAATGGCAAATGCCGCAATAGTAATGGTACGTTCATTCCAAGACACTTTTTCTGCTAAAAAATCACCTACAAAATTAGAAAAGTGAATAGCACCATAAATACCAGCTATAAAAGAAACCAAAGAGGCAACCTCTACAAAAAGACCTTTCATAAGCCCGCGCACAAAGCCAAAAATTAAAATAGCGCCAATAATAATATCAATAGTATTCATGTTAGAATTTTTTCAAATATACTAAATCAACCGTATCTATTTAATAAATTTTGTTTGTAAATTTGCTGTATGCAACAAATAAGCTTAAAAGAAAAGTGGGAGCAAGTAATTAAGTACACATCACAAAAATTTGGTGATGGAGAAACGTTAAATCTAGATGCCATTATTTATTTAATTGGCGTTCAAGAATTAGGTCAAGGTCAACGAAGATTTAAAAAAGACGAAAAAATTAATTTAATGCACATTGCCATTTGCCGACTCTTAGAACCTTATGGTTTTTATGAATTTGATTATTATGATGATGATAGTTGGCCACATTACAAGGCAAAAGAAGCCTTGCCAAATCTAAAGCCAGGTGAGCAAAGTGTATTAATGAAAGGAGCCATTGTGCAGTATTTTGAAATGCAAAATTTAATTTAAGTAACCTCTATTTTTCGTATCATTTTTGCCAATAACTTCGGAAAAAAACGCTTTACATTAACGGCCAATATTTCTTTTGCACCACCTATGTATACTTCCTGTTTTTTTGCTTTAATAGCCTTAAATAACTGTTTAGCAAATTGCTGAGGTGTAAGTCCATTTTGTGTAGCAGCATCCATTTTACCTAGTTTGCTACCATCTCCCGTTAAAGCATTCATAGAGACGTTGGTTTGCACAAATCCAGGACATGCTAATGTTACAGTGATGTTATCTTCATAAATTTCGGCTCGCAAACTATCAAAAAAACCATGCAAGGCATGTTTTGAAGCTGCATAACTAGATCTTAAAGGTGTGCCAATTTTACCAACAATACTTGTAATGGTTACAAAATGTCCTTTTTGTTGTTTTATAAAGTAAGGCAGTAAAGCTTTTGTTAAAGCCACCGTGCCAAAATAATTAACAGCCATAATTTGTTTGTCGACCTCCAATAGGGTGTTTTTGGTAAGTGACCGCTGACTAATACCTCCATTGTTGATTAGCACATCAATTTTTCCGAAGTAAGTCAATGCTTTTTTTACATTTTCTGCCATTTGATCATGCTGTGCTAAATCTAAAGGCAAAACAATTGTTTTTTCTGAATTACATTCGTTTTTAACAGCATTTAAAGCAGCTTCATTTCTAGAAGAAATAATGAGTTGGGAGCCTTGTTTAGAAAGTTCAATAGCAATAGCTTTTCCAATGCCAGAAGAAGCGCCCGTAATCCAAAAAACTTGCTTATGAAAGCTCATATAAAATGCTTTATTTACTGCAAAATACCAATTTTATTTTGATTCAAAGATTTATAATGTAACTTTGGTCTGATTATTGGTTAATCAATAAAAAAACGACTCATGACCAAAAAGATTTTATTTTTACTTGTTGTATTTACAAGCCTTCTATCTACTGCACAAACAACATATACAGTCTCTGGAAAAATGCTTCCAAAGCAAGATTATAAATGGTTAATTTTATATCAAGTAAAAGGTGTAAAGCAAGTTTTTAAAGGCAATGCAGACTTAGATGAAAAAGGTTCTTTTTCTATTGATATGAAAGAAAATGCAGAACCAGGTATATACCGTTTGTTTTACGATATGGAGAAAAACTTATACTTAGATTTCATTTTTAATAATGAAAATGTAGAAGTAACATTTAATCCTTTAAAACCAGAGCGAACAGCAAAATACATTACTTCTAATGAAAATAAATTATTCTTGACTTATCAAAAAGCAATCATTATACCTCAACAAGAAGCCGATTCTTTGCAAATAGCTGTTTTTAATGCTACAAACACCTCTAAAAAGTTAAAACTATCTAGCGCTTTTTCTGCAAAAGTAAATCGGGTAAATAAAATACAACAAAAATTTGAAGATAATAGTAAAGGCACTTTAGCTCACTTTTTTATCAAATCTAGCAAGTATGAATTTCCAAAAACGCCTTATAATAACTTTAAAGAATACTATAATGGCATTAAAGACCATTATTTTGACAATGTTGATTTTACAGACAAACGTTTTTTAAATTCTAACTTTTTAATCAATAAAGTTACCGATTTTGTATTGTATTTAAGCAGCTCTGACGACTTAGAAATAGAACGAAAGTTACGAAAAGAAGCGATAGCAATCGTACTGGATAAAGTACAGCAAAATACTGTTTTAAAAAAGCAGTTATTAACCTCATTGATGTATACTTTTGTACAAACACAAGACATTGTTATTGTAGATCATCTTGTAAATTTATATAGAAAGTTGCCTTTTGATATGCAAGATCATAAAATTGTAAATCAAGTTGTTGACAGTATGCGTTTGGCTATTGGCAGAAAAGCACCAGATTTTTCTTGGTATGATGGTCAAGACAAAATAAACCTATCTACTGTAGATACTGCAAGCTATTATATTGTAACATTTTGGAGTACTACATGTCCACATTGCTTAAAAGAGATTCCTAAATTGCATGACTATGTTAAAGATAAAGAAGCTATTAAAGTAATTGCCGTTGCTTTAGAAGATCAAGATGCTAATTATTTTGATTTTAGAGATAAATTTACGGCTTTTACTAATGTTTTAGGCTTGAAGAAATGGAAAAACGACATTGCCGTTAAGTACGAAGTACATTCGACTCCTAATTACTTTATAGTAGATAATGAGCATAAAACCATTGTTGCTAAACCCTATGATTTAAAAGAGCTAAAATCATTATTTGTACAACTTCCGAAGGAAGAAAAAACAAAAAAAGAAGTTGCAGAAGTTAAAAAAGATGATAAAAAATAAACTTTATGTATTATTTTTCTTGCTTTTGGTTTCGTTTCCATCTAATGCACAAACTGCGCAGATAGACAAAGAAGCCCCTAATTTTAAACTCTGGTTTGTTGATGGCACAACGCTTTTAAAAAAAGAACTTTTAGGAAAAACAGTTGTTTTAAAATTTTGGTTTACATCATGTCAAGCTTGTTTGGTTGATTTTGCAGAGCTCAATGCCTTGGTTGCAACATATAAAGACAACCCTAATGTTTTGTTTTTAGCGCCAGCACTTGATGATAAAGAAACCTTACAACGTTTTCTTACGCATTGGGATTTTAAATTTAAAGTTGCTACGGCTGCATATGATACCGCACAAATTTTTAATCCAAAAGGGGTTTATCCAACGTATATTATTATTGATAAAAACGGATTTGTACGCTATATTGATAGCGCTCAAAAAAAATCAAATATTTCAGCGTTGGCTAAAAAATTATCAAAATTAGTATCTCAAAAATGATAAAAAGCGTTTTCTAAATGCTCTATGGTGGTTTTATGTTTATTTTTAATAATGGCTATAATATCAAAGCGCACCTCAACATCTAAATTTTTAGACTGTACATATTCATCAATGGCAGTTACTAATAATTTAATTTTTTTAGGATTCACAAAGTCTTGTGGATTACCAAAATAATCACTAGAACGTGTTTTTACTTCAACTACTGCTAAAATTTCTCCTTTTTGTGCAATAATATCAATTTCGGCTTTTAGATAGCGCCAATTTTTATCTAAAATAGTGTAGCCTTTTTTGATTAATAAATCAATGGCTAGTTGCTCTCCTTTTTTTCCTAATTCGTTATGCTGTGCCATGAGAAAATGTGATTTTGCTTCCAGAATTGGCTACTTCTAAAGTAATCGTATCACCAATAATTAATGCGCGATTATCTGTTATATGCCCAGCAGGAAAGTTAAAACATATAGGGAAATCAAATTCAGCAGTGATTTCTAAAATAATTTCTGCTACCGTTTTTCCGAAGGAAGGATCATTTTCTGGAACTTTAGTAAAAGCACCAACTAACAATCCTTTGCAATGCTTAAAATAACCCGCGCGTTTTAAACTATAAAGCATGCGGTCAATTTTGTATTTATATTCGCCTATATCTTCAATAAATAAAATTTTATCCTTCGTATTTATGTCAGCCGAAGAACCTAATAAGCTTGTTAAAAGCGCTAAATTTCCGCCCACTAATTGCCCTTTTGCAATTCCTTTTTTATTGAAATTGGCAGCAGTAATGTTGTACTGTAATTTTTTTTTAAAGAGAACCGCTTGTAAAGATGCTACAACCTTATTGTTTTTTAAAGCAGCAATACTTGTTGGCATGCAACTATGTACCGTGGCAATACCCAAATTGTGAATGTGATTTAAAAACACGGTAATATCGCTGTAGCCCAAAATCCACTTTGGGTATTTTTTAAACGTAGTAAAATCTAGTGCATCAATGATTCTAACGCTGCCATAACCGCCTTTACAGCACCAAATAGCTTTGATATTGGTATTGTCTAAAGCTGTTTGAAAATCACGTGCTCTTTGCGTATCTGTGCCAGCAAAATGATGGTGTTTTTTGAATACATGCGCACCAAAAACCACTTGTAAATTCCAAGATTTTAGCAAAGCAACGGCAGTGTCTAAGACTTTTTTATTTGCAATAAAACCAGCAGGTGCCACAATAGCAACGGTATCACCTTTTTGTAATTTTTTAGGATAAATCATTCAATTAAATTCTATAAAACCAAAGTACGTATTTTTTGTTTAAACCTGAGTTCGACCTAAACTTACATCAAAGAAGCCTTATAAATCAAGACCGTTGCAAGGGGGAATCACAATAAATTAGATTAAACAAACAGTTATACATTTGATTAACAGCATGTAAAGTTGTATTTTTAATTCATGAAACTACACAAACAACCAACTTTAGCCGATAGTATT
>CAMZLD010000002.1 GCA_947311635.1 uncultured Flavobacteriaceae bacterium | reverse complement strand
CTTTAGCTGGGTTTGTGTCATCAAAACGAAGGTTAACAGGTGCGTTGTATTTTAAACCCAATCCAAAATTTAAACAGATAGAAGCGGCATGCCCTATATGTAAGTAACCATTTGGTTCTGGCGGAAAACGAAAGCGTAAATAATCATTAGGCATTCCGTTTGCTAAATCATCTTCTATGATTTGTTCTATAAAATTTAGAGATTTGGTTTCTTCGCTCATGTGTAAAGTATTGAAATGCAAATTTAAGTAAAATATAAAGATCAATACGTTTTATATAATAAGAAAGTTTAGCGCTTCATTTAGGCATAATTACGGTTTTAAGAATAAATATCACTCCTATTAAGTATGAGTTACTCTTTATCTTTTTACGAATTTTAAAATTACAATGCACAATAGGTTAATACCAACTTTTTAATTTAGCTTTTTTTCAATTAATTGTAAACGTTTTTTTAATTGAGTATAATTAGATAATGCTAGTTTAAGCTCTTTAATTTCGTTTTCTTGCTTTAGATTTTTATTTTTAAGTATTTTAACCTCTTTTTTTAATTCTTTTATGCCTGCTGTTAAAATAGGTGTTAAACGGGAGTAATCTACCATCATTGGGTCTGTTTTTACATCGCCGTTTGGGTCGCCGCTTACAGCTTGTGGATATACAAGTTGTAATTCTTGAGCGATAAACCCATATTCTTCTACCCCTCGATTGGCTTTAAATTCATATTTTCTGGGTTGCATCTTATTAATTATCTCAAGGGCATGGTCTATATTTACAATATGTGTTTTGAGTCGTCTATCTGAGGAGGTGTTGTAGGTTACCCCTGTTCCGTTACCGGTAATTCTTCCTCTTTGTGTATTACTTCCATCATAAAAACCAATAAAATAATTAGCAGTGTCAGGGTTTGTAGCTTGTAATCTAATGCGCAGACCATCTGCATTGGCATTGGTGCTTTTATTGTAAACTTGAGCTACATAATTACCACTTTGCGTATCGGCAACATCTAATTTATAAGCGGGACTGTTGGTACCAATGCCTACTTTATCGGCAAAATAGTTTTCTGTACCGCCAAAACCCCAACTAAATTGCGTACCGTTGTACCAAAGTGCTTCGGTGCCGTTTACACGGAGGGCAACGCCATTAAGCCCTTCATTTAGATTAGCAGTTCCCGCTACCGATAATTTTTCACTTGGTGTAGTGGTTCCTATACCTACTCTTTGATTATCATCTAATGTCATTGACGCTGTGGCACTATTTACATAAAAATTAAGAAGATTATTGGTGCCGTTATCATAATTAATATCTGCATATTGTGTAGTATTTCCTGCATCTCTAAAATGGATGCCGCTTTCGTTTTCAGTGGTATTTGCAATTTCAATTCCTGCTTGTGCACCTTGTATTTTTAAACCGTCTGTACCGTTTAACAAGACCGCTCCATCTGTGGTGTTAATGGTTCTACCGGCACCGGCACCACCTTGATCGTAGGCTTGGTCTAGGGTGTTTTTTAGAGCAACTAAATCTACTGTTGTAGAGCTTCCGTTTTCAATATCTATTTGTAAGTTGGTGCCTGTTAAGGTTGCTCCGGTAAGGTTTTGGTCGTCTGTACCAACGGTATTTGAATTGACAAAACTTACTTGTCCGGCACCGTTTGTTGCCATTACTTGGTTGGCGGTGCCGTCTGTTAGTGGCATATTGTAAGCATCGTTAATGTTCATTAAACCGTTTTTGTAGATGGTTAGGGCGTTGCTTTTGTTAGCTGCATCTATTCCATTACCAATTACAAATAATCGATCGGTATTATTCCAAACTGTTGTGCTTTGAGGGTTATAGGCTGTATTAAAGCTGCCCATTACTGTCTCAACATAAGAGGGTGCGGTAGTGTTAGTTCCCATTACGGTTGAATAAGTACCTGAGGCGGTTGTAGAAATCCCCATTGCTGTTGATGAACTTCCTGAGGCGGTTGTCCTGTACCCAATTGCTGTAGAATAAACATTAGAGGCGGTTGATTTATATCCCATAGATGTTGAACAACTAGCTGAGGCAGTGGTACTTAGACCACTAGCAAACGAACAAACTCCAACATTGACATCATTCCAAACATTAGGATTATTCGACCCTCCAAATGCAACGCTTCCTGCTCTAAAAGCTCCTTTTCTAGGGTTAAAAAACATCCGTGTTCCGGCACCGGAAAGTGAAATTGCCGCACCAGAATTTAAAATGCCGGTTATTTGAAAACCATCTGTACCGTTTATGGCTACGGCACCGTTATCTGCGGTGATGGTACGTCCAGCACCGGCACCACCTTGGTCATAGGCTTGGTCTAGGGTGTTTTGGGTATTACCATCTTGTAATGAAGAAAGGTTAACTGTTAGTGGTGCTATACCATCGTTTTCTACTTCTAAGGTTAAAATTTTTGTTCCTGTGTTAAAACTAAAAGTATTTATAGTTTGATCATCAGTTCCAGTTCCGTCTTGTAGAGGAGCTAAATCTACTGCTACAGAATTACCATTTTCTATGTCTATTTGTAAATTGGTTCCTGTTAAGGTTGCTCCTGTTAGGTTTTGGTCGTCTGTACCCACGGTATTAGAATTTACAAAACTTACCTGCCCAGCGCCATCTGTTTGCATGATTTGGTTGGCGGTGCCGTCTGTAAGCGGCATGATATATCTAGAGGTACTCGTACCTAACGAAGTGCGTCCAATAAAATAACCTGCAAATCCTGTAGATTTTTGTACATCTGAATAAACACCATAGTGTGTACCTCCGGCCGAAGTGTTTATTAGATTATATGAACCATATTTTGTGCCATTTCCTGTATTAGTAATTGTATTTTTTATTCCATAAATGAAAGGAGAATTAATGGTTCCGTCAATGATATTTTCTACCCCATAAGAAATAAATCCAGGTTCGAATTTTGCAATTTTAGTTGACACATTTGCCAAATCATTAACAGCATTTATTGCTGATTTAGAAACAATATTATATCCATTTGTCATGTTAATTTGTAAAGCATCTCCTCTTTGCGAATTGTGTTCTATTTTCATCACATCGTCGTTAGTACCATATCCAACATTTCCCAAATATATTTTATTAGCTTGTATAGGACTTTGAACTAATAACTTGTAATTTAAAGAATTTGTATTTCCTATAGAGATATTTCTAGTATTACTTATTCTAAAAGCCTCTAATCCATTAACACTGTATGCTGTTGCTGCATAAGAAGGGCTAAAAAAACCTGTATCTGAATCGGAGAATCGAATACTGGGGTCTGTTACACTGCCGTTATCAAATACTATTTCATCTACTCTACTTATATTGTCAGGGTCTATACTATATAAAATGTTATCCCAATCTATAAGTTTGTTACTAATATAAAAATCGTTATTTGTCAAATTAGTATCCCCTATGTAGACATTTCCTGTTTGCCTTTCAATATCATTTCCAACAATAGTCCAATCATTATCTACGCCTCCACTTACTGATATCCAAGTAGTCGTTCCGTTGTCCCAATAATAAAATCCAGGAGAGTTACTACCGGTGGTTGTGGTTAAATAAACCATCATACCTTGTTGAGCTGCTGTAGGATTTATAACGGGAAAAGCATCCACACGAGGGATTAGTATACCATCTGTATTTGTTGGTGAAGCAACATTGCTAGCTGTAATGTCTAAACTGGCTTTTGGGTTTGTAGTACCAATACCTACTTGAGCAAAACTTAAATGTACAAATAACGAACATACAATTAGAAAGATTATTTTTTTCATGAGAATGGTTTATATATTTCTTGTAACAAAAATAAAAGAGCATTTTATAAATGACGTGTACTATTTTTGCAAAAGATTGTACTATTTCTGCATTCTTACTTTTTTAAAACAGAATAGCTTGTTATATCAATATATTTTCCTCTGAAAAGGTTATGGTATGTTTTTCATTTTTAAATCTTACTATTTTAATTTTTTTATTTTTGGGAATTAAGTATTCTTTAAAATAATGTATCAATTTCATTAAAGAAGATTTATACTAAATATCTTCAATTTGTATAATGAGTACTCATTATTTTTTTTGAATCATGATGAATTATAATTAGTTTACTTATTACCTTAAAAGTATAGGTTAAGTTTTTACAAAAATTAAACGTTTGGTAAACAATTTGTTTTTTTAGGATAAAACTATTTTTTGAGAAAACGTAAAGTACTAATAGGAAGATTGAAGTAAGAAATTAGCTTAAAACTGTAGCGTCTATCAATACATCTAAATCTTTAAAATCTTCTGGAATTGTTTCAGAATGTAACAAACAACCTTCTTCTAACTCAGGATACATATCACTGTATTTAGCAACTTTGTTAATTCCTAAGCGTTTGTTAATATGATGACGCTCAATTTGATCTGGATCATCTAGACCAGCTGCTGCAATAATTTCTAAAAAGCTATAAATAGTTTTTTCGTGGTAATTTTTAGTGCGTTCTGCTTTATCGGCTACATTTAAAGCTTTCATTAAAGATTTGTTTTGAGTAGCCACGCCAACGGGGCACGTATTGGTATTGCATTTTAATGCCTGTATGCACCCAACAGCTAACATCATTGCTCTTGCACTATTGCAGATGTCTGCACCTAAAGCAATGGCTCTTGCCATATGAAAACCAGAAATTATTTTTCCTGCTGCAATAATTTTTATATGTTTTTTTATTCCGAAGCCAACCAAGGTGTCATGCACAAAAACCAAGCCTTCTCGTAAAGGCATACCTATGGAATTAGAAAACTCAACAGGAGCAGCACCAGTACCTCCTTCACCACCATCTACAGTAATAAAATCAGGAAAGCTATTGGCTTTAATCATAGCTTTACAAATATCTATAAACTCCTGTTTTTTACCTACACAAAGTTTAAATCCAACAGGTTTTCCACCACTTAAGTCACGTACTTTTTTTATAAAATCAATAAATTCTGTGGCATTCGAAAACGATGAATGAGATGGTGGAGAATGCACATCTGTAAAAGGTTTAATATGTCTAATTTTTGCAATTTCTTCGGTGTTTTTCTTTGCAGGTAAAATGCCGCCATGACCAGGTTTAGCCCCTTGAGAGAGTTTAATTTCTATCATTTTAACCTGTTCTTTATGCGCTCCTTTTTTAAAAATTTCATCATCAAAATTTCCATGCTCATCTCTACATCCAAAATAGCCAGTACCAATTTGCCACATTAAATCACCGCCATATTTTAAATGATACGGACTTAACCCCCCTTCACCTGTATTGTGAGCAAAATTACCCATTTGAGCACCTTTATTTAAGGCCATTACTGCATTTTTACTTAAAGAACCAAAACTCATTGCAGAAATATTTAGTAAGCTACATTCATAAGGTTGCAAACAAGCTGGGCCACCAATTTTTACCCTAGGAAAAGGGCCAATTTCTTTCGTTCCTTGAGCATACATTGAATGATCTACCCATTCATAACCAGAGCGGTAAACATTCATTTGTGTGCCAAAAGGCGTTGTATCATTCAAGCGTTTTGCACGTTGATAAATTAACGATCTAAAAATGCGATTTAAAGGTCTTCCTTGCGTATCTGTCTCTACAAAATACTGCATAATTTCTGGTCGAATAGACTCTAAAACATAGCGCATTCTTCCTAGTACAGGATAATTACGAGGAATAGCGTGTTTTTTCTGAATTAAATCATAAACACCCATTAAAACAATAGGTATAATTATGATTAGTGACCAAAGAATAGGTGTCCAAATTTGATATATCGCAGCAACAGCTGCTAATGTCAAGAATGATATGACAATAAATTTTTCACGAAACTGCATAGGTAAATTGTATACCACAAATATGAGAATATTTTTTTAATCTGTCAATCTACCATTTATGATATGTATATTTGTCAAAAAAAATATTTAGATGGGAATCATCAAATTACATACCATTACAGTATATGCTTTTCATGGCTGTTTAGAAGAGGAAGGTAAAATAGGCTCGGAATATAGCATTGATTTAACGGTAAAAGGAAATTTAAAAAAATCTGCTACTACAGATTTGTTAAAAGACACCATTGATTATGTACATTTAAATAAGATTGTAAAAGAAGAAATGGCTGTTAGAGCAAAGTTATTAGAGCATGTTGCACAGCGTATTTTAGATAGAATTTTCATAGAAATATCGATGGTAAATAAAGCAACGGTATGTGTTTCTAAAGTAAACCCGCCCATTGGTGGTAACGTTGCTAAGGTCTCTGTAAAAATGTCTAAAAAGAGGAAAGCATAAAAAAACCTTGCACGAAGCTAAAAAATAGTTAAATTTGCAATCCTAATTATTGGGTGTCGTGGCCGAGTGGCTAGGCAGTGGTCTGCAACACCATCTACAGCGGTTCGAATCCGCTCGACACCTCAAAAAAGCTGTTTCTTACATAGAAGCAGCTTTTGTTTTATTAACACCTTTTTGCTTTTATTTAACAGTATTTTGGCATTTTTTTATGATATTTGCTAGGCAAATTAAGAAATATGAAAATCTACCCAATAGAAACGGGCAATTTTAAGTTAGACGGAGGCGCTATGTTTGGCGTTGTACCAAAAGTGTTATGGCAACGTACAAATCCTGCCGACAGCAATAATTTGATAGATATGAGCATGCGCTGTATGTTGATTGAGGATGGTGACCGATTAATATTGATAGATACAGGTGTTGGTAACAAACAGTCCGACAAGTTTTTTTCTCACTACTATTTGTTTGGAGATTTTTCATTAGAAAGCTCTTTAAAAAAACTAGGATTTCATAAAGATGATATTACAGATGTGTTTTTAACACATTTACATTTTGATCATTGTGGTGGAAGCATCCAATGGAATACAGATAAAACAGGTTATGAAACTGCTTTCAAAAATGCCAAATTTTGGACCAATGAAAGTCATTGGTTGTGGGCAACAGTTCCCAATGCAAGAGAAAAGGCATCATTTTTAAAAGAAAATATAAATCCTATAGAAGCTAGTGGCCAGCTAAATTTTGTAAACATTCAGAAAGAAAAATTAATTAAAAATTCTGAATTAGGTTTCGATATCTTTTTGGCAGATGGTCACACAGAAAAAATGATGTTACCTCAAATAACGTACAAAGGAAAAACGATTGTGTTTATGGCAGATTTATTGCCAACAGTTGGGCATATTCCCTTGCCTTATGTAATGGGATATGACACTAGACCTTTAGTTACTTTAGACGAGAAAAAACATTTTTTAGATGTTGCAGCATCTAACGAATATTTATTATTTTTAGAACATGATGCACAGCATGAGCTCTGCACCGTTCAACATACAGAAAAAGGTGTCCGCTTAAAAGACACCTACACATTTAACGAAATATTTAATTAAATAAAACACCCAATGAAAATTTTAAAACCCATGTTAGCAACCGCAGTAGTTGCAATGATAGTAGCAAGTTGTGGAACTGCTATAAAAACAGTGTCAGCACCACCAGCACCTATAGTAGTAAAAGACTATGTCGTAAACATTCCTGCTAAAAAAGCAGCTTTAACAGAAGAAGAAGCAAACAACTGGATGCATAAAGATTTAGCAACAGACACCATACCAGGTATGAGTACTGCAAAAGCCTACGCTTTTTTAGCAGGCAAAAAATCTGTACCTGTAATTGTAGGTGTAGTAGATTCTGGAAGTGATTTAAGCCATGAAGATCTAAAAGATGTTGCTTGGGTCAATGAAGACGAAATAGCTGGTAATGGTATTGACGATGATAAAAACGGATATATAGATGATATTAATGGTTGGAATTTTTTAGGATCTGTTTATAAAGAGAACCTAGAGTACCAACGTATGGCACATGACCCAACATTAGGAACACCAGAAGAAAATGCTGCAGCTAAGAAAAAACAAGAAGCAGAAGTTGCAAAAGCAGCACAAAGTAAAATGCGATATGAAGCTATGTTACAAGGAGTAACAAATGCAGATGATGCTTTGGCAAAACACTTCGGAAAAAAAGACTACACAAAAGAAGAGGTTTTAAAAATTCAAACATCAGATGATGCGTTGTTACAAAGCATTGCTGCTGCAAAGCAAATGTATGGGTTTGGTTTATCATCTTTATCACAGGCAAAAGAAGAATTAACAAAGTTAGTTACAAACACAACAGCGCTTTTAAATGGAGATTATACAGATTATAGAAAGCCATTAAATGATAATGCAAATGATATTTCCGTTACAAACTATGGTGATAACAAACCTTTTCCTTCAATAAAAAGCGAGGCGCACGGAACACACGTTTCTGGTATAATTGGTGCAAGCAGAAATAATGGTATTGGTATGGATGGCATTGCAAACAATGTACGTATGATGGCTGTTAGAACAGTGCCAGATGGAGATGAGTATGATAAAGATGTTGCTTTAGGTATTCGATATGCTGTAGATAACGGTGCAAAAGTAATCAACACCAGTTTTGGTAAAGGATTTTCTCCACAAAGACAATGGGTTTGGGACGCAATTAAATACGCAGCAAAACATGATGTTCTTATTGTAAATGCAGCCGGAAATAGCAGCTTAAATATTGATGTAGATAAAACATTTCCGATGGATTCTAAAGATTTATTAACAGAGATTTCTGATAATTTTATAACCATTGGCGCAATGAGCTCTAGTTATGATGAACATTTACCAGCAACTTTTACCAACTACGGTAAAATTAACGTTGATGTGTTTGCTCCTGGTGTGAAAATTTATTCCACAACACCAGAAAATGAATACAAAAAGTTTAGTGGTACATCAATGGCTTCTCCAGCAACTGCAGGTGTAGCAGCAATGATTCGTTCATATTACCCTAAATTGACAGCAAGTCAAGTAAAACATATTTTAATGGACTCTGGTACTAAAATCAATTTCGATGTGATAAAACCAGGCACAAAAGATGAAAAAGTACCTTTTGCAGATTTATCAGTTTCTGGTAAAGTGGTAAATGCATATCAAGCAGTTCAAATGGCAGCACGTATGTCAAAATAAATTGCTTTTAGCAGTTATAGAATTACAACTGTCTGAAAAATTGAGTATTTTTCAGACAGTTTTTAGTATAATTAATATTCTTACAGATGAAAAAAATATTTTTAACAGTATTTCTCAGCACCTTATTTTTAGCTTGCGGAAGTTCTAAAACCGGTCCAAAAACCCCAACAGCAACACCTCCAAAAGTTATTAGCAGCAATCCCATAAATAATGGCTATTGGCAGCAACATGTAGATTACAACATGGATATAGACATGAATGTCAATAACTACCAATATAAAGGAAAACAAAAATTAGTGTACACAAACAATTCTCCAGATGTGCTAGAAAAAGTGTATTATCATTTGTATTTTAATGCCTTTCAGCCAGGAAGTGAAATGGATATTCGATCAAGAACAATCAAAGATCCAGACAGTAGAGTTGGTGATAGAATATCTAAATTAACACCTTCAGAAATTGGTTATATTAAAGTTGCAAGCTTGCAACAAGACGGCGGTAAAGTACAACACAAAACTATAGGTACTATTCTAGAAGTTGTGTTAAACAAACCATTACAACCAGGAGCATCTACAACTTTAGAAATGATTTTTGACGGACAAGTTCCGAAGCAAATACGAAGAAGCGGAAGAAACAACAAAGAAGGCGTTGCCTTATCAATGACACAATGGTATCCTAAATTAGCCGAATATGATATTGAAGGTTGGCATGCAGATGCCTATATTGCAAGAGAATTTCATGGTGTTTGGGGTGATTTTGATGTTACCATTCACATAGACAAAGACTATACTCTTGGCGGAAGTGGTTATTTACAAAACCCACAAGAAATAGGACATGGCTATGCTAAAAATACAACACCAAAGGTACAAAACGGTAAATTAGCTTGGCATTTTGTTGCACCAAACGTACATGACTTTACATGGGCAGCAGATGCCAATTATATACATGATACGTATCAAGTTAAAAACGGACCAATACTACACTTTTTATACAAAGACAATTTAACTTCAGAAGAAAAACAAAGCTGGAAAAAATTACAACCGAAGACTGCCGATTTGATGAATTATTATAGTGAACATATAGGCACATATCCTTACAAGCAATATTCTGTCATTCAAGGAGGCGATGGCGGTATGGAGTATGCTATGTGTACCTTAATTACGGGCAAGCGTAGCTTCGGAAGTTTGGTTGGCGTAACAGCACACGAAATGGCACATACATGGTTTCAGTTTTTACTAGCAACCAATGAAAGTAAACACCCTTGGATGGATGAAGGTTTTACAACCTATATTTCTTCCATTGCAGAAAATATTGTTTTAAATGAAGGAAAAGACAACCCAATTGAAGGGCTTTATAATTATTATTACGGTGTTGTAGGGCAAGGTCTAGAAGAATCTATGTCAACACACGCAGACCGATTTAATACCAACAGAGCTTATAGCATGGCTAGTTATGGAAAAGGGTGCTTATTTCTAGGGCAATTAGAATATATTATAGGCAAAGAAAATACAGCTAAAACTTTAAAAAAATATTTTACTGATTTTAGGTTTAAGCATCCAACACCAAATGATATTAAACGTACGGCAGAAAAAGTATTGGGCGTACAATTAGGATGGTATTTAAATGAGTGGACACAAACCACACACACCATAGATTATGCTATTAAAAATGTAGAAGGAAAACAAATAAACCTAGAACGGATTGGCACCATGCCAATGCCAATAGATTTGACAGTAACCTATACCGACGGAACATCAGAAAACTATTATATTCCGTTGCGTATGATGTTGGGTCAAAAACCAACAACTGCTACGGTTGTAGAAGCTTGGGCGTGGGCAAACCCTGCCTATCAATTTACAGCAAATAAAGTAGTAAAATCTGTAGAAATCGACACTTCTGGCTTATTAGCAGATATAGATAAAACAAACAATACGTTTGGTAAGTAAACTTAAATAATATAAAGTAAAAAAGCATCTAAATTTTTAGGTGCTTTTTTTATAAATCAATTTCTATTTTCAACCTTTTCAATCACTTTTTTTAAGTCAAATTTTTCCTTCGGAATAAATCCTTTGGCAGCCATAATGATACCTATAAGCATTAGCAAAATACCCATGCCGCGTTTAATTTTATAGCTAATGGCTGGTGTAAGTTTATTTTTTAGTTGTTTGGCAAGAAATATTTTTCCGACATCGGTACTAAAATAGCCCAATAAAATAAAACCAAAATATTCTGCAATACTACTTGGTTTCATATCTAAAGTTGGACCAATTACAACCAGCATGCCTAGCCAAAAAGCAAGAACACCGATATTGATAAAATTCAGAAAAAAACCTTTTATAATGAGTTTAGTGTAATTATTTTCTGGAATAGATTCAAGATTTCCTTCAGTAAGAGGTTCTTTATCTTCTTTGTCTAAAAAAGTAATTAAACCATAAACAAATAAAATGGCGCCCCCAATGTAAAATAATCGAGGATCGTCTTTAATACGTTCTAACAAAGAGCGGCTTCCGTAATATGCCAATAAAATAAAGGCAATATCGCCTAAAATAACACCAATATCAAAAACCAATGCAGCCCTAAAACCCTTGGTAATACTTGTTTGAAGAAGAATAAAAAACACAGGACCAATCATAAAGGCTAAGGCAAAGCCAATAAGTAAAGCATCTTTTATTTGATAAATATCCATGTTATTTTTTTAGGCTTCGTCGTAATCTATAGTTATCTCGGCGCTTGTAGCATGTGCTTGGCAAGTTAAAATTAAACCTTCGTCAACTTCGCTATCTGTTAAAATGCTATTTTTTTCCATTACAGCGGTTCCGCTAGTTACTTTTGCAATGCAGCTACTACAAATACCACCTTGACAAGAGTATGGTGCATCAATATCTTCTTTTAAAACACTATCTAGCAAGCTCTTTTTAGCATCGGTTTCAAAAGTAAAGGTTTCGTCATCTACTATAACAGTAACCGTTGTTTTCCCTTCAGATAAAAGGCTATTACTTTCTTTTTTTTCTTCGGAAGCTTCGCTGGTAAATAATTCAAAATGTATATTTTTAGTATCAAAGCCATTGCTTTGCAAGGTTTCAGAAACAGTAGTAATCATTTGTGATGGACCACAAAGATAAGCGCTATCAAAAGAAATACCTTTCCATATGTTTTTGATAAAATAATTTGTGTTTCCGGTATCTATATGTCCAAATAATGCATTTTCTTGTGGTGATTGACTAAAAACATAACCTAGGTGTAGCTGCTTATTTTGTCTAGCTAATTGTTCTAAGGCTTCTTTAAAAATGATGGTTTCTGGTTTTTTATTTCCGAAGATTAAATAAAAATGACTTTCAGGCTCATTTTCTAGTACCGCTTGCATCATAGAAAAAATTGGTGTAATACCACTTCCTGCAGCAAAAGCAATGTAGTTTTTAGCATTTTTAGCATTGGTTTCTAGTATAAAACGTCCTTCTGGAGTCGAAACTTCAAGCGTATCTCTTACTTTTAAATTGTTAACAGCATGTACAGAAAAAGTGCCGTTAGCTACTGCTTTGATAGCAATGCGTAATTCGTTGGCGTTAGGAGAAGAACAAATAGAATAAGACCTTCGTAATTCTTTTTCGTGTAGCATTGTTTTAATGGTAATGTATTGTCCAGCTACAAATGTATAATCTTTTTGGAGTGCTGTTGGAATCTCAAAAAGGATGGAAACAGCATCTGCTGTTTCTTTAATGATTTCTTTAATAGTTAAGGAATAAAACTGTGCCATGAAAAATTTAATTGAACAGCAAAAATAAGAAACAAAATAGCAATATCTGTCGTCTATTGTAACAAAAAATACACCTAAGTGATTTATACATAAGAAAATTATGTATATATTTGTTTTCAATACACAAAGTGTTATGGCAAATCAAAAATTATATAAAGGTTCTTTACAGACCATTATTTTAAAGTTGTTGGCAGAAAACAACAAAATGTATGGTTACGAAATAACGCAAAAAGTAAAGACGTTGACGCATGGTAAATTAAACATTACAGAAGGCGCTTTGTACCCTGCGTTACACAAATTAGAAGCCGAAGGTATTTTAGATGTAGAGGTTTTAAATATTGGCAATCGTTTTCGAAAATATTACAAGCTCACAGAGCATGGCACTAAAGAAACCATAAGCCGTTTAGCAGAGATGCAAACATTTATAAATACCATGCAACAATTGGTAAATCCTTCATTTAGTTTAGAGTAAAATGGAGTTAACAAAAAGTCACATAGAACAATTATACACATTTACGCGCCAACATTATGTTGAGTATTACGATGTGCAAACTGAATTGGTAGATCATTTAGCGAATGATATAGAAACTATTTGGCAAGAAAAGCCAACACTTTCTTTTGAAAATGCAAGAGATATCTCTTTTAAAAAATTTGGTATTTTTGGCTTTATGGACGTGGTAGAAAAACGTCAAAAAGCCATGAGTAAGAAGTACTTAAAAATAATGTGGTCTTTTGTAAAAGAGTGGTTTAGGTTGCCTAAAATTATCATTACCCTTGGTAGTGTATTCATTTTTCAAAAACTATTTATGCAGCCTTCGGGAGCTATAATTTTCTACTCATTGCTAGGGTTCTTTTTTATATTCGTTATTGTAGGGTTTTCTAAGCTTAGAAAAGAATTTAAACAGCGCTTTCAAAAGACAAATAAAAAATGGATGCTAGAAGAAATGATTTTCTCAACAACGTCTGCAAATTTACTTGTTTTTGTTTCTAATATATTTAATATTTCTGAAAGCGCAAAACATTTAGAGAACCAATGGACAGCGCTATTATTTGCCATAGTTTATGTAGCGGCATTTTTAATAGCTTATATCACATTAGTTGTTATTCCAAAACAAGCTGATAATTTTTTAGCAGAAACGTATCCAACATATTCTATAATGCAATAATTTTAAACAATTTATATGATTAAACATTTTTTTAATTTAGAATAGAAACAGTTTTTTCGTTCTTCGTATTGGCAAAAAAGTAT
>CAMZLD010000001.1 GCA_947311635.1 uncultured Flavobacteriaceae bacterium | reverse complement strand
TCAATAGTTCTCGACTGCGCTCGAACTGACAAAAAGCATATTTATAAAGCTCTATAAATAAGTATTTTAAATTTAAATAAACCTTTGCAGTTATCTACTGAGCTCTATAACTGTTTATTGTATAGTTACATTCAAATCTTTTATCTTTCGTCTAATAGTGAAACGGTCTTATGTCTTTAGACGGACACTACTAAATATAAACTCTAAATTTGTATACTCACATGCAAATTGTATTTTTACCAGATGAAAATAGTTTTATCACCAGCAAAGACATTAGATTTTGAAACTAAGTCACCTACAACAGAATATACACAACCTACTTTTTTACAAGAAGCAGCTAAGCTAAATGCGGTACTTAAAAAGAAAAGTCCAAAGCAGCTTTCTGAGCTTATGAAACTTTCACTCAAATTGAGCACCTTAAATTGGCAACGCAATCAAGATTGGAACCTTCCTTTTACACCAAAAAATGCAAAACAATCCATCTATGCTTTTAAAGGAGATGTCTATGTTGGTTTAGATGCCAATACTATTGATATTTCTAAAATTGATTTTATGCATCAAACCGTTCGTATACTTTCTGGGCAATACGGTATTTTAAAACCATTAGATTTAATGCAACCCTATCGCCTAGAAATGGGTACTAAGTTAAAAGTTGGTAGTCACAGCAATTTATATAAATTTTGGAATACCACTATAACCGAAGCTTTAAATCAAGAAATGAATTCAAAAGAAATTTTGTTAAATCTAGCAAGTAATGAATATTTTAAAGTAGTGCAACCAAAGCAACTTCATTCAAAATTAATTACACCTATTTTTAAAGATTATAAAAACGGAAAATTAAAAGTCATAAGTTTTTATGCAAAAAAAGCGAGAGGCTTAATGACGCGTTTTATTATTGATAACGCTATAAATGATTTAGAAAGTGTAAAGCAATTTAATACCGCTGGCTATGCTTTTGATGCAAACATTTCTACTAATACAGAATTGGTATTTACTCGGTAGTTTTCTAAAATCATAAAAAAAACCTATGTAAATTACATAGGTTTTAATGTTTAGTTAGGTGATTTGAGTATTAAAAACCGTAAACAGATTCTTTATCAAATTTTTTCATAAGCATATAATAAACTACGGCTCTGTATTTTTTTCTTTCAGATTTACCAATTCTTTCCATTACTTCTGCGATAGCTGCATCTAATTCTGCACTATCTTTTAATCCTAATTTTTTGATTAAATAATTTTTCTTAACAGTTTCTAACTCTTTTGGGTCAGATCCAGAAACAGTTTCGGCATCTGCTTTGTAAATTGAAGGACCTAATCCTTTGGTTACAGCTTTTAATAAATCAGTGTTTGATCTAAAATTTCTGTCATCCATAAATTTTTTGTACAATGCTACTTTTTCGTCTAATTTACTCATGAGTATTCTATTTTTAAATTAATAAATTGGTTATATCCTTCTCAAATATAGTAAATTATATAATTTGAAGGATGATTTTTTTTAATTTTTATCAACAACTGACAATATGACATTTTAAAGAAGTAATCTAAATTATTTTCTGCCAAAAAATTGAATGGCATACAAATTGACATTAAGCAAGCAGTACAATAAAATTAAAAACAATTAAAAAAATATAAATTATGTCTAAAATAATAGGAATCGATTTAGGTACAACAAATTCTTGTGTTTCTGTAATGGAAGGTAATGAAGCTGTTGTAATCCCAAATGCAGAAGGTAAAAGAACAACACCATCTGTAATTGCCTTTGTAGAAGGCGGAGAAATTAAAGTAGGAGATCCTGCAAAACGACAAGCAGTTACCAACCCTACAAAAACAGTTTACTCTATTAAACGTTTTATGGGTAATAAGTATTCTGAATCTAAAAAAGAAGCAGACCGTGTACCTTATAAAGTAGTTAAAGGAGATAATGATACGCCAAGAGTAGATATTGATGGTCGTTTATATACACCACAAGAATTATCTGCAATGATTTTACAGAAAATGAAAAAAACTGCCGAAGATTACCTAGGTACGTCTGTATCTAGAGCTGTAATTACAGTGCCAGCTTATTTTAATGATGCGCAGCGACAAGCAACAAAAGAAGCTGGAGAAATTGCAGGTTTAAAAGTAGAACGTATTATTAATGAGCCTACATCTGCAGCATTAGCTTACGGAATAGATAAGCAAGGGCAAGATCAAAAAATTGTAGTATTTGATTTTGGTGGCGGTACACATGATGTATCAATACTAGAATTAGGAGATGGTGTTTTTGAAGTGTTATCTACAGACGGAGATACACATTTAGGAGGTGATGATGTAGACGAAAAAATTATCAACTGGTTAGCAGACGAATTTGAAAAAGAAGAAGGAATCGACTTACGTAAAGATCCAATGGCTCTACAACGTTTAAAAGAAGCATCAGAAAAAGCAAAAATAGAACTTTCAAGTGCAACTTCAACAGAAATCAATTTACCGTATGTTACCGCAACAGCTAGTGGACCAAAACATTTAGTGCGTACTTTAACAAGAGCAGCTTTCGAAAAATTAATTGACGATTTAATTAAAAGAACCATAGAGCCATGTGATACTGCTTTAAAAGCAGCAGGTTTGTCTACAAGCGATATTGATGAAGTAATATTAGTTGGTGGATCTACAAGAATACCAGCAGTACAAGAAGCTGTAGAAAAATTCTTTAAAAAAGCGCCAAACAGAAGTGTAAATCCAGATGAGGTTGTTGCTTTAGGAGCGGCCATTCAAGGAGGTGTCTTAACAGGAGATGTAAAAGATGTATTGTTATTAGATGTTACGCCACTTTCTTTAGGGATTGAAACCATGGGAAATGTAATGACCAAGTTGATTGAAGCCAATACAACAATACCTACAAAAAAATCACAAGTATTTTCTACCGCAGCAGACAATCAGCCATCTGTAGAAATTCATGTGTTGCAAGGAGAGCGTGCCATGGCAGCAGATAATAAAACAATAGGTCGTTTTCATTTAGATGGCATACCGCCAGCACAAAGAGGAACACCACAAATTGAAGTAACTTTTGATATTGATGCTAACGGAATTATAAAAGTTTCTGCAACTGATAAAGCAACAGGAAAATCTCAAGATATTCGTATTGAAGCTTCTTCTGGTTTGACTGAAGAAGAAATCAAAAAGATGAAAGCAGAAGCAGAAGCAAATGCAGAAGCAGATGCTAAAGCAAAAGAAACTGCAGAGAAAATTAATGGTGCAGATCAAATGATTTTTCAAACAGAAAAGCAATTAAAAGAATTTGGCGATAAATTATCTGACGATAAAAAAGGACCTATAGAAACTGCTTTAGAAGACTTGAAAAAAGCACACGAATCTAAAGACCTTGCTCAAATTGATACCGCCATGGAAAAGATCAATGAAGCTTGGAAAGTTGCATCAGAAGAAATGTACAAAGCAGAACAAGAGGCGCAAGCAAATGGGGCAGGAGCTGCACCAACAGAAGATGCTACAGATACTACAGATGATGTACAAGATGTTGATTTTGAAGAAGTAAAAGAAGATTAATATTTCACTTTACAATAATTAAAAAAAGCGCAACCAAATTGGTTGCGCTTTTTAATTATAGAATTAATTTTCTTAAAAACAATAGCCATTTTCTGCAGTTACTTTGTCTGCAATAATGTTTCTTAACTCAATAATGTTAGGCATGTTGTTGTATTTTAAATACCTTTTTAAGCCCATTAACATCATTCGTTGTTCATCTCCTTCGGCAAAAGAAATAATAGAGTGTTTACCTGCTGTTTCAATAACATCTATGGCATGAAATAAATTTAGTTTTGCCATTGCAATTTGCTCTTTGCTAGCTTCTTCACCATTTCTTTTTGCTAATTTTTCTGCTCGTAAAATAGCAGATTCTGCCATGTATATTTGGATTAAAATATCTGAAGATGCTAACATTAATTGTTGGTGTTCATCAATTTTTTCACCATATTTTTGTAGTACAGCACCTGCAACCATTAAAAATAATTTTTTAAGGTTTTTAATGATGTGTTTTTCTTCTGCAAATAATACTGAATAATCAAAAGTTTCAAAAGAAGGGATGCCTAATAATTCATCTGCCACAGCTTTTGCGGGTCCTAATAAATCTACATGACCTTTCATTGCTTTTTTAATCATCATACCAATGCTTAGCATTCTATTAATTTCGTTGGTACCTTCATAGATACGGGCAATACGTGCATCACGCCAAGCAGATTCTATAGGCGTTTCTTCAGAAAAGCCCATACCACCAAATATTTGAATACCTTCGTCTGTACAATGTTGTGTGTATTCAGACACCGCAACTTTTAAGATAGAACACTCAATAGCATATTCTTCTACACCTTTTAATTCGGCTTCTTGATGTGTGTCTTTTCCGTTATTTGCTCTTAATTCAATGCGGTCTTGAATGTTTTTTGCGGCTCTATAACTTGCAGATTCTCCAACCCAACAATTGGTAGACATTTCTGCTATTTTTTGGCGAATGGCACCAAATTTAGCAATAGGTGTTTTAAATTGCACACGCTCGTTTGCGTATTTTACAGATTCTGTAATTACTCTACGTTGTGCATCTAAACAAGCTGCAGCTAGTTTTATTCGCCCAACATTTAAAGCATTCATAGCAATTTTAAAACCATTACCTCTTGTAGAAAGCATGTTTTCTACAGGTACTTTAGTGTCGTTAAAAAATACTTGTCTTGTAGAAGAAGCTCGAATACCTAATTTGTGTTCTTCTTCTCCCATGGTAATTCCGTTAGGATTATTTTTATCGTATTCTACAATAAAACCTGTAATATATTTATCATTTTCTATTCGAGCAAAAACAATCATTAGATTACAAAAGCCAGCATTTGATATCCACATTTTCTGACCATTGATAAGGTAGTTTTTACCGTCTTCAGTAAGTGTTGCTGTTGTTTTACCAGAGTTAGCATCACTACCTGCACCTGGTTCTGTTAAACAATATGAGCCAAACCATTCGCCACTTGCAAGTTTTGGTACATATTTTTTCTTTTGTTCTTCAGTACCATAAAGTGTAATTGGCATGGTACCAATGCCAGTATGTGCACCAAAGGCAGTACTAAAAGACCCTGTTGCACCAGAAATATAATCACAAACAAGCATGGTGTCTACAAAACCTAAGCCCATTCCTTCATATTCTTCTGGAACAGAGATGCTTAAAAATCCCATTTCGCCTGCTTTACGCATGCAAGATTCTGTTAAAGCATAATCTTTCTTTTCAAATTGTGCCTTGTTTGGCCAAATTTCTCTGTCTACGAATTCCTTTACAGAATCTCGCATCATTTGCTGTTCTTCTGAAAAATCTTCTGGAATAAAGATGTCTTCACATGCTGTTTCTTTTACAAGAAATTGTCCGCCTCTTAATAAATCTGCCATTTTTTTATTTTTTATAGATTAAAGAAAAAAGAATAGAGAGCAATAGACTATTTTAGTTTATTTTAAGTGCTTTTGACTATTCTTTAAATACTTTAATCAAGGTTATTAATATTATTTTTATAATGATGTTTAATTAGTCCAATTTTACGCTAAAATTATTGATCTCTTTTTTTATCTCTTTTCAAAAGAAAAGGTTTACTTCAAAAATTCAAAAATTCCGCAGGCACCTTGCCCTGTTCCAACACACATAGTTACTGCTCCATATTTACCTTGCATATTACGTTTGCGCATTTCATCAAATAATTGAACCGATAACTTTGCACCTGTACATCCTAAAGGATGCCCCAATGCAATAGCTCCTCCATTTACATTAATAATGTCTGGATTTAAATCTAATTCTCTAATTACTGCTAAAGATTGTGAGGCAAAAGCTTCATTTAGTTCTATAAGTTCTAGGTCTGATTGTTTTAGACCTGCTTGTTTTAAGGCCTTCGGAATTGCCTTTACGGGTCCAATTCCCATAAGGCTTGGCTCTACACCAGCAGCAGCATAATTTACAAGACGTGCAATTGGTTCTAGGTTTAATTCTTTTACTAATTTTTCACTCATAATAAGTACAAAAGCAGCGCCATCACTCATTTGAGAGGAGTTTCCGGCAGTTACACTTCCGCCAGCCGCAAATACAGCTCTTAATTTGGCTAAGACTTCTTTGCTGGTACCTTTTCTTGGGCCTTCGTCTTTTGTTACAGTATATTTTTTAGTTGCTTTTTTACCGTTTGCATCAACATATACTTGTTCAACATCTATGGGTACAATTTGATCTTGAAAACGATTTTCTGCTTGGGCTCTTAAAGCTTTCATATGAGAGTTGTAAGCAAAAGCATCTTGATCTTCTCTAGAAATATTGTATTTGTTGGCGACAGCTTCTGCTGTATTTCCCATTCCCCAGTAATAGTCTTCATGGCCAGATTTTGCTATATCGTAATTTAATTCTGGTTTAAACCCTGTCATTGGTACGGCACTCATGCTTTCTGCGCCACCAGCAATAATACAATCTGCCATTCCTGCTTGAATTTTTGCCGTTGCCATTGCAATGGTTTCTACGCCCGAAGAGCAAAATCGATTTACCGTAACTCCTGGTACGTCTATTATTTCTAATCCCATTAATGAAATTAAACGCGCCATGTTTAGCCCTTGTGCGCCTTCTGGCATTGCATTACCAACTATAACATCGTCGATGCGTTTTTTGTCAAAGTTAGGCAGTTCATTCATCATGTATTGAATGGTTTCTGCTGCCAACTCATCGGTTCTTTTAAATCTGAATACGCCTTTTGGTGCTTTACCAACTGCTGTTCTGTATGCTTTTACTATATATGCTGTTTTCATTATTTTAGTGTTTAGTTGTTAGTATTTAGTTGTTAGTCTGTGAAATTCTTCACTAAAAACTAATAACTGGAGACTAACCACTTGAGCAATTTTTAATTGCGAAGTGGTTTTCCTGTTTTTAACATGTGTTGTATGCGTTCTAGGGTTTTACGTTCTGTACATAAGCTTAAAAAGGCTTCTCTTTCTAAATCTAATAAGTATTGTTCGCTCACCAAGGTTGGCTCTGATAAATCACCACCTGCCATTACATAGGCAAGTTTGTTGGCTATTTTGTGGTCATGTTCGCTAATATATTTACTTGCTTCCATAGAATCTGTTCCAACTAAGAACATGCCCAATGCTTGTTTTCCTAAGACTTTTACATCTTTTCTTAAAACAGGTTGTGTATAACCTGCTTCTGCCATTAATAAAGCGTGTGCTTTAGCGGTAGCAATTTGTCGGTCTTTATTTACAATAACTACATCTTTTCCTTTTTGAAGTATTCCCATATCAAAGGCTTCGTAAGCAGAAGTTGCTACTTTTGCCATACCTATAGTTAAGAAATGTTCTTGTAATGTATTTAGTTCTACATCACCTTTTTTAAAGGTATCTGAAGCTCTTAATGCCATTTCTTTAGAACCACCACCACCTGGAATTACACCAACACCAAACTCTACTAGCCCTATGTAAGTCTCAGCTGCAGCCACTACTTTATCTGCGTGCATAGATAATTCGCACCCACCACCAAGTGTCATTCCGTGTGGTGCAGATACTGTTGGTATTGCAGAGTAACGCATACGCATCATGGTATCTTGAAAGTATTTGATAGCAGCATTTAGTTCGTCATATTCTTGTTCTGCAGCGAGCATAAAAATCATACCGATATTGGCACCAACAGAAAAGTTTGCAGCTTGATTTCCAACAACCAATCCTTGAAAATCTTTTTCGGCTAAGTCTATTGCTTTATTAATACCTGCTAGTACATCACCACCTATGGTGTTCATTTTAGATTGAAATTCTAAATTTAAAATACCATCTCCTAAATCTTCTATTACAACACCTGCGTTTTTAAAGACTTCTTTAGATTTACGAATATTGTCTAAGATAATAAAAGCATCTTGCCCAGGTATTTTTTGTTGTGTTTTCTTCGGAATATCATAGCAATATGTTGCGCCATTTTTCACATCATAAAAAGAAGTATTTCCAGAAGCTAACATTTCGGTTACCCATTTGTTAGGTGCTAGTCCTTCTGCTTTCATGATTTCGATTCCTTCTGCTACACCAATGGCGTCCCATATTTGAAACGGACCGTGTTGCCAGCCAAATCCAGCTTTCATGGCATCGTCAATTTTATAGATTTCGTCTGTAATTTCTGGAATTCTATTTGAAACATAAGCAAATAAAGCGGCAAAGCTTTTACGGTAAAACTCACCAGCTTTGTCTTTGCCTTTTACCAATACTTTAAAACGATCAGCAACATTGTCGATGGTTTTTGTGAGTTCTAAGGTTGCAAATTTCGCCCTTTTTTTACTTCTATATTCTAAAGTGTCTAGATCTAATGTTAAGATTTCTTTTCTGCCTTCGGCATTTTTAGTTTTTTTATAAAAACCTTGTCCCGTTTTGCTGCCCAACCATTTATTCTCCATCATAGTGTTGATAAAGCTAGGAAGCTTAAATAATTCATGACGTTCGTCATTAGGGCAGTTTTCTGCAATGCCATTTGCAACATGTACTAAGGTATCTAACCCAACTACATCTACAGTTCTAAAAGTAGCAGATTTTGGTCTGCCAATTACGGGGCCAGTAAGTTTGTCTACTTCTTCTACAGTTAAGTCCATCTCTTTTACAGCATGAAATAAACTCATGATGCTAAAAATACCTATTCTGTTACCTATAAATGCAGGTGTATCTTTGGCAACGACAGAAGTTTTTCCTAAGAATTTTTCTCCATAACCATTTAAAAAGTCTAAGACTTCGTTTGATGTTTTTGGTCCTGGAATAATTTCGAATAATTTTAAATAGCGAGCAGGGTTAAAAAAGTGTGTTCCGCAAAAATGTTTCTGAAAATCTTCGCTTCTACCTTCGCTCATAAATTTAATGGGAATACCAGAAGTGTTCGATGTGATTAAAGTACCAGGGGTTCTGTGTTTTTCTATGTTTTCGAAAACTATTTTTTTAATGTCTAAGCGTTCTACAACAACTTCAATAATCCAATCAGCATCTTTAATTTTTGCAATATCATCTTCAATAGTACCTGTAGTAATTCTATTTGCAAATTTTTGTGAATAAATTGGTGAAGGTTTTGATTTTAAAGCGTTTTTTAAATGGTCATTAACCAATCTGGTACGTACTACTTTGTCTTCTAGTGTTAGGCCTTTGGATTTTTCTTTATCGGTTAATTCTCTAGGTATAATGTCTAGTAATAAAACATCGACACCAATGTTGGCAAAATGGCAAGCAATACCGCTTCCCATGATTCCTGAACCGATGACTGCTACTTTTTTTATTCTTCTTGTCATGTGTTTGATTTTGATTTATACAGCTTTCTTTTTGATGTTATTAAATATCACTTTGTCAGCTATGAGTTTATTTATGGTTGTTGTTACTTTAAAAAAGGTTGTTAATTCTTCTTCTGTAAGATGTTCTCTTATTTTATCATTGAATTGAAATACCGTTTTTTTTGAGATTTCGCGCATTTCTTTTCCGAAGTTAGTCAATTTTATAAAAACACTTCTTCCATCTTCTGGATTTTTTTCTCTACAAATTAAGCTTTTATCTTCTAATGTTTTAAGAATTCTTGAAAGACTTGTTGGTTCCATTCCCATTAATGGGCCTAACGCTGTTGAAGGCGTGCCTTTCTCTGCATCTATATTTAATAGTGCAAAGGCTGTTGCCATGGTGCTACCATGTTGTGATGCTTCTTCGTTGTACATTTTAGCAACGGCTTGCCAGGTGGCTCTTAATTGATGATCTATGGAAGTTTTTTTATTCATTTAATATGTTGAGTTCTCAAAGATATAAAAAAAATACTATGCACGCATAGTATTTTTAAAAAAGTTATGCATGCATAGTATTTATTTATTTTTTACTGCGCTTAATTAGTTATATTTGTACACTTCAAAAAACAAATGAATTCATGAAATTTTTATTGAGAGCTCAAGAATATAAATTAGTAGTGTACCGTATTCTTTTGGCTTATGTTTTTTATTTTATTGCAAGGGTATTGTTTTATTTTTATAATGCAGATTTGCTGCATGTAGATTCTATTTCTTCTTTTTTTAAAATATCATATTATGGACTTACTTTTGATACGTCGGCTATTTTGTATGTAAACGCTCTTTTTATTTTATTGTCTATTGTACCTTTTTTTATAAATACACGTCAATGGTATCAAAAAATGCTAATGCTTGTCTATTTTACTACAAATTTACTAGCTTATGCTACTAATTTTATTGATTTTATTTACTATAAGTATAACTTTAGCAGAACAACACTTTCTATTTATAATGCCACAAAAAATGAAAAAAATCAATCTACTTTACTAGTTAGCTTCATTTATCATTATTGGCATGTCTTTGTATTGTTTTTTCTAGTGTCTTTTTTATGGTATTGGTTGTATAAAAAAGTAAGTATTCCTTTTATTAAGAATACGGTACACCCATTAAAATATATATCTATTTCCATTTTAATGCTTTTGATGATTGCTACGTTAATGGTTGGTGCTATTAGAGGCGGTGACTTTAAAAAGAGTACAAGACCTATTAATATGGTAGATGCTAATAGGTATGTTTCTAAACCAGAACACGCAGACTTGGTTTTAAATACGCCTTTTGCTTTGATACGAACTGCACGTGTAAATAGTTTTAAGAAAAAGAATTTTGGAATTTCAGAAAAAAAGATTGACACCCTTTTTAGACCGTTAAAAGCATTTCATAATCTTGAAAAGTCTCGACCAAATATTGTATTATTTATTGTTGAAAGTTACGGAAAAGAATACCTTGGCGCTTTTAATAAAAATACTTCTATTAAAGAATTTAAAAGTTACACCCCTTTTATAGATTCTTTGGCACAACACAGTTTAATATTTACAAATGCTTTTGCAAATGGCTATAAATCAATTCATGGCATGTCTTCTGTTTTAGCAGGTATACCCTCTTTTCATGATGCATTTACATCATCTGTATACGCAAAGCAAAAGATTCAATCATTAGTTTCTTGTTTAAAAGAAGAAGGTTATGATACTTCTTTCTTTCATGGAGCTTCTAATGGTTCTATGGGTTTTTTGGGCTTCGGAAATATTTTAGGAATTGATCATTATTACGGCAGAGAAGCATACAATAATGAAAATAATTTTGATGGTTTTTGGGGTATTTGGGATGAGCCTTTTATGCAATTCATGAAAAAGGAATTAGACACTAAAAAACAACCTTTTTTCAGCACTATTTTTACGCTATCTTCTCACGAACCTTATATTGTTCCGAAGGCTTATGAAAATGTTTTTCCGAAGGGAAAACTCCCCATTCATCAATGTGTTGGTTATACAGACCATGCTTTTAAGAAATTTTTTGAAGCTGCTAAAAAAGAACCTTGGTTTGAGAACACTATTTTTGTTATTACAGCAGATCATAGCAATCAAATTCAATACAAAGAATACAGTAAGGTAATGAATAGAAATACGGTGCCCATTTTATTTTATAAACCAAATAACAGCTTGGCAGGATCTTCTAATAATTTAGCACAACAAATAGATATTTATCCTACCATTCTTAATATGATTGGTTATGATAAACCTTTTAGAAGTTGGGGTAGAAGTTTAGTAAATGACACTTTGGTAAAACCTTTTGCAATCAATTATAGCGGTTTGCAGTACCAAATGCAACGCGGAAATTATATTTGTACTTTTGATGGAAATAAAACTTTAGGCATCTTTGATATACATGATAAATCGTTAAAGCATAATTTAATCAACAATAAAAATAAAGAAATGCTAGAAGTAGAACTTGCATGTAAAGCCTTTTTACAAGATTATTACAGCAAAATTATAGACAAAAAACTTTATTAAAATTAATATAAACAATGCAAAATTTATTAGTAGCCGAAAATATAGTAAAACAATATGGCGATTTTACAGCGCTTAATAATGTTTCTATAAAAGTCCCCAAAGGAAGTATTTTCGGACTCCTTGGTCCCAACGGAGCAGGAAAGACATCTTTAATACGTATTATCAACCAGATTACCTTGCCAGATAGTGGACGTATCTATTTAGATAATGAACCTTTGCAACCAAAACATATAGCAGCAATAGGATATTTACCAGAAGAACGTGGTTTATATAAAAACATGAAAGTAGGAGAGCAAGCCATTTATCTAGCACAATTAAAAGGCATGACAAAAAATGATGCAAAAAAACGCCTTAAATATTGGTTTGAAAAATTTGAAATTACAGATTGGTGGCATAAAAAAGTACAAGACCTTTCTAAAGGAATGGCACAAAAAGTACAATTTATTATTACGGTTTTACACAAACCCAAATTGTTAATTTTTGACGAACCCTTTTCTGGATTTGATCCAATCAATGCCAATGTAATTAAAGACGAAATATTACAATTGCGTGACCAAGGTGCCACCGTAATTTTTT